>DASXJY010000019.1:0-35932 GCA_036497115.1 Solirubrobacteraceae bacterium
GGCCAAATCGTTGGGACCTCGTTGCGTCTGCACGGAATGGACCGCGGCGAGGCGCAGTCACGCGTGCGGGAGCTGCTGGAGCGGGTGGGACTCAATCCTGAGCACGTCAACCGCTTCCCCCACGAGTTCTCCGGCGGGCAGCGACAGCGGATCGGCGTCGCCCGCGCGCTGGCCCTCAATCCCCGACTGATCGTGCTCGACGAGCCGGTCTCGGCCCTCGACGTATCGATCCAGGCCCAGGTCATCAACCTGCTCGACGACCTGCAGGACGAACTTGGGCTGTCGTATGTCTTCATCGCTCATGACCTGTCGGTGGTCCGTCACGTCTCGGACCAGATCGCGGTCATGTACCTCGGCAAGCTGATGGAGCTCTCACCGGCCCGGGAGCTCTACAGCAAGCCGATTCATCCCTACACCGAGGCGCTTCTCAGCGCGATCCCGATCCCCGATCCCAGGGAGAATCGGGAGCGCGAGCGGATGGTCATCGGCGGCGAGCCCCCGAACCCGATCAACCCTCCCTCGGGGTGCCGGTTCCACACCCGGTGCCCGCGAGCGACCGAGGTCTGCTCTCAGGTCGAGCCACCGCTGGCCGAGTACGCGGGCGGCCATGTCGCCGCCTGCCACCATCCGCTGAACGTCAGCTCTGAGGAGATCAAGGTGGCGACGCGGTCGCCGCTGAGCCCGCTCAGCGCCGGCGAGCTGATGCCCGAGCGGGAGCCGGCGGGCGGTTCCGGGCCGCCGCCCGGAGCGCCAGAGGCCGAGCCGGCTGACGCTGGGGTCGAGGAGGGTTAGACGGTCCGGTCGCGGGCTCCGCTCAGACGACGAATAGTTGTGGTTGCGTCGCTGTGCTGTGCGCTGGCAGTCGGTTGCGGTGGCGGTGGCGGTGGCGGCTCGAAGGATGGCGGTGGCGCCAACAGCGCCACCAGTTCGGCGCGCGTGCCGGCGCAGCCGGTCGCGCAGCGTGTCTGCGCCGCGGTGCGCAGAGCGGCCGCCGCGCGGTTGGGAGCGGCGGTGAATGTCCGCGTCACCGACTCCGATCCCACCAGCCTGAGGTGCCTGCTGCGCGGGAGAGGGATGCGCGTCGCGGTCAACTCGCAGCCCTCCGCCGTCGCCTACACCGAGTTTGACACCACCAGTTCCCACTACTCGCAGGTGTTCGGCAATGGAGCCGTGCACAACTCGCGCGACCAGCCCGTTCCGGTGAGCGGGGTCGGCGGCGCCGCGATCTGGGTGGCGGCCCAAGAGCAGCTGGTGGCCACCAACGCCAGCCCCGGTCAGGGGGGCGTCTACGTGACCGTCACGGTGACCGGAGGCTCGGCCCGCCAGCACGATCGAATCCTCGTGGCCCGCGCCGCCGCACGCGCCGCCCTGGCGTCGACCCCGGGGGCCTAGCCGATGGGTGCCTCCAGAATGACCCGGCCAGGGCGGGGCGACGAGGAACTCCCCGATGAGCCGCTGGGCCTGCTGCTGCTTCCCGGCCGGCTCGAGGGCTTCGAGCTCGAGGCTCACGCGCGTGACCTGCTGTCTATCCCCCGGGTCGTGGCGCTCGAGCCCTCCCGGGTGCCCACGCCGAAGTTCATGCGCGACGCCGCCAGCCTGCGCCAAGCGCGGCGGCTGCGATTTCCCGGTCGGCCGCGGGCGGTGGTCCTCTACCACCCCGCGCAGTACCCGCTGGCCCGGGCGCTGCTGGGCCACTACGAGCAGCTCGAGCTGTGGTACATCGCGCCCGATCGCGAGACGCTCGCCGCCGCCGGCCACGCTCACACCGCTGACCTGCTCGAATTCGACGACCTGGCGCGGGTTCACGCCAGGCAGACGGTGGCGGTGACCGAAGCTGCCGAAGTCCAGGACGGTCCGCTGCGCATACGCCTGCGCGAGCTGGAGGTGATCAGCCCGCGGGCGTTCGTGCCCGTCGTGCCGTCGCGGCGTCCGCGGCGGCGCTGACGCCGACCCACGCGCGACCCGCCGCCTCCGAGCCAGGTAAGGGGTCTGCCCGCCGAACTAAGGCTCCCGGCCGCGAAATTGGCACCGTTCTGCCGATGTGCGCAGGGCTGTCTCAGTCCATCCTGGGATGCACGTTGGAATCGATTGAAGGGAATCCAGAATGCATCCCCAGTTCGCAGCAGTCATCGCCGATAGCCGCATCGAGGACCTTCGCCGCAATGCCGAGCAGCATCGCCGAGTCGGCCGGTCGTCCCCCGCTCAACGCTTCGGCGTTCTGCGGCGATACTTTGGCCATGCGGTCAAGGCTGACGAGCAACCACTTCGTCGGACGGGTCGGCGAGCTGGCCGAACTTCAGCTCGCCGTCCAGGAGGCCACCGCCGGGCGGCCCACGCTCGTCCTGCTCGGAGGTGACAGCGGCGTCGGTAAGACGCGGCTGGTCGTTGAGCTCGAGCAGACGCTTGCCGCACAGGCCGATCCGCCACCGCTGATCCTGCGCGGAGAGGGCGTCGAGCAAGCCGACGGCGAACTCCCGTACGCGCCGCTGCTCAGCGCTCTGCGCCCATTGGTCCGGGAGTCCAACCCTGCCCTCACCGCACTGAGCAGTGCCAGCCGGGCTCAGCTGGCGACGATCCTCCCCAGTCTCGATGACGGCCGCCCGCGCGACGAGCGCCCCGAGGCCAGCGGTCAGCTGAGGCTCTTCGAGGCGGTGCTCGAGCTGATCGACCTTCTCTCCGAGACGGTTCCGGTGCTCCTGGTGCTGGAGGACATGCACTGGGCCGACCGCTCGACCCGCGCCTTCGTGGCCTTCCTGGCCCGAAGCCTGCGCCAGGAGCGGGTGGTGCTGCTGCTGACCTACCGCACCGACGAGCTGCATCGCCGCCACGCTCTGCGGCCCCTGCTGTCAGAGCTCGAGCGCCTCTCCACCGCGCGACGGATCGAGCTGGAGCCGTTTGACCGCGCTGAGCTGGGAGAGGCGCTGGCCGACATCCTGGGCGCAGACCCCGATCCGCCGCTGGTCGAGCGTCTGTTTACCCGCAGCGAGGGCAACCCGCTGTACACCGAGGAACTTCTGGCCGCCGGGCTGGATGGGCGCGGGGCCGCGCCTCAGAGCCTGCGTGACGCCTTCACGGTCCGGATCGAGCGGCTCTCGCCGGAAGCCCAGCGCGTGGCTCGCGCGGTCGCCGTGGGGCGAGCCCTCGATGAGGCGGCGCTGGCGGCGGTCACCGAGCTCGATCGCGACACCCTGGTGGTGGCGCTTCGCGAGGCCGTTTCCGAGCAGGTCCTGGTGGCCGGCGCCGACGGTCGCTTCGGCTTCCGCCACGCCCTGCTGCGCGAGGCTCTGTACGACGACCTGCTGCCCGGAGAGCGCAGCGACCTCCATCTGACGCTGGCCCGCTACCTGGAGCAGACCTGTGAGAGTGGTGGCGAGCGCGAGATGGAGCGCGCCACCGCAGTGGCCAGCCACTACGCCGCCGCGGGCGATCAGCCGGCGGCCCTGCGCAGCACCGTGATGGCGGCGGCGGCCGCCGGACGCGTGCACGCCTACGGCGAAGCCGCCGACCTGGGCGAGCGGGCCCTGGAGCTGTGGCCGCGAGTCTCAGACGCCGAGCAGTTACTTGGCGTCGATCACGTGACGCTGCTGGGGCGCGCGGCCCGCGCTCACTCGATCGTCGGCGACCGAACCCGCGGCGAGGTACTGCTGCAGTCCGCCCTGCGCGAGCTCGATCCCGACCAGGACCCGGCCCGCTACGCCGCGCTGCTGGCCCGGCTGGCGCGCACGATCTGGTCGCTGAACCGCGGTGAAGAGGCGGTGGCCAACGCCGAACGGGCGCTGGCCCTGGTGCCTGAGGACGATCCCTTCGGGGTCCGCCCGGGCTTGCTGGCCTGGCTGGCGCGGACCAAGTTCCTGCGCGGGCGCTTCCGTCAGGCCGCCGCCGACGGCGAGATCGCCTTGCAGGCGGCGATCGACGCCCACGACTGGTTCGCCGAGGCCGAGGTCAACAACACGTTGGGCATGGCCCGGGTGGCGCTCGGCGACGTCGACGAGGGAGTGCGGAGTCTGCGCCGGGCGGCCGAGATCGCGCGCGACAACGACGAGCCCGACACGCTGGTGACCGCCTACTCCAACCTCGCCGACATGCTGCTGGTCGCCGGGCGCACCGAGGAGGGCCTGGCCACCGCGCTCGAGGGAATGGCGGCGGCTCCGCGGCGGCTGATCCGCAGCCACGAGTGGATCACGATGACGGTGTCCGAGCTGGCCTTCCACGCCGGCGACTGGAAGGCCTCGCGCGAGTACCTGACTCCGCCGATCGGGCGGCTGAGCGGCGTCTCGCTGATCTTCCGTCTCACCCGAGAGGCCGAGCTGGCGCTGGGCGTCGGTGACGACCAGCTGGCCGAGCGCTCGCTGCAGGATGCCGAGCCGCTGGCCATGGTGTCGGCCGAGCCGCAGTGGATCGGGCTGTTCGGCTCGCTGCTGGGGGAGCTGCGGGTCCGCCAGCGCGACCTCGACGGCGCCCGCCGCGCGGTCGACGATGCCCTCGACCGCCTCGAACTGTGCACCGACGACGTGATGCGAATCGCTCGGGTCAGTGCGGTGGGGGCGCGGGCCGAGTCTGACCGCGCCCAGCGCGCCCGTGACCTGCGCCAGACGGCGGAGGTCCGCGACGCCCTGGCCCGATTGAGGATCCACGTCCAGCGCCTGGACGCCGCGGCCCAGGAGGGCGGGCCGGTGGAGCGGGCCTACCTGGTCGAGGCCAAGGCGGAGCTTGCGCTGGCCCGCGGCCGCGGAGGGGCCAAGGAGTGGGCGCGGGCGGCGGCGGCCTGGGATGCGGTGCAGCGGCCGTACCCGGCGGCGGTGGCGCGCTGGCACGAGGCCGAATGCCAGGTTGCCGCCGGAGACCGTGCGGCGGCGGCTAGCGTCGCCCAGGCGGCGCTAAAGGCCAGCGACTCGTTGGGCTCGCGCTGGCTCGCAGACGAGCTCCGGGCCCTGGGCGACCGAGCCCGTCTGGGCCTGCAGGCCGGCGCCTCCGCAGTGGGCTCCGATGGAGCCGACAAGGCGGACGGGGCGGCCGGCCAGGCCGAGGGCCCGCGGTCGGCCCCGGAAGATCCGTTCGGGCTCACGCCCCGCGAGCGCCAGGTCCTGGCCCTGCTGGCCGAGGGCGCGACCAACCGCCAGATCGGGGCCGCCCTGTTCATGGCCGAGAAGACGGCCAGTGTTCACGTCTCGCGGATCCTGGCCAAGCTCGGGGTACAGGGCCGTACTCAGGCCGCCGCCGTCGCGCACCGCCAGCACCTCGCTTGAGCGTACTCTGAGCTGATGCGCGCACCAGCGGAGTGGGAACCCCACGAGCGGACCCTGATGGGCTGGCCCTGCCGGCGTGATCTGTGGGGCGAGACGATGGATCAGGCCCGCGCCGACTATGCCGCCGTGGCGAATGCCGTGGGGGCATTCGAGCCGGTGACGATGATCGCCAACTCCGGTGAGGACGCTGCCCTGGCCCGCGCCGCCTGCTCGGAGGCGGTCGAGATCGTGGAGCTGGCGCTCGACGATTCCTGGCTGCGCGATTGTGGCCCGATCTACGTCTACGGCGATGACGGCGCCCGGACCGCGGTCCACTTCCAGTTCAACGCCTGGGGCGAGAAGTTCCCGCCCTGGGACCACGACGCGGCGGTGGGGCGGCTGATCGCGCAGCGGCTGGGGGACCCGGTGCGCGAGGCGCCGCTGGTGCTCGAGGGCGGCTCGATCCTGACCGACGGCCAGGGGACCCTGCTCACCACCGAGCAGTGCCTACTCAACCCCAACCGCAACCCGTCGCTGGCCCGGGAGCAGATCGAGCAGGCGCTGCGCGAGTACTTGGGCATGGAGCGCTTGGTGTGGCTCGGGCTGGGACTACTCGAGGACCGCGACACCGACGGCCACGTGGATCTGATCGCGGCCTTCATCGAGCCGGGACGGGCCCTGCTGCAGTCGGTGGCGCCGGACAATCCCAACTTCGAGCATTGCCAGGAGAACCGGGCGCGGCTCAGGGCGGCCGGGATCTCGGTCACCGAGCTGCCGTTTCTGCCCTACGCCGAGGTCGCCGGTGAGCGGATCGCCGCGAGCTACCTCAACTTCTACATCTGCAATGGTGGTGTGATCGTGCCCATCGCCGGCGCCGACACCGACTCCGATGCGCTGCGGATCATCGCCGAGGCGTATCCCGACCGCGAGGTGGTCGCGGTCCCGGGACTGGTGCTGGCCTACGGGGGCGGCGGACCTCATTGCATCACCCAGCAGGTCCCGGTGAGCGCGCGTGCCTGAGCGCCCGGTGATCCTCACCGCCTGGCCCCCGCCAGAGTCCCCGGCGCGCACACGACCCTCCGAGCGCGAGCCGCTGCGGGTCGGTCTCGTGCAGGAGCGCTGGCACCCCGATCCCGACGAGCACCAGGCCGCGCTGGCGGACGGGATCCGGACCGCCGCGGCGGAGGGGGCGCGGATCGTCTGCCTGCAGGAACTCACGCTGTCGCCCTACTTCGCGATCACGCCGGATGGGCCGCAGGCGGCCGGGGCCGCGCCCGAGGATCTCGAGGGAGGACCCACGATCACTTTCGCTCGCCGCCTGGCCGCCGAGACCGGCGTCCACGTCCACGCCTCGTTGTACGAGCGCGCCGACGGTCCCGACGGGCCCGACGGGCTCGGCTTCAACACCGCGATCGTCGTGGCGCCCGACGGGGGCCTGGTCTCCCGCACCCGCAAGCTCCACATCCCGGTGACCGCCGGCTATTACGAAGACCACTACTTCCGCCCCGGCCCCGCCGGCGACGACTCGTTCCCGTTGGTGCCGCTGCCGGTGGCCAACGGTGCCGCGCAGCTGGCCTGCCCCACCTGCTGGGACCAGTGGTTCCCGGAGCTGGCCCGGGCCTACTCGCTGGAGGGCGCCGAGGTCATCATCTACCCGACGGCGATCGGATCAGAGCCAGACCATCCCGACTTCGATACCCAGCCGCTCTGGCAGCAGGTGATCGTGGCCGGTGGCATCGCCAACGGCACCTTCATGGTGGCCATCAACCGGATCGGCTTCGAGGATCCGCTGACCTTCTATGGCTCGAGCTTCATCTCCGATCCCTACGGCCGGGTGCTCGTCCAGGCTCCCCGCGACAAACCGGCCGTCCTGGTCGCCGACCTCGATCTCGACCAGCGCCGCGATTGGCTGGAGCTGTTTCCGTTCCTGAGCACGCGGCGGCCGGACGCCTACGGCCGGCTGACCGAGTCGGCGCTCAGATCGCCAGCCTGACTGCCGCCCCCGCCCACTTTCAATTTATACCGTAGAAGAGCCTCTCATGAGGGCGCCAATCGTGCCGCATAATCGCCCGCCGCACGATGAAAACAAAGGACTGCGGAGTTGATCGAGGTCGACTCCGGAGGGAGGCATTTAGATGGGCGGCTATGTGTTGAGCTTGGGGGAGATCGATCAAACCCAGGTTGCCGGCGCCGGCGGCAAGGGCGCCGGGCTGGGCGAGCTCTCGCGGATCGAAGGCGTCTGCGTGCCGGCGGGCTTTTGCGTGACGACGGACGCCTTCCAGCGGATCCTGGCCCAGGCTCCATCGATCGACGATCGGCTTGATCGACTATCGCGCCTGGAGCCCGGCGACCGGGATCAGATACGCGCGCTCAGTGCCGAGATCCGGGAAGCACTGCAGCGAACCGCAATCCCTGACGCTTTGGCGTCGGCGATCACGGGCGCGCTCGGCCGGCTCGGAGGGCACGCCGCCTACGCCGTGCGGTCCAGCGCGACGGCAGAAGACTCGCCAAGCGCGTCCTTCGCCGGGCAGCACGACACGTACCTGAACGTCGTCGGCCCAACGGCGATCCTCCAGCACGTCAGCCGCTGTTGGGCCTCGCTGTTCAGCGAGCGGGCCGTGACCTACCGCCTGCACAACGGGCTTGACCACCGGAGCGTCCACATGGCCGTGGTCGTGCAGCAGATGATCTCGCCGCAGGCGGCCGGTGTGCTGTTCACGGCCGATCCGGTGACCTCCAGCCGCAAGGTCGCTTCGATCGAGGCCAGCTTCGGCCTCGGCGAGACGCTGGTGTCGGGCCTCGTCAATGCAGACGTGTACCGGGTTTGCGACGGCGCGGTCGTCGACAAGTCCGAGCGCCAGCCCCAGACGGTGCTGACGGATGAGCAGATCGTGGGACTCGCGCGGCTGGGCCGGCGGATCGAAGCGCACTTCGGCCATCCCCAGGACATCGAATGGTGCCTGGTCGACGACCGGTTCCAGATCGTCCAGAGCCGTCCAATCACCACGCTGTTCCCGATTCCCGCGGCCGGCGACGAAGACAACCACGTCTACGTCTCAGTCGGTCATCAGCAGATGATGACCGAGGCGATGAGGCCCCTGGGGGTCTCCGTGTGGCAGCTGACGGCCATGGCGCCGATGCACGAGGCCGGGGGCAGGCTGTTCGTCGACGTCACCCGGCGACTGGCTTCGCCGGCGACTCGGGCAGGTCTCCTAGAGGTCATCGGAAGAGGCGACCCGCTGATCGGCGATGCGCTGCAGACCATCGTCGAACGCGGCGACTTTCTCCCCTCGCTCCCAGACGGGCGGCCTGGCGGGCCGCCGGGCGGGCCGCCGGTCGGGGGCGGGCCCCCTCAGATCGACGCCGATCCGGCGATCGTCACCGAGCTGATCGAGCGCAACCGGGTCTCGATCGCCGCCCTGGAGCGCGACATCCAGACGAAATGCGGGCCAGCGCTGTTCGACTTTCTGCTGGAGGCATTCGAGGAACACAAGCGAGTCCTCGGCGACCCACAGAGCCTGCAGGTGATCATGGCCGGGATGCAGGCCAGCTGGTGGCTCAACGAGCATCTGCAGGCGTGGCTGGGCGAGAAGAACGCCGCCGACACGCTCACCCGCTCGGTCCCTCACAACATCACCTCGGAGATGGGACTGGCTCTGCTCGACGTCGCGGACGTGATCCGCCCGCATCCGGATGTGGTCGCCTTTCTGCAGCGCGTCAAGGACGACAGCTTCCTGGACAACCTGCCCACGCTCCCTGGTGGGCAGGAGGCGCACGACGCGATCCAGGCCTACCTCGACCGCTACGGGATGCGCTGCGTTGGCGAGATCGACATCACGCGGCCCCGCTGGCGCGAGCGCCCGACCACGCTGCTACCCACGCTCCTCGGCCACATCGAGAACTTTGCCCCGGGCGCCGGAAAGCTGCGCTTCGAGCAGGGCCGCCTCCAGGCCGTTGAGACGGAACGGGAGCTGCTGGCTCGCTTGCGCTCGCTGCCCGACGGGGAGCACAAGGCACAAGCAACCAAACGGATGATCGAGCGCGTCCGGACCTTCAGCGGCTACCGGGAGTATCCGAAGTACGGCATCGTCAGCCGCTACTTCATCTACAAGCAAGCCTTGCTGAAGGAAGCCGAGCGGCTTGTCCACGCCCACGTGCTCGGCGAGAAGGAAGACATCTTCTACCTCACCTTCCCGGAGCTCCACGACGCCGTGCGGACTCAGCGCGTGGATGACCAGCTCATCCGCGGGCGCCGCGACACCTACAGGTCCTATCGAGCGCTCACCCCGCCCCGGGTGCTCACATCCGACGGCGAGGTCATCACCGGGACCTACAGGCGCGACGGTATCCCCGCCGGCGCCCTGATCGGCTTGCCCGTCTGTGCCGGAACTGTCGAGGGGCGGGCCCGCGTCATCGGCGACATATCCCACGCCGACCTCCAAGCGGGCGACATCCTCGTCACCGCCTACACCGACCCCAGCTGGACGCCCCTGTTCGTCGGGATCAAGGGCCTGGTGACGGAGGTGGGGGGTCTCATGACCCACGGTGCTGTGATCGCGCGCGAATACGGCCTGCCCGCCGTGGTAGGGGTAGAGCAGGCCACCCAGCTGATCCAGGACCGACAGCAGATCCGCGTAAACGGAACCGACGGCTACATCGAGATTCTGCCCTAGCCGATCACCCGCGCCGGCGCCGTCGTAAGCTTCTCGCTCGCAAACCACAGGAGGGTGCGAGGATGCGAGACGGGCCGCGCGTGTGTGTGATCGGGGCTGGAGTCAGCGGGCTGACCGCCGGCAAGGCCTTGCGTGACTGGGGCCTTCCCTATACGTGCTTCGAGGCCTCGGACGACGTCGGCGGAAACTGGTACTTCCGCAACCCCAACGGACGCTCGTCGGCCTACCGGTCGCTGCACATCGACACGTCGAAGAACTCGATCAGCTTCTCCGACTTCCCGATGGACGACCGCTATCCGGACTTCCCCCACCACACCGAGGTCCACCAGTTCCTGCGCGAGTACGCCGACCGCTTCGCGCTCCGCGAGCGGATCCGCTTCGGCACCGCGGTCGAGCAGGCCGAACGGGGGGAGGGCGGCGGCTGGCGGATCCGGAGCGATGACGCCGAGAGCCACGAGTTCGACGCGCTGCTGGTGTGCAACGGCCACCACTGGGATCCGTCGTTTCCAGAGTTCCCAGGGCACTTCGACGGCGCGACGATCCATTCGCACCACTACATCGATCCCACCGAGCCCCTTGACCTGCGCGGCAAGCGCGTGGTGGTGGTGGGGATCGGAAACAGCGGCGTCGACATCGTCTCCGAGCTCTCGCGCAAGGGCGTCGCCGAAAAGGTCTTCCTGTCCACACGCAGCGGGGCCTGGGTGATGCCCAAGTACATCTTCGGGCGTCCGATCGACCAGGCGGTGCGCACGATTCCCTGGCTGCCGATGACCTTGCAGCGCCGGGCGGCACGCGTGCTTCCCCGGTTGGTGTCAGGAAGGATGGAGGACTTCGGCCTGCCCACTCCCAACCATCACTTCCTGGAGGCGCATCCCACCGTCTCAAGCGAGCTGCTGCTGCGACTGGGCTCCGGCGATGCGGCCGCCAAGCCCGATATCGAGGAGCTGCTCGGCGACCGGGTGCGCTTCAGCGACGGCAGCGTGGAGCCGGTCGACGCGATCGTCTTCGCCACCGGGTACAAGATCAGCTTCCCGTTCTTTGAGCCTGAGTTCCTGTCGGCCCCCGGCAACGTACTGCCGCTCTACAAGCGGATGTTCAAGCCCGGGATCGAGGACCTGGCGTTCATCGGGCTCGGGCAGGCGGTGCCGACGATCTTCCCGTTCGCCGAGTCGCAGGCCAAGCTGGCGGCTCGCTGGCTGGCCGGCGACTGGGCGCTGCCGAGCCGCGCCGACATGGAGGCCGAGATCCGCCGCGACGAGAAGCGCCACATGCGCCACTACTCGCCCCGTCAGCGACACACGATGCAGCTCGACTTCTACCTGTACGAGTACGACCTACGCAAGCGGGTGCTGCCGGCCGGGCAGGCTCGGGCGCGAGCCGGGGCCGGTCCGGGCGCGTGGGGGCGCGAGCAGGTTCCTAGCTGACGAGCTTGCGCAGCAGCTCGCGGAGCTTGGGCGTCTCACGCAGCGCCTGGCGCAGCCCCTCAAACGACTCCTCGCCGTCGATCATCATCGGGCTGCGCTGAAAGCGCCCGGCGTGGTTGTAGTAACAGAAGCGAATCCCGTAGGCGCCGGGGTGGCCCTCGTACTCGAGGAGCTGGATCGCGGGCTCCGTGTAAGGGCCCATGAACGAGGCCTCCTCGATGATCTCGCCGGTGCCCCAATGGAACTTGAACGGGCGAGGTACCTGACGTTCGGCCATCTTCTCTCCTCTCTGGGCGGTGGTCCGGGCGATGCTACGTACCGCGCGTTCAGGCCGGGACCGATGAGCTGGGGGCTCGCGCGGAGTTTCACAGCTGAAGGTGCCATGACCACCCGGCCCCCAGACCCCTTTGATCCCCGCGGCTCTCCGGCCGGGTCGGGAGGCGTTGGCGACGAGCTCGCGCTGCGGAGTTTGATCGAGCTCCACCGCAGCGATCTGCGCCTGTACTGCTACCTGATGCTCGGGTGCCCGGTCAAGGCCGACGCCGCCCTGCGGGAGACGGTGCGGCGGGCCCGGTATCGCCTCGGCCGTGCGGGTTCGGCGGCGGCGACGCGGACCTGGCTGTACCGGATCGCGACCGGAGCCTGTACCGACGAGCTCCGCGACGACGGCTGACCGCGGGCTACTGCGGCCGTGGCTCGGTCCCGCTGGCCACCGGCCGCGCGTAGTACGCCGCCACCGCCGCGCAGATGCCCAGCGTCAGGTACGGCGAGACGAACGCCAGCGGGGTGGCGACGAGATAGGGGATGACGCCGAGCCGGGCCTTGGCCAGGATCCGGCGACGCAGGTCGAGCGGGATCGGCTCGCCCAGCATGTGCGCCTTGACCAGCAGGATGTGGCGGTTCAGGATCGAGAACGCCACCGACATGACCAGAAACGCGCCGCTGTAGACGGCCGCGGCAAGGGCTTGGCCCTGGGAGTGACGCAGATAGCTGGCCATCAGATTGGTCACGAACGGCAGGATCACGATCGTCATCAGCAACAGCAGGTTGAGGATCATGATCGAATGGTCGGCCTGGCCGAGGCGGCTGACCATCGCGTGATGGTTGATCCAGATGATCCCGATGGTCAAGAACGAGGTCGCGTAGGCCGCGTACTCGGGCCACTTGGACAGGAGCGCATGACCGAGCGACTGGCCGCTGCCCGGCTCGGGGACGGTGATCCCGAGGACCAGCAACGTGATGGCCACCGCGATCACTCCATCGGAGAACGATTCGAGCCGGTTGATCCCCATCCTCGGGAGGTTCGCCGGTTCGCCGGCCGATCCTCGTAGGTCCGCGGCGCGATCAGCGGCGACGACCTACTTCCGCGCCTCCGGGCCGGTCCGGTAGCGTGGTCACAGTGGAGCACCGGCGAGCCCGGGGCGGACCGCACAGAACAAAGTCAACAAGAATTGTCCTATTGCTAAGGTGGCCCCACCGGCCATGAGAACCAGGAGGAGGGCACGTTGAGCGTCGACGATCACACCAACGGCCACAGCGGTCCCGGCTACGCCTCGCCACAGGACGCGCGCGAGCAGCCGGCGGAGAAGCTGATCTACGTCGCCGCGCTGTACGAGGGGACCGGGATCGACAAGCCCGACTTCATCGCCGTCGTCGATGTCGATCCGGCATCGGCGAGCTACGGCGACGTGGTCGGCCGCACCGAGATGCCCCACGTGGGCGACGAGCTTCACCACTTCGGTTGGAACGCGTGCTCGTCGGCGTGCCACTCCCAGCTGCAGCGCGACACCCTGATCGTGCCGGGGTTTCGCTCCTCCCGGATTCACATGCTGGACATCTCCGACCCGCGCTCGCCGCGGATCAAGAGCGTGATCGAGGGCGACGAGATCAAGGAGAAGATCGGGCTCAGCGCGCCGCACACGGTCCACTGCATGCCGGGCGACATCGTCACGATCTCGATGCTCGGCGATGCCGAGGGCAACGCTCCCGGCGGCTTCGCGATCCTCGACGCGCGTGACTTCTCGCTCGCCGGCCGCTGGGAGAACGAGCCCGGGGACCTCGAGTTCATGTACGACTTCTGGTACCAGCCGCGCCAGAACACTCTCGTCTCGAGCGAGTGGGGAGCGCCCAACACCTTCCAGGGCGGCTTCAACCCCGCCGACGTGGCGGCCGGCAAGTACGGCCACAAGCTGCACTTCTGGGATCTGGAGAAGCGCACCCTGGTACAGACACTCGATCTCGGCGACGATGGCTGGATCCCGCTCGAGCTTCGCTGGCAGCACGATCCCGACTCGGCTCAGGGATTCGTCGGCGTGACCCTCTCGAGCACCGTCAAGCGGTTCCACCGCGACAACGGAACGTGGGGCGCCGAGACGGTGATCGACGTCGCCAACGAGCCGCTGGAGGGCTGGCCGCTGGAGGGGGGCGTGCCGGGACTGATCACCGATCTGGTGCTGTCACTCGACGACAAGGACCTGTTCTTCTCGGACTGGCTCCACGGCGACCTGCGCCACTACGACGTGTCCGATCCGCGCTCGCCGCAGCTGCGTTCCCAGGTCTGGCTGGGCGGTCTGCTGGGGCGCGACGGAGGCCACCCCAAGGCGCCGGCGCCGCTGAACGGCGGTCCGCAGATGCTCCAGAACTCGCTCGACGGCGAGCGGGTCTATGTCTCCAACTCGCTGTACTCGACCTGGGACAACCAGTTCTATCCCGACCTGCGGGGCTGGATCACCAAGCTCGACCGCCAAGCCGACGGGACCTACGCGCTGGACGAGGAGTTCTTCGTCGACTTCCACGAACAGACCGAGGGTGCCCGTCCACATGAGATCCACCTCCCCGGTGGGGACTGCACCACCGAGATCTTCCAGTAGGAGTCGCTCAGCACGCCGCACCGTCGTCGCGGCCGTGGCGGCGACGGTCGCCGTCGCGTTCGCGCTGGCCGCCGGGTCGGCAGCGAGTCAGCGCCCGGCGGCCGGGCGCGCCGTTGACGCGTCCGGCCACAATCGCGCCTTGGCGCGGCTCGATGGCCGCGCTCACCGGCTGACCGTCGTGCTCATCGGCCCCGGTCGCGTCGGCGCCGGCCCGTTCACCTTTACCTCCCGGTGGCGGATCCGCCGCGCCGCCGGTCTGATCAACGCGCTGCCCAGCGCCCCGCCGGGGGCTTTCGCGTGCCCGATGGATCGCGGTTACCGGCTCCGGTTGACGTTTTCCTCGGGCCAACGGCAGCTGGCCGTCGTCACCATCGACCCCGGGGGCTGTCAGGACGTCTCGCTGATCCTGCGTGGCCGGGCACAGAGACCCTTGACCGCCCTTCCCCTCGCCGGCTCCGGGATCTCCGTCGGCCACCCGCTGATCGATCGGCTCGACCGGACGCTGGGCCTCAGGCTCGCCGGCAAGCTCAGGGCCGGATAGCGAGTCCGGGGCCAACCGCGCACGTCTCGCAGTCAAGCCGCCGCAGCTGGCAAGCCGCGTCGCGGCGATGAGCGTCGTCCTGGCAGACGATGACGATCGCGCCGCCTGAGCCCGCGTAGTTGGCGGCGGCGCCACAGTCCCGCGCGCAGTTCACCATCTCCACGTGGCGGGGATCCAGGGCCAGCATCCGCTGGCGCTGGTCAAAGCTGCCGTCTACGCAGCGGCTCAGCTCCCGATGGTCGCCGGCCAGCAGGGCAGCTCGGGCCTGCCGGGCCAGCCGGGCCAGCTCCTGCAGCCCGCTGAGGACCACCGGGTCGCCGCGCTGGTAGCGAATACGCAGCGGAGCGTGGACCGCTCCGGAGTCTCCGGCCGCGCCGGCACGCCAGGCCACCAGGAGCGCCGGCAGAAGCCCTGGGTCGAGGGTCTCGTAGCCGCCGGAGCCGGGGGCGAAGTCCATGAACGTCAGACCGCCGTAGGACTGGGCGATGCGGTCCTGCAGCCCCGCGGCGATACCGAGCTCCTCGACCTCCACGGCCAGCGCCAGCTCGGCCAGCTCAGGCTTGGTCAGGGTCACCTCGTGAAGCTCGGACAGTGCTCTCAGCACGGCGATCACGATCGCGCTCGAGCCGCCCAACCCGACGCTGCGGGGCACCGAAGTAGTCCACTCGACCGCCGAGGTCACGGCCTCGGGCGCGTGCTGGCGCGCGAAGCGCAGGGTTGCCGCCCGGACCAGCTGGCTCGGTGGGGTGATCGCCAGCTGCCGGCCCCGCTTGGCGCTGGCGCGAGCACGGTGTTGCGGGAGCGTGACCGCAAGCACCGCCCCTCCGTAGCCGTCAGATGGGTTGCCGGCCAGCGCGGCCCGGGCGCTGGCCGCGCCGCGGCCTACCTCAGCCCCCATCGATCAGCCGTGCCGCCTGTGCGCGCAGCACGCCCCCGAGCTGCGGGTGCCTGAGAGCATGTTCCAAGAAGGCCTGGCAGTAGCCCTCGACCGTGCCGATGTCATGGCGATGCTCGCCCGCCGCAAGCGGCACCGCGATCACCCGCCCGCCCCCGGCGATCACGTCGCGCAGGGCCTCGGTGAGCCCGACCTCACCGTTATCGCCGGGCGCAACCCGCGACAGGGCGGCGAACACCTCGGGACCGAGGACGTAACGGGCGGCGATCGCCGTCCGGCTGGCCACCCGGTGGGGGTCGGGTTTCTCGAGTACATCCGAGACGTTCAAGACCTCCTCGCTGCCCCCTCGGCCCACGACGATCCCGTACTTGCCGACCGCAGCTTCGGGCACCTCGGTCACCGCGAGAGCGGCACAGGCGCGTCGCTTGACAAAGGCGTCGACCAGGCGGGCGACGATGCCAGGGTCGCCGCCCGGCGCCGGTTCGATGATCGCGTCGCCGAGGGCGACGACGACCGGGCCGCCGGCGCTGAAGCCATCGGCGCAACGCAGCGCGTCGCCGAGCCCGTGGGGGTGGGGTTGGCGGGTGTAGAGAAGCCGGAGTCCGCTGCCCGGGGGCGAGGTGCCGCTGGCTCGGTCGAGCTCCGGGTCGGCGTCGAAATGGTCCTCGATGGCGCGCTTACGCCGACCGGTGACGAATAGGACGCGTTCGATCCCGGCGCTCGCCAGCTCCTCGAGGACGTACTGGACAACCGGCTTGTCGACAACCGGCAGCATCTCCTTCGGCACCGAGCGAGTCGCCGGGAGCAGTCTGGTGCCGAGGCCGGCGACCGGGACCACCGCAGCGGTGATCGGCAGATCAGGCGACGCTGCGGGCCTCGCCAGCCGACGCCGCGCGCAGCAGCGCCGACCGGTATCCGTTCGCGAGCCGCTCCAGTGATGCTTCCCAAGTGCGCTCGCGCACGACGGCCAGAGCTGACTTGCGCAGCCGCTCGCGCAGCAGCGGGGTGTGCACAAGCGACACCAGCCGCTCGGCCAGCGCCTCGGGCTGCGCTGATGCCAGCAGTCCGGTTTCGCCGTCAGCGATCAGCGACGCGGGCCCGCCCTCGTTGACCGCAACCACCGGCAGCCCGCTCGCCTGCGCCTCGAGGATCACCTGGCCGAAGGTATCAGTCCGGCTGGCGAACAGGAAAGCGTCGGCACTGGCGTAGGCCTGGGCGAGCTCCTGCCCGCCGAGCCAGCCCAAGAAGGTGGCGTCGGCACCGAGTCGTTCGCGCAGCTGACCCTCCTCGGGGCCGCCACCGGCGAGCACCAGGTGCAGTCGAGGATCGAGCTCTAATGCGGCTAAGAAAGCCTCGGCCAGCAGGCCGACCCCCTTCTCTTCGCTGAGGCGGCCGGCGTAGAGCACGTTGATTGCGCCGGGAAAAGCGTCTTCACGGCGCAACGCGGGATCGAATCGCTCAAGATCGACACCTCGGTCCCAGCGTGCGATCCGCGCCGGCGAGATCCCCAGCTCGGCCAGGCGCTGGTCGGTGGCGGGGCTGGGCGAGAGGACCACATCGCAGGCGCCGTAGAACGCCCCCAGGGCGATCGCGGTCATCGCCTCCAGGTGCGGCAGACCGGACCGCAGCCCGGCGTAGGCCGCGAGCTCGGTGTGGTAGCTGCCGACCACGGGAAGCTCGAGCACCCTGGCCAGCAGCCAGGCGCCGAGTCCGGCCGGCCCCGGAGAGCAGAGGTGCACCAGGTCATAGCGCCCCTCGGCGAGCGCGTCGACCAGCGACGGCAGCGTGGGGATGCCGACCTTCAGCCCGCGGTAGAAGGGGATGTCGATCTCCGCCACGGCGCTCAGCCGGCGGTCGACGTCGGCGTCGGTGCCGATCACCTCAACGTCGTATCCCGGCACCCCGCGATTGCGGATCTGCTGGATGGCGTGACTGACCCCGTGCGTCCCGCCGAGCCCGTCGGCGACCAGTGCCACCCGGAGGCGGTCACCGTCGCTGCGCGTGAGCTTGAACTTCTCCCGGCCCAGGAAGGCTCCGGCGGCGGCGTAGGGAATCGCCGGGAGGCAGGCGTCGAAGACCGCGTTCTGGGCACGACCCAGGTCCAACGAGCGCTCGTCGACCATGGTCACGATCTCCGTGACCGCGGCGGCCAGCTTGCGCTCGTGGATGCGGCGGGCCCGCCGCAGCAGGTCAGGGTGGCTGAGCTCGCCGTCCTGAAGCAGCGCCAGCAGGTCGACCTCGTCGAGCTCGAGGTCCATCGCCTCAAGCCAGCAGCGAAGCAGCGCGCGAGCGTCCCCAGGCCCCAGATCGGCCCCGGCCTGGCCCCGACGGAGCTCGCCCTCGCGCATCACTCGCTCGACTATCTTGAGCACCGCCTCCGGGGACGGACGCTCGTGTCCGGCGCCCCGGCCGAGGCTCCGGACGGCCAGCGCCATCGCCGCATGGGTCCACTTGGCGGCGCTGCCCTGGGCTCCGTGGGCGGCCGCCCGGCCGGCGCGAAGGTGGGCCAGGAACTCCGCCGCCGTCGCCGCCCTCGGCGTCTCGGTGAAGGTCCGGCCGATGTCGATTCCGGCGTGGTCATCGGAGCCGCCGATGGCGGTGCCGCCATGGGTCTCGATGTACACGAACGCCGGAAGATTGAGTTCCTTGGCCCGGGAGCCGTTGCGGGTCTCCCAGATCGGGAACAGCTGCGCGAGGCGACGGCGGTGGCGCGGCGTCAAGGGGGCTCCGACCGCGTAGAAGGGGTGAGCCAGAGCGGCTGTGAGCCCGCGGTCGTGGAGGTATTCCGCACACGCCTCGACGTCGTCGTTGTGGGATTGCAGCCACTCGTGGTCTGCGGGGGTGATCCCGTAGCAGAGCACGTGCACGGCCTGCGGCTCGCCCTTGAACGCGACGGTGAGTTCTTCGGAGATGAACGTGCCGGGGAGGTCCTCGAGCGTGAGCGCTCCGGTGATGGTGTCGTGATCGGTGATCGTCACGAAGTCCATACCGCGGCGCTTGGCGAGCTCATAGACCTCCTGCGGCGTTGTGGCGCACTCGGGCAGGTGCAGCGAGCGCTGGACTCCGAGCTTCGACAGCTGCGAAGCGGTGGAGTGCACGTGCATGTCGGCGCGACTGTTCTCGTTCATGGCCCCAGGATCGGTGCGCGGGCCCGGCCAACCGTGAAGAAGGCGCTCAGGTTGTGTGACCATCTGGTGAACGCCGGCATGGTCGGGGCCGGGGGTCGAGAACATTGCGACATGGCGCCGCCGGCGACATCGATCTCGGCCGCTCCCGATGAGCTCGTACTGGCGCGCGGCCAGCTACGGGCGGAGATCTCGCTGCGACCGTTCTCGTTCACGATCCGCAGGGCGGGCCGTCGGCTGTTGCGCTCAGGCGGGCTCTGGGTGGCTGACGGCTCGATCAGGGATCAGTTCATCCAGTTCACCGAGGGGGTGCTGGCCCGTGAGGAGCGACTGCCGGCGGAGCGGGCGCTGCACGCGCGGCTGCTCGGCGGCGATCAGCACTCGGCCGAGCTGAGGGTCGGCCTGTACGGCGGCCGGGAGGCGACGATGGGGATCGCGCTGCTCGAATCCGAGCAGATCGCGCTGTCTTTGACCGTCGCCGGGGAGCCGCTGCGACTGGCCTTCGACTGGGACCGCCGCTCCGAGGAACGGCTCGTGGGGCTGGGTCTTCGGCACGGGACCCGCCTCGACCAGGCGGGTCGCAACGTCCAGCTTGGCGCCGACCGGCGCTATACCGGTCCCGACTGCCCGTCTGAGATGCTCGCCGAGGGCGGGATCCCGCAGGGCGACTGTGCTCCGGTGCCGTGGCTTCAGTCAAGCCGCGGCTACGCGGTGTGGTGTCAGACCGACGGCAACGGGACCCGGTTCGATCTCGACGGCGAGCGCGTCTCAGTCTCGGCGCGCGGCCAGGCCGGGCCGCTGCGCCTGCGGCTGATGTGCTCCCGTACGCCGGCAGCGCGGTTGCGAGCCCTGTGCCGTCTGACCGGCTTTCCTGCCCTGCTGCCGGAGTGGGCCTACGGGTTCTGGAAGAGCCGCGACGTCCACGAGCACCAGGACGACGTACTGGACGACTTCGAAGGCTTTCGCCGCTGCCGAATCCCCCTCGACGCGATCGTGATCGACTCTCCGTGGGCCACCCAGTACAACACCTGGGAATTCAACCCGTACCAGTTCCCGAACGCCGCCGGGATGATCGCCACGATGCGCGGCGCCGGCGTGCGGACAGTGGTCTGGGTTACGCCATGGGTCAACGTCGATTCGCGCGACGGCCAGATCCCGCCCCAGCCGGAGTCAGAGCGGCTGCACGCCGGTCCGGCGTCCAACTACGCCCCCGCTGCTGCTGCGGGGCATTTCGTCACCGACGGCGACGGAGAGCCGTTCGTGGGGCAGTGGTGGATGGGTACCGGCTCGCCCGTGGACCTGACGAGTCCGGCTGCCGAGCGATGGTGGCGGGAGTCGGCCAAGCGCATCCTGGAGCTGGGCGTAGAGGGGATCAAGGCCGACGACGGTGAGGGCTACTACGTTCCCGACCGCGTGCGACTGGCCGACGGGCGCACCGGCGCCCGGGCGGCCTGGGCGCTCGGTGACCTGCACCGGCGCTGTCTGCAGCGCGCGCTCGACGAGGTGCACCCGGGCAGTGGCGTCCTGTTCGGGCGCAGCGGCTGGACCGGCCAGCAAGCGACCGGGATCACCTGGGGCGGCGACCAGGCGTCGGATTTCTGGTCGCTGCGGGCTCTGGTGGTGGCGGCGCTGAGCGGGGCCTGCAGCGGTTTTTCCAACTTCTCGCACGACGTGGGTGGATACCTGGGCCACCGTCTGGTCGAGCGCTGTCCGCCCGAGCTGCTGGTCCGCTGGCTTCAGTTTGGATGCTTCACCCCGCTGATGCAGGCCCATGCACGGATGCCTCAGGAGCCGTGGCACTACGGAGCCCGGGTCGTCGACCTCTACCGCGGCTACGTGCTGCTGCACGAGCAGCTGATCCCGTACGTGCGGGCCGCGGCGCGGACAGCCGCCTTGACGGGCCTGCCGATCATCAGGCCGCTCTGCCTGGTCGATCCCGAGGACCCGCGCGGATGGTCGATCGGCGACGGCTACGGCTACGGGCCGGCGCTGTGGGTGGCACCGGTCCTCGATGACGGTGCGCGGGAGCGCGAGGTGGCGCTTCCCCGCGGCGACTGGGTCGAAAGCTGGTCAGATAGGACAGTGCGCGGGGGCAGCGAGCTGATAGTTCCCGCGCCGCTTCATCGGATCCCGGTCTGGGTCCGGGCCGGCTCGATCGTCGTCAGCTATCCCCCGGAGCACGTCGCCGCGGGGCTCGGGGACGTGGCGGAGGATCAGCGCCCGCTGGTGGCCACCCTGTGGGGCAGGCCGCCTCTGGGTCGTGCCGGCGTCCGGCTGGCCGACGGGACGAAGTTCTCCTGGCGGCGCGGCGGCTGGTCGGTGCAGGGCCCCAGCACGGACCGGGACATCGAATTCGCCGTCCGGGGGCTCTGAGGTTGCTAATGCTGTGCGGCGTGTTCGCGCAGGCGGGGCGGCGGGACGCTCTCGCGCAGCCCGATCCGGTCGTGCAGCCGGCGCAACGGCGCCGGAGCCCACCAGTTCCAGGACCCCAGCAGCGCCATCAGTGACGGCACCAGCAGGGCGCGGATGATCGAGGCATCGATCAGCACGGCCAGCGCGGTCCCGATCCCGAGCTCCTTGATGAACACGATCTCAGAGGTGGCGAAGGCGACGATGGCCACGGCAAACAGCAGCGCCGCCGCGGTCACGATTCGCCCGGTCCGCTCGAGCCCGATGGCGACGGCGTCGGAATCTGAAGCCCCGCCGTCCCGGGCTTCCTTGATGCGCGAGAGCAGGAAGACGCCGTAGTCGGTGGCCAGGCCGAAACCGATCGCGAACAGCAGGATGGGCTGGGTGGCGTCAAGCGCGCCCTGGCTGCGGTACCCGAGCAGGCCCTGCAGGTTGCCATCCTGGAAGATCAACACGAGGATCCCGAACACGGCGCTCAGGCTGAGCACGTTCATCAGCACCGCCTTGATCGGGAGCACCACTGAGCCGGTCATCAGAAACAGCACGATCAGCGTCGCCGCCACCACCACCGCCAGCACGGCTGGGAGGTGGGCGCCGAGGCTGTGCTCGAGGTCCACGTAGGCCGCCGTCTGGCCGGCCACCCCGACAGCAACCGGTTCGGGCCGGGAGCGGACGTCTGCGACCAGGCGCTGGCTGGCCTGGCTGAGCGGATCGTGGATCGGTGCCACCGAGATCAGAGAGGTGGTGCGACCGGCCGCGACCGGTGGCGCGACGGCAGCGACCCCGGGCAGCGCGCGCACGCGGGCGCTGATCGTCTTAGCCGCCTGAGAGCCGGCCGGGGCGGCGACCACCAGCTCCAGGGGGGAGGTGCGATTGGCCGGGAAGCGGAGCTTGAGTGTGTCGTCGACCTGCCGGGCGCTGGCGGTGCTCGGCAGCACCCCGGCTCCGACCGAGATGAACTTGATCTGAGTGAACGGGAGACCGAGGGCGATCAGCACTGCGGCGCTGGCGATGGCGATCCGGGCGGGACGGCGCTGGACCAGCCGGGACAGCCGGTACCAGCCCCCGCTCTGCGCCGGTCGCGAGTCTCGCTCGGCAGCGCGCGCCAGCCAGCTCGGGGCCAGAGCGTTGACCCGGGGGCCGAGGACGGCAAGCAGGGCGGGCAGTACGACCAGGGCCAGGGCGGCCGCCAGCACGGCCACGAGCGCGCCGGCGATCCCCATCGAGTACAAAAAGCGCTGGGGAAAGATGGCCAGTGAGGCGATCGCCACGGCCACGGTCAGCGAGCTGAAGACGATCGTCCGTCCCGAGGTCTGAAGCGTGCGGGTCAGGGCCGGCAGGCCGAATCCCGAGTTGGCCGCCTCTTCGCGATAGCGCGAAACCATGAACAGGCTGTAGTCGATCGCCAGGCCCAGCCCCAATCCGGTGACCAGGTTGACCGCGAATACGGAGAGGTCGACGAAGTTGGCCACGATTCGCAACGCGAAGAACGTGGCCACGATGGCCAGACCGCCCAGCAGCGGCGGTAGCAGCGCGGCCACCAGGGAACGGAAGAACAGCAGCGAGAGCAGGAAGATCACCGGGAAGGCGAGCAGCTCGGCGTGCGCGAGGTCGTGGCTGACCTGCTTGTTGACCTGAGCGTTGGCGATCGCCCCGCCGCCGAGCGACACGTCGCGCTGGCCGACAAACGCGGCCTGCACAGCCGTGGCGTCGTCGGCGACGCGCTTGTCCGAGCGCGCCTTGAAGTACCCGAGCACGTAGGTCGAGCGGCCGTCGTGGGAGATCATGGCCGGGTTGTGGCTCTCGTAGTAGTCGACCACCCGGGCCATGTCGGGCTGGGAGCGCAGGCGGTCGGCGACCTGGGTGACCCGGGCCCGGGCAGCGGGACCGCTGAGCTTTCCGGCATTGACCAGCGCCACCACACCGGCGTCGATCTGGCGCCCGGTCGCGGCCTGGAAGCGGTTTGTCGCCTTGACGCTCTGGGTCGCCGGGTCGTTCTGGCCGTAGGGGCTGAGCCTGCTGGTGACCCCGAAGCCGAGTGCCCCGGCGACGATGGCCCCGAGGACCGCGGCGGCCAGGACCCGGCGGCCGTTGTGGTGCAGAAACGCTGCCAGCGCGCTCATCGGCCAGCCTCTCCGGCGTCCTCGATCAGCCGGCGCTCGGCCGCCTCGCACCAGTCGATCACACAGCGGGTCTCGGCTAGCCCCAGCTGAAGGGTCAGGTAGGGGCCGGTCGATCCCCGGCTGGCCTGGTCCTCGAGGGCGCTAAGCAGCTCGACCTTGGTCTCGGCCTGGGCGCGCATCGCCCGGATGTTCTGCACCCGCTGCTCGGGCAGCGCGTCGGAGAAGAACAGCTTCAGCATCCCCTCGTCACGCAGTTCGGGCAGGGGCAGGTTTGGCGAGCGCAACCAGCTGTGCAGGGCTGCGGTGCCGGCGTCGGTGAGGTCGAAGACCGTGCGGGGGCGTCCGCCGGCCGGATCGTCTCGGCCGACGATCAGGCCCTGGTCCTCGAGCCGCTTGAGCTCGGGATAGATCTGGCCGTAGCTCGCGGCCCAGAAGTGGCGGGTGGTCTTGTCGACGAACTGCTTGATGTCGTAGCCGGTGCGGCGGCCCAGGGTGATCATCCCGAGGATCACCCGGCCGGTGGGCGTGAGCTCGGCCTGGGGAACCCGTGCGGTGTCAGGAGCTGCGGGGGGGTCGGTCGACATAGCTCGGCAAGATATATCAAGTGGATGTATCTGTCAAATACGTCTTTCGTGCCTGCCTGTCGCGTGGCTGGGGCTACGATCGCGGGGGATGGCGCTGACGCTCCGGGATGGCTCGCGGATCAGGATCCGGCCGATCGAGCCCGACGACCGCGAGGGGCTGGCCGACGGCTTTGCCCGCCTCAGCCCCGAGACTCGCTACCGGAGGTTCTTCGGGGCGATGGCCGATCTGAGCGAGCGCGATCTCGACTACCTGACCCGGGTCGACCATCACCACCACGAGGCGCTGGTGGCCATCGACGACGAGACCGGGGAGGGCGTCGGAGTGGCTCGCTACGTGCGGATCGCCGACGGCGCCGCCGAGCCGGCGGTGGTGGTGGTCGACGACTGGCAGGGGCGGGGGGTGGGGCGTGAGCTGCTGTCGGCGCTGGTCAAGCGCGCCGGCGAGGAGGGGGTGGTGCGGTTTGAGGCGCCCGTCCTGGCGACCAACCAGACCGCGCTCCGCGCGCTGGAGAAGATCGGCCGGACCGAGGTGCGCCGTGAGGGGCGCGAGGTAGCGCTGACGATCGACCTCCCGCAGGTCGCGCCCCCGATGTGGTCGGTCCTGCTGCGCGAGGTCGCCGCCGGCACCGTCCAGCCGATACGGACGCTGATGCAGATCATCTGGCCCCGCCGGCCGGGCCGGCCCGAGGACGAGCGCCTGAACGTGATCATCGTCGGCACCAGCGGCTCGCCGTCGAGCGAGGTGGCCGTGCGGACGGCGGCCGAGCTGGCCTCACCGCTGGGGGCGACGGTGCATCTGGTCGGCGTGCACCGGTTCCTGGCCGGCCATGAGCCCGCGCTGGTCGCCGCGGTCCGGCAGGCGGCCGAGTCGCTGCGCGGACAGGGGTTGCAGGTGCGCGAGCAAGTCCGCCGGGGCGACGCGGCGCTGGTGCTCAGCGACGTTGCCTTCGAGGAGAACGCCCGCATGATCGTCGTCGGCGCCGGGGGCCGCAGCGGCCCGGCCCGCCGGATCGTCGGTGCAGTCGCCGACATGGTGGCCGAGCGGGCGCCGTGCAGCGTGCTGATCGCCCGTCCGAGCGACCGGTAGCCGTTTGGTGCGGGTCGCCGCCCCCTCCCGGGCTCCCTCTCGCCGCCCCCTTCCGGGTCGCTGCCCCCCTTCCGGGTCGCTGCCCTCTCCCGGGTGGCCGCCCCCTCCCGGGTCGCCGTCCGCTCCCGGGTCGCCGTCCGCTCCCGGGTCGCCGTCCGCTCCCGGGTCGCCGTCCGCTCCCGGGTGGCTGCCCCCTCCCGGGTGGCTGCCCCCTCCCCGGGGCTCCCTCTCGCCGTCCGAGGGTGCAGATCGTGGAAAATTGCCCCGGTCCGGTTGGCCTTTTCCACGTTTGGGCTCTGGGCCGTGCGCAGCGTGGAAAATCGGAACCGGCGGCGGAGATTTTCCACGTTTGGGCTCTGGGCCGTGCGCAGCGTGGAAAATCGGAATCGGCGGCGGAGATTTTCCACGTTTTGCCCGGGGCGGGACGGGGCGGGCGCTGGGCGCGGCGGCTTCAGCACCGGCACCGCGTTGGCGGTCTATCCTCGGCGGCCGTGCACTTCGGCGAGTTGACCGCGCCCGAGCAACGGGTGCTGGGATGTCTGATCGAGAAGCGCTGGACGACGCCCGATCAGTACCCGCTGTCGGTCAACGCGCTGCGGCTCGCCTGCAACCAGTCGACCAACCGCGATCCGGTGACCGACTACGACGAGTCGACGATCCGCGAGGCGGCCAGCCGCCTGTCGCACTACGGCTTGGCGCGCCTGGCCAGCGGCCACAGCTCCCGGGCGATCAAATACCGCCATCTCGCCGAGGAGGGGCTCGGTCTGGACCGCCTACCGCTGGCCCTGCTCAGCGTGCTGTTGCTTCGCGGGCCCCAGACTCCGGGCGAGCTCAAGGGCCGCGCCGAACGGATGGCCCACTTCGAGACCCTGGAGGAGGTCGAGCGCGTGCTGGGGGAGCTGGTGCAGCGGGGCTATGTCCGGCGGATTGCCCGGCGCCCGGGCCAGAAGGAAGATCGTTTCGAGCAGCTGCTCGGCAGCGAGCGGGTGAGCTCCGAGACGGCGGCGCCGGGCCCGGCTCCAGCGGCTCCCGCCGCTCCAGCGCCGGCCGCGGCTCCAGCGCCGGGCCCGGCTCCGGCGCCGGCCGCCGCTCCAGCGCCGGGCCCGGCTCCAGCGCCGGCCGCCGCTCCAGCGCCGGCCGCTGCCGCTCCAGCGACGGCCGCCGCTCCAGCGCCGGCCGCGGCTACCGCCGCTCCGGACTCGGCCGCTATGGCGCCCGCCGCTGCTTCGGACGCCCGCAGCGGCGGCGAGCTCGAGCAGCGGGTCGCCGCCCTGGAGGCGGAGGTGGCCAGCCTGCGGACTCAGTTGGCCGACCTGCTCGACTAGGGACCACTACGGTGGCCTGACCGACCCCGGGTCGTTCTCAGGTCGGAAGCGCGAGCCCGACCAGGTACGTGGCCCCGCCGACGATCACCCCGGCCAGAGTCATCTCGAGCCCCGCAGCCCACCACGTCCGCAGCGTGACCAGCGACTTGGCCGCGCCGACCAGGAAGTGGGCCACCAGCGAGACGACCGCCGCGGTCAGGATCGCCGCCGTCCCGGTGGTGATCATGAACGGGATGACCGGCACGATCGCGCCGAGACCGGTCGAGACACCGGCCGCTACCGCCGCCTCGGCCGGCTTGCCATCGGCCTTGGCGGTGATGCCGAACTCCTCGGTGGCCAGCGCCTGGAGCATCGCGTCGGGGCGGCGGGACATCTGCTCGGCGATCTGATCGGCGGTCTGGGCGTCGATCCCCTTGAGCTGGTAGAAGAGCGACAGCTCCTCCTTCTCCTCCTCGGGGTGCTCGGCGATCTCCTGGCGCTCTCGCTCGATGTTGGCCGCCGCCACCTCGATCTCCGAGCGCTCGGCGAGGAAGGCCCCGGTGGCCATCGACAGCGCCGAGGCGATCGCCCCGGCCAAGCCGGCGGTCAAGACCGAGCTCGACCCGCCGGTGGCACCGGAGACGCCGGCGACGATCCCAAACACGGCGGCCAACCCGTCGTTGGCGCCGTAGATGGCACCCGAGATCCAGCCCGTTCCGGTGCGGTGCCACTTCTCCCGGCCCAGGATCCGATCCAGGCGGGCCCGCGTGCCCGGGACAGCCACCGGCGGTTCGCCGGGGGGAGGGCCGGGGCTGGTGGGGGGACCTTCGGCGACGATCGCCTCCACGTCCGCTCCCCCATCCGCGTCCTGTTCTGAAGAAGTCGCGGGGGTTCCGTTTGACCCCGACCGCAGCTCGGCCACGGCCAGCGAGTGCGAGCGCTCCTCCTTACGGATCTCGCGCAGCAGGCGGTCGGTCTCCGGATCGCCGGTCGAGCGCTTGTAGAGCCCGTCGACCTCCTCGTCTTCGGCAGCCTCCCGAGCCGCCAGCAGGCGGTCGATCGGGGCGACCTTGGCCTGCATGCGCAGCCATAGCGGCACACGCACACCAGCGGGATCCGGGATCGGGATATCCAGCTCGCGCATCCGCGCCTCCAGCCGGCGGCGATGGCCGCCCTCGGCCTCGGCCATTCGGTGCAGGATGTCGGCCTCGCGCTTGTCGAGGCGG
Source organism: Solirubrobacteraceae bacterium (assembly GCA_036497115.1). Taxonomy (GTDB): domain Bacteria; phylum Actinomycetota; class Thermoleophilia; order Solirubrobacterales; family Solirubrobacteraceae; genus Palsa-465. The sequence continues at coordinate 27,487 of DASXJY010000019.1, forward strand.
CGGGCGATCAGGTCGTAGACAGATCCGGCCAGGATCTCGCCCTGCCAGGCGGTGAGCAGGCGGTCGCGAACCTCGGCGAGTGGGTCGGCCATCTCGCGACCAAGCCTAGCGACGGGCCCCGCTAGCGTTGCCGGCATGTCGTCGCTGAGATTTGCCGACGCCCGGGTCGAGGCTGGCCCGGGAGCAACGCTCGCGCAGGCGATGCGTGACGAAATCGCGGTCCTCTACGACGGTCTCGATCTCGACGGCGACTCGATGCCGCGGGCCGGACCGGCCGAGCTCAGCCCGCCCGGCGGAGCTTTCATCGTCGGCTACCTGGGCGACCAGCCGGCATGCTGCGGGGGCGTCAAACGCCTCGACGAGACCACCTGCGAAATCAAGAAGATGTACGTGGTCCCGGGGCTGCGCGGGCGAGGCCTGGCCCGCGAGCTGCTGCACGAGCTGGAGCGGCGCGCGCGGGAGCTCAATTACTCGGTGGCCAGGCTCGACACGGGGCCCAAGCAGGTCGGCGCCCGAGGGCTGTACGAGTCCGAGGGCTACGCCGAGGTCGCCGACTTCAACGGCAACCCGGTGGCGGTGTTCTGGGGCGAGAAGCCCCTGGTCTGAGGCGGGACGGCGCTACAGGATCCCGATCTCGGAGTTGTCTCCGACCAGGAACCGGTAGGCGCGAGGCTGGCGGTGATCGCGGCCGATCTTCACGTTGCGTCCCAGCAGCGAGGACTCCATCCGACCGGCCAGGTTGCGGACCGACGAGTCGGCGAGCAGGATCGAATGCTCGACCTCGGCGTTCTCGATCACGCAGCCCTCGCCGACCGCGGTGTAGGGCCCGATATAGCAGTCGGCGAGGCGGGCCCGGGCTCCGATGATCGCCGGGCCGCGAACCGTGGTGCGCTGCAGTTGGGCCCCCGGCTCGATGGCCACCCGGCCGTCGACCTGGGACTCGATCAGCCGGCCCTCGACCCGCCCCTCGATCGTCTCCAGCACGAGCCGATTGGCGGCCAGCATGTCCTCGAGTCGTCCGGTGTCCTTCCACCAGCCCTTGACGATGTGCGGCTCGACGCGCATCCCCGCGTCGACCAGGTGCTGAATCGCGTCGGTGATCTCGAGCTCGCCCCGGGCCGAGGGCTCGATCGCGCGGGCGGCGGCGTGGACCGAGGGCGTGAACATGTAGACGCCGACCAGGGCGAGGTTCGTCTTCGGGTCAGGCGGCTTCTCGACCAGCTGCACCACGGCGCCGTTTTGCAGCTCGGCGACTCCGTACTGCTCGGGATCGGGGACCGGGGTCAGCAGGATCAGGGCGTCGGGGGCACCCGACCGGAACGCCTCCACCAGGTCCTCGATCCCGCCCTGCAGGAGGTTGTCGCCCAGGTACATCACAAACGGAGAGGTGTCGAGAAACTCCTCGGCGGTGAGCACCGCGTGGGCTAGGCCGGCCGGCCGATCCTGGACGATGTAGGTGAGCTTGACTCCGAAGCGCCCGCCGTCGCCGGCGGCGGCGCGGATCTCATCGCCGGTTTCGGGCGCGATGATGATCCCCACCTCCTCGATCCCGGCGCTGGCCATCGCCTCGATGCCGTAGAACAGCACTGGCTTGTTGGCGACCGGCACCAGCTGCTTGGCGCTGGTGTGAGTGATGGGACGCAACCGCGTGCCCTTTCCTCCGGAGAGGATCAGACCCTTGAGCTCTTGCATGAGGGCCCGAGCGTACCGTCCTTGACGCCGACCCGCCCGCAACTACTCGGGTCACTCCGTGTTGGACTAAGAGTCCAGATGCCTACGAAGGAGGCAGCATGCGCAAAGCCGTGTTGGTGACCACGGTCGCCGCGATCACCTGCGTGGCGATCGCAATCGGCAGTTCCTCCCCCGCCGCTCCCAAGGCCGCGGCCGCAACGACGGGACCGGCGGTGGTGACCGGTTATGCCAGGGGAATCGCCCCGACCGCCGAGCAGGTACTCGGTGTCGTCAACCCGAATGGGCAGCCAACCCGCTACCACTTCGATTACGGAGCGACCCCCGGCTACGGCGCATCGACGTCCGAGATCAAGGCCGGGGACAGCAGCATCAATCGCTCGGCAGTCGCGAACCTGACCGGGTTGACCCCGGGTGCCGTCTACCACTACAGGCTGGTGGCGGTCAACGCCGGCGGGACGTCGTTTGGCGACGATCAGACATTCACCGCCGGACAGACCACTTCACAGGTCAGGGTGATGGGCAGGGAGGGATTCGTTTCCCCCGGTCGGATCATCGGTGTCGAGCTGGGCTGCTTCGCCGGCCAGACCACATGCACCGGGCACATCTCCATGACCCATAACGGGGTGGTGGTTGGCCAGCGCAACTACGCGATTGCGCCTCAGAGTGGCGGCTTCCACAACCTAAGGCTCACTGAGGCCGGTTGGCGCCTGGTTCGCGCCAATCGTGTCTTCAACCTCGTCGGGGTTGATGTGACAGTGAATGACAGTACCGGCCAGACGTTGCGCTACGTGATCCACCTGGCTCGCTGGGTGTGGCACTGATCGCTTAGTCCGCGGTTTCGCCCGGGCGCGCCGGTCATGGCGCGCTCGGGCGGTTCCCGCGCTCAGTACCCGCCCGCCAGCTTTCGGTGATCCCAGGTGGCGGTGCGCCGGGGGATGAACCGCAGCGCCACCCGCTTGGGTGCCTGGGCCCGGATCGCCTCCCACGCCTCGGGCGACAGCGCACCGCTTCCGTAGCGCTCGGCGAGCTCCGCCCCCAGCTTGGCCACCACCTCGGTCTCACGGTGGATCTCGGTGTCGGCTTCGATCATCGCGCCGCGAAGCTGGTCGTAGCTGTCGCCGGCCTCGATCTGCAGCGTGGCGCGCGGATCGCGCTCCAGGTTGCGCATTTTCTGTGACTTGCCGTAGGTCCAGGCCCAGACTTCTCCGTCGCGGATCACGTACCACAGCGGCATCAGGTGCGGCCAGCCGCTCACCCCGTTGGTGGCGCAGACCACGACCCGCTGTTCCTGCAGGAATGCGGCCAGCTCGGCGTCGCTGAACTTGATCTGGCCGCGGCGGCTCACCGGTCAGCGGGAGACGAGCTCGCCGCTGGCGACCGTCTCGGCGGCAGCGCGCACGGCGGCCCGAGCATCGTCGGGCTCGAGCACGACGGCGTCGCCGGCTTCCTTGAGCGTCTCGCGCACGAGCCAGTCGACCCCAGCGAATCCCAGCTCCACGATCACCGCGCCGTCCTCGAGCTCGTCGACGACGTGGCGCTCCTCGCGGGCCCAGCGCGCCCGTTCCGGGGAGATCCAGACCCGGGCTCGGCGCGAGGCGGGAACCTCGCCGGTGCGGGGCCAGCCGTCCACGTCGGCGGCGGGGTCGACATCGGGCCGCGGCTCGAAGCGCTCGTCGGTGGCGGTGGCCGACTTGATCCGGTCCAGCCGGAAGTGGCGCACGCTGCTGCGGGCGGGATCGAAGCTGGCCACGTACCAACCCTCGCGTCCGTTGATCAGCGCATAGGGCTCGACGAGCCGGGTGGTGAACTCGTCCTCGTTCTCCTTGTAGTACTCGAACGACAGCAGGCGCCGATGGGCGATCGCCCGCGAGACCTCGGCCTCGATCTCCACGCCGGCTCCGCCGGCGGGGGCGAACTGCAGCCCCTCGTGGACGGGATCCTCGCCCAGCGCGCTGACCACCTTCTCGCGGACCGAGGCCAATGATCCCTCCGGAATGTGCTCTCCGATCAGGTCGATCGCCGCGACCAGAGCTTTGGCCTCGACCGGCAGCAGCCGCGCCGGGCGGGCGAACGAATCGCCGTAGGGCTCGGGATCGACCTCGATCGTCCCGTCGGGCTGGATCTCGGCGTAGAGAACGTAGGTGCCGGCGCCGAAGTTGACGACGTTCAAAACCGAGACGTCCTCACGCAGCTCCTGATCGGAGACCTTCAGGGCGGCGCACAGGTCGGCCGCGTTGAGCAGCCGCCGGGCGCGGCCGGCCTCGATCAGCATGCTGGCCAGGGTGACCAGCCGCGCGAAACGCTCGGGTCGGATCGCCGCGTCGGGCCGGTGGCCGTTGGTCTCGCCGCGGTCGCCGGATTCACCGCGCTCAGGCCGGCCGTCCGGTTCGGTCTCGAGGGCGGGACCCCCGGAGTCCCCGCGACGCAGCGATGGCGCGACCTGGGGCTCGCCGGTGTGGCGCTCGATCAGCAAGCCGACCCGGGAGCGCAGCTCCGCGACGAGCTCAGGCGGCCCGACGATGGCCGCGTGCTCGCCGAGCCCCAGCGCCCACGCGATCAACTGCCGCGAGTTGGCGTACCGGGTCAGGAACACCCGGTCGCCGGGCTCGGCATCCTCGTCGGCCTCGCGCATCTCGCCGTAGGGCTCGAAGTGTCGCTCGATCTGCCACGCGATCCGCTCGCCGATCCACAGCTCGGCTGTACCCACCGGCTCGCCGAACTGCCAGTGGATCCGGTTGGCGTAGGCGCGGGGATCGAAGTTCGCCGGGCGCTGGAAGTCATGCTCGGCTTTGGTGGCGTAGCCAACCTTGCCGCGGATCCGGGAGAGGCGGAAGACGCGGATTGCGCTGCGCTCGTGGGAGCGGCCGACGACGTAGAACTGGCCGCCCTGGTAGAGCAGCTGGTAGGGATCGACGCGTCGCGTCCCCACCTCGTCGCGCTCCATCGTGTAGTAGTCAAAGACGATCGTCTTGCGCCGGAAGATCGCGGTCTCGATCTTGACCAGGCGGTGGGAGACCTCGTGGCCGCCGGCCGACCCGGTGATCCCCAGGGCGACCGTGTGCTGCTCCGGCGTGGCAAGGGGACTGGGCCGACCCCAGGAAATCTGCTGAAGCGCCAGCCGCAGCGGCTCGGCGTAGGCGAATTCGCCGTCGAGCAGCTGCAGCGCGGTCCGCAGGGCGGCCAGCTCGGTGTCGGTGAAGGCGATCGCCGGCAGGTGGAAGTTCTCTGGCGGCAGCGAGTAGTTCTCCTGTTCAACCAGGCCGTCGACCGGCTTCTCGACCGCCAGCACGATCCCGAGCGCCTCGAGCTCGGAGCGGTCGGCATAGAACCGGCGGGCGAAGGCGTCCTCGTTCATGACGCTGTAGCCCTCTACGTCGCGCCTGATCTCGGGAGCGGTGACGGGGCGGCGCTCGGCCATCAGATACGAGATAAGCGACAGCTGACGGATCAGCTTCTCGGTGTCCTTGGCCATGGCGACCAACTTTAGTCGCGCGGCGAAACCGGGGAGACCCATCGGTTCTCGGCCCGCGCTATTTGCGCAGATTTGGAACCAGCCGTGACCGGGTCGTCACGAACCGGCCCGCGCCGGCGGCCCTAGGCGGCGCGCTGCTCGGACTCGGCGGCGGCGAAGAACGCCCCGCCACCGATCCCCTTGTCGAACCCCGACCAGCGCTGTCCGGCCGGCAGCTCCTTCTCGATCCGGTCAAAGCTCCCCAGCCGGCCACCGAGATTGTCGATCATGTGGACCAGCGTCGCCTCGCGCGTGCAGGGGATCACCGGGCTGCCGTGGGCGAGCGAGCCGTGGTGGCTGAGGATGATGTGGAGCACCGCCCCGGCCACGTCGCCCGGAAAGCCGTCGATGTCCTCGATCGCCCGGCGCACGCAGTAGTAGCCGAGCGGAATTTCCCCGTAAAGGCGACCGCTGTCGGACATCTCGATCGCCTCACCGTGCACCTCGTAGGCCTCGAGCTTGCCGATGTCGTGAAGCAGCGCCCCGGTCACGGCGATGTCGCGGTCGATCCCCGGGAACGTGGCCGAGGTCGCGCTCACCGCCTGGGCCACAGTCAGGCAGTGCTCGAGCAACCCGTGACGATAGGCCTGGTGGTAGTGCTTGGCCGCCGGTGCGTCGCGAAAGCGCAGCCACCGGGGCGCGTCATCCCCGAGCAACACGGTCAGCAGCCGCCGGAGATGGGGGTGCTGAATCGTGGCCACCAGCTCGCGAAGGTCGGCCTCCATCTGGTCGGCGGAGCGGCTCGGCCCGTCGACCAGCTCGGCGGTGTCGTAGTCCACCTCCGAGGCGGCCTGCAGCGTCTCCACGGTCAGCTGAGGGCCCGATTGCTCGTGGTCTGTGAACCGCCCCCGGACCTTGACGACGGTTCCCGGCCGCGCCCGCTCGCGTGCCTCCTCGATACCCTCGCCGAGGATCGCCGCCACGCTCCCGGTGCGGTCTCCGAGCATCAGCTTCAGGTACTGGTCTCCTTCGCGTCCCCGCACGAAAGCGCTGCGAACGAGCAGTGGCTGCTCGACGAGGCACCCGTTGTGAAAATCCCGCACGTGCATCCCGGGCGAAGATAAAGTGACGGCCGGACGGCACCGAAATGGCTAAAACAGCACTCATTACAGGGGGAACCGGTGGGTTGGGGGCCGCCGTCACGGATCGGCTGCTCGGCGACGGCTGGCACGTGGTGGTGCCCTGGGTCGTTGAATCTGAGCTCGAGCGGGTGCCGGAGCGTGATCGGCTGCGGCTGATCCGGGCCGACCTTTTCGACCCTGACAGCGTGGCGGAGGTGGTGTCGGCGGCGTCCGGCGACGACCAGGCGCCGCTGCACGGGATCGCCAACCTGGTGGGGGGCTTTGACGCCCCCGGCCGCGTGCACGAGGTACCGATCGAGCGATTCGAAGAGCAGTTTCGACTCAACCTTCGCGCCACCTACCTGGTCACCCAGGCCGCGCTGCCCCATCTGATCGATGGCGGCGGCGGCTCGATCGTCTGCGTCGGGACGCGCGCCGCGCTCACGCCGTTCAGCGGCGCGGCCGGCTACGCCGCCTCCAAGGCCGCGGTGCTGGCCTTCGCAAAGGCGCTCGCCGTCGAGTACCGCGACCAGGGCATCCGCTGCAACGCAATCCTGCCCAGCGTGATCGACACGCCCGCCAACCGCAGGGCGATGCCGAAATCAGATCACGACCGATGGGTGAAGCCAGCGGAGATCGCCGCGGTGATCGCCCACCTGCTGTCTGAGGACGCGGCAGCGACCAGCGGCGCCCTGGTCCCGGTCTACGGCCGGGCGTGAGCAGAAGCGCGTCCTGATTCGCCGCCCGGGGATGGGAAACGTCAGCGCTGGGGGAACGGCGTGTCGATGACGATCGGCTGCCCGTTCTTGGCGCACAGGGCGGCGACGACAACGCTGGCCGTGGTCTTCGGCAGCCCGCCGCTGATGTTCGGCGGCGGATTGGTGATGTCGGCGACGTAACCGTTCTTCTGGGAGAGGACGCCGGCTCCCGTGGCGTGGGCCAGGGCGGAGTCGGAGATCACGTACGAGCCGCCGAAGACTGAATACCCGGCCGGGCAAGGCGCTATGAGCGAAACGACGTCTCCGGACTTGATCCCGCCGACGCTGCGTTTGACCAGCACCACGTTGCCGGGCTTTGTCGGGCGCAGCTTGCGCTTCGGAGCCGCCGACTTGCCGACGACCTTCGCGTGCGAGCTGAGAACCAGCGGCCGCCCCGTCTCCGAGCACAGCGCCAGCACCCGCATCGCCGCACGCTGCCTGAGGATCCCCAGCGTGGGGTCAAACGGTGGATGTACGAAAACCCCGGCGAACGCGTTGTCCTTGGATGCGACCAAGATGGACGAGGCGTGGGCCCACGGCGAGCCTCCGATCGCATAGCCGCCGCCGAACGCCGAATATCCCGACGGGCACTTGGAAACGACATCCGTGATGCTGTTGTTCTCGATCCCGGTGGCCTCGGCGAACCTCAAGTTGACCGTGCCGGGCTCACGCCTGGCCCCGGAGCGCTGCGGTTTGCCGAACCGCCCATCGACCACCACCGGCTTTCCGCTCTGGGCACAGATCGCGCCCGCGATGACCGAGGCGTCGGCATTTGGCACGCCGGCGAACGGGTTGACCAGCGGATTTACGATCTTCACCTGATAGGCACGCTTGTCGGGCAGCGGGGCCGCCGATTCGATGTGCGCGAACGCCGAGGTCCCGTCGATGAACGCCGACCCCCCGAGCACGTCGTACCCGCTTGGACACCGGGCAAGGACCGTCTCCGAGCTGCCCTCGGGGATGAGGCCCTGCTCCACCCGGACCAGCGAGACTGTTGGCTTGGCAGCCTGCGCCGCGCCTGGCCAGGCCAACGAGGCCGCGCCGACGGCGCACAGTAAAGCAGCGCCCGCAGTGCAGAATACGGCGAGTAGGCGTCCTGCCAGCCCGGTCGTATGGGGTCCCATCGCACGACAACGTACCACGCCGCATTCGTCGGCGGGATTAGTTTCGCCGATTGACAGTGGTGGCGAAATACGATACGCAGCGGTCTCGTATTTGTAGTACTGTAAAACCGAAATACGAGACTCATGAGTTCATTAACTACCTCCAGGAACCCGCGACGTCGCGTCGGCCGCCCTCGAGACGAGCGGGCGGACGGCGCGATTCTCACGGCGACGCTCGAGCTGATGTCCGAGGTCGGGGTCACCGAGCTGCGCGTCGATGAGGTCGCCCGACGCGCCTCCGTCGGCAAGGCGACGCTTTAT
>DASXJY010000020.1:0-7215 GCA_036497115.1 Solirubrobacteraceae bacterium
CCGTGACCGGCGGCCAGAAGCCCAGGCAACCGTTGTTCTGGCGGCACTTGGGGTGTTGCTTGCTATCGCCGCTCAGGGTGTAGATGACAAATCCCTTGGAGTTGGTGGCGACGTTCTCGGACTTGACCGCGCGGGTGTTGAAGTTGGTCACCTTGGCGTTCTTGCCGACGTTCAGCGTGAACGTCTTGGCGACGGCGAACCCGGCCAGTGCCGCTGTCGCAAACCCGGCCACGACAGCCGCCAGGATGAGGGTCCAGCGCCTGCGCCGAGCGCGTGCGGTCCTCGATTGAGCAAGCATTTGTCTCCCTTTCGTTTGGGTCGCTTGTCCAATAGGACGCCGGCCGGCGCTCAGCCTTCCCGAGCCTTCGCAATCAGCGGCAACAAATCGCCCGCCCGGCGGCGCTCGCAGCGATCAGCGCTCGGCGACGAACGTGTTGCGAGCGTCGGTGGGGACTATCTCCCGCCCCAGCGGAGTCAGCGAGACCGGGATCAGCTTGAAATTCGCCAGACCCAGCGGGATGCCGATGATCGAGATGCAGAGCGCGACGGCGGTGATCAGATGGCCCAGCGCCAGCCACCATCCGAACAGGATCAGCCAGATGACATTGCCGATCGCCGACGGCGCACCGGCATCAGGGCGGTGAACGATGGTCCGCCCGAACGGCCAGATCGCGAACCCCGCGATCCGCAGGGCGGCGAGACCGAAGGGGATCGTCACGATCAGGACGAAGCAGACCACCGCGGCCAGCAGATAACCGATCGCCAGCCAGAATCCGGCCAGAACGAACCAGATCAGGTTCAGGATCAGGCGCACGCCTGAACTCTACGCCGCCGCTCGCCGCGGCTCGGCGGCTGGCGACGCCCGCGCGCACTTGCGACGATGCGTCTCGTGCTCGGGCTTGCTCTGCTGGTCGCCTCGATCGGGCTCGCTGACTCGATCAACCCCTCGACGGTCATCCCGGCGCTGTGGCTCATGGGGATGTCGGCCCCCCGGGTGCTGGGCGGCTTCACGCTCGGCGTGTTCGCGGTCTACATGGTCGGCGGACTGGCGCTGGTGCTCGGCCCGGGCCCGGTGCTGATCCACGGACTTCACCACCTTCAGGGATCCGTCGAGCACCTGATCGAGGCGGCATTTGGGATCGCCGCCCTGGCGTTCGCCCTCGTTCTGCTGCGGTCCCGTCACGGCGTGGGAGAGCGGCGGCAGTTGCGCCATTCGATCACGCCCCTGTCGGCATTCGGGCTCGGGGCCGGGATCATGGTCATCGAGCTTCCGACCGCCTTCGTCTACTTCGGCGCCATCACGGCGATCCTGTCCGCGCGCCGCGGCGCCGGGGCGGAGATCTCTCTGCTGCTCGCCTACAACGTGCTGTTCGTCACCCCGCTGCTGGCGCTGCTGGCTGTCCGCCACCTCGCCGGCGATCGCGGTGAGCGCTGGATCGCCCACGCCGAGGCCCGGCTTCACCGCGCCGGTCAGGTCGTGCTCACCGCTGTGGCCGGGCTGGGCGGCGCGGCTCTGCTGACGCTCGGAATCGCCGGGCTGGTCGCCGGCTGAGACCGATCGGTTGCGGTCAGCCGATGGCGGGCCGGTGTCGCCGTGGGCCGGCGCTACCGTCAAGGCATGGCCAGGGCGGTTCAGGATGATCCCGGCGCGGAGATGCCCGAAGCGCTGAGCACGCACAACCTGCGCACTCGTCTGCTCCAGGTGCTGGCGGTGGTGGTGGTCGTGGGCCTCCTGCTGTGGCTCGGTCCCGGGCTGGGGAGCCTGCGCAGCCGCCTGAGCGATGCGTCGCCCGGCTGGCTGGCCGCCGCGGCAGGACTCGAGCTGCTGTCGGCTCTCTCCTACGTGGTCGTATTCCGGGCCGTGTTCTGCGCGCGGATGAGCTGGCGACTCAGCTATCAGATCGGGATGGCCGAGCAGGCGGCGAATTCCCTGCTGCCCGCCGGGGGAGCCGGCGGCCTGGCGCTGGGGGTGTGGGCGCTGCGCCGCGGTGGGATGAGCGCCGAGCACATCGGCCGGCGCACGGTGGCGTTCTTCCTGCTCACGAGCCTTGCCAACGTGTGGACGCTGATCGCGTTCGCGGCGGCATTCGCGGTCGGGATCATCGGCGGCGACAGCGCTCCCTGGCTCACGTACTCGTTTGCCATCGCCGGAGTGATCGGGACCGTGATCGTGATCTCGCTGCCGGCCTTTGCCGGGTCCGCGAAGGACCGTCCCGCCCTGGCCGCCGACGCCGGGCGCCTGCGGCGGGCCGCTCGCGCCGCCCGCGACGCGCTGGGCAGCGGTGTGCAGGACTCGATTTTGCTGCTGCGTCAGCGATCGCCGGGAGTGCTGACGGGCTCGTTCGGCTACATGGGTTTCGACATCGCGGCTCTCGGCGCCTGCTTTCTGGCCTTCGGTGACGCACCGTCGCTGGGGGTGCTCGTGGTCGCCTACCTGATCGGTCAGCTCGGGGGCCTGCTGCCGATCCCCATCGGTGGCATCGAGGGGGGCCTGATCGCCACCTTCGCGCTCTACAACGTGCCGCTGGCCACGGCGACGGTCGCCGTGCTCGCCTACCGGGTCCTGGCGCTGTGGCTGCCGGGGCTGCTCGGCAGCATCGCCTTCGTCCAGCTGCGCAACACGCTGTCACGGCAGTCGGCGCCGGCGTCGCTCTGTGCGCCGCTGGCCGATCCGATTCCGGTCGCCGAGATCCCGGCCGGCGCCCGCAGCTAGTTGGCAGCGGTCCGGCGGGGGGTTGCCAGACGAAGCGCTTGGTGAGCTAGACGGTGGCGGCGTGCGAGCCCTGGTGCGATGCGGCCGCGGTGGCGACGTCGCGCGGGTAGGTCGCCCGGGCGCGAAGCAGGACCACGCCGGCGGCGGCCAGCGTGCCGATCAGGACCAGGAAGCTGATCTCGAGCCCCCTGGCCGCACTGGGGGAGACGAGGCCGGGATGGGTGCCGATCGGGGCCTGCTTGGGTGCGATCCCGGCAATCAGGTCGGCCAGGCCCCCGAAGACCAGTGGCGCCAGCGCCTGGGCCAGCGAGCGCAGGACGGTACGGGTGCTCTCGGCTCGCCCCCACAGGCCGGCGGGCATGATGTCCAGCCGGGCGGCGTCGAGCGGCGGGTTGGCGGCCGACAGCAGCGCCGCTCCGGCGACGTCGAACCAGACCGCCGGCATCAGGTGGCTGCCGAGCACGCCCGGGACCAGCAGCGCGGCGGCGCCCAGATAGCAGAGGGCCGGAATCCAGACGCGAACCTCGAGGAAGCCGTCGCGGAGCATGAAGTCTGTCACCCGCCCGCTGACCAGCGTCCCGACCATGGCGCCGCCGACCAGCAGCGCCAGCACGAGCTCGGCCTCGGCCTGGCTGGCGTGGTAGTGGCCGCGCACGAACAGCAGGGCGAACGTCGACAGGCCGGCGAAGTAGAAGTAGCCAAGCGACGAGCTGATGATCATCAGGATGTTGGTGGGGATCGAGAGGATGTATTTGACCGCCGCCACCAGCGGGAGCGTTCGCGGATCGTCGTGCAGGACCAGCTCGGGATCGGGGTGCACTCCCTTGCGGCGGACCGCCTCGCGGGCGAGATCGTCGGCGTCGAGGGCCGGGTCAGCTTCGTCCTGCGGCTTGGGCGCGGGCCGGGAGGCGGCCTCGGCGACCGCCGCCTTGAGGTCGACAGCCCCGTGCTCGAGCCGGCTCTGGCCGCCCCGCGCGGGCTCCGGAACGGTGCGGTAGAGCTCGCGAGCGATCCAGAAGCCCGGGAGGGCCAGCAGCAGGAACGCCGCGCGCCAGTCGATCAGGCTGGCGAGCGAGCCGCTGATGATGAAGCCGGCGGCGGTGCCCATGATCTCGCCACCGAGGATGTAGGCGTAGACGCGGCCGCGTTCGCGCGCCGGGAAGTAATCGCCGGTCAGCGAGGCGATCGCCGGTCCCGCGGTGGCGGTCACCGCACCGAGGGCCAGGCGCGTGAGCAACAGGGTCGAGTAGCTGCCCGCGAACGCGCTGGCCAGGGAGGCGACGCTCCAGAGCACGATGCTCATCGACAGCATCGGGATTCTCCGGATGCGATCGACCAACAGGCCGACCGGGATCGTGAAGATGGCGCCGACCAGCAGCGCCACCGATGTCAGCAACCCGATCTTGGTGTCGCCGATGTGAAGCGAGTGCTCGAGCTGCGGCGCCACGGCGCCGACGGTGGCGGTGTCGGCGCCGTTGAGCGCCAGAACGGCGCCGAACAGCGTGATCACCCGCGCCCGGGCCGGACCGCCCGTGCGCCTGACGACCTCGCCCCGGACCCAGCGCCCTGTCCACCTGGTGACGCGGAGCACCGCGCGCCCGCCACGCGCGGAGACGTCCTTAGCCGTCACGTCGGCGAGCCCTCGGCCTCACTGAAGCTACAGAGTCTGCTGATCGCGTCCAGCGCGCAAGCCACGATTCCAGGCACTCATTGCAGTATTCCCGACCGCGTGCTGCCCACCCATCGCCGGTGGGTCCGGCCGAATCATTCCGCCTCCGGCCTGGCTACTCGCTCCGGCTTGCCGAGGCGGCCAGCCACTTCTCGTAGACGTCGATGAACGCCTCCATGGCGGCGTCCACGCCGGCGACATCCCGCGTGGCCAGCAGATCGAGCAGCAGGCCGCGGGTCACGGCGACGCCCAGCCGCGCGTGGGCACGGGCGGTCGGCCGGGGGACGCCGAGGGACACGTTGATCTCGGTCGCGGGCTCAAGCCAGTCCTCGACGATGCCCTCGAGCAGCTCGGTGGTGTAGGGGCGGCCCTGCAGGGCCTGGCCGTAGAGCTCGAAGAACAGGCGCTCGTTGGGCCACAGCGCGGGATCGGAGATGTGCTTCCACCAGGCGCGCATCGCGACACCGACCGGTTGGCCGGGGTCAGGGCCGGGGAGGAGCGCTCCGAGCAGTTCGCGCTGGCGTTGCTCGACCGTCTTGACGATCTCGACCCACAGTTTCTCCTTGGAGCCGAAGTGGAAGATCAGCATCCGGTGGCTGGTGCCGAGCGCCGCCGCCAGCGCGCGCAGGCTCACGTCGCTCATCCCGTTGGCGGCGACGTAGTCGATCGCCCCGTCGAGGAGTCGCTGCCTTGGATTTTTGGCGTCCACGGGCCTGATACTGTACCATGTGGTACATGAGATCAATACGAGTGACAACCGAAGTCCCCTATCCCCGCCAGGAGGTCTTTGACTTCCTCGATGTGATGGCCAACCACGAGCCGTTCACCAACCACATGCTCAGCGACTGGCATTACTCCGGCCCCGATCGCGGGATCGGCTCGAGGGCCACCGTCACGGCGAGCCTGGGCGGGCGCAGCGAGAAGGTCGAGATCGAGGTGGTGTCGGCCGAGCGCCCGGAGACGATCGTGGAGCAGAACACCGGCGCCGGCGGACGGCGGATCGGCACCGGCACCTACACGCTGGCCGACGCCGCCGCGGGAGGGACGCAGATCACGTTCGAGTACGCCTTGAAGCAGGCCCCGCTGAGCGAGCGGCTGGCCGCTCCGCTGGTCCGCTCCGTGCTGCGTCGTGGCAACCAGCGCGCCATGGAGCGCCTGGGCGAGCAGCTCGCGCTCCGGCAGCAGACCGAGTCCGTCTGACTTCCGGGACGTCGGTCAGCGGCGCCGAAGCCATTCGCCCAACAGTGGGTCGAGCAGGAAGGGACGACCATCGCGGTCGCGCTGGACGGTGCGCTCGTCGGCGAGGAGCCGTTCGAGCGCATCCTGGATCGTGGAGCGGGCGATGCGGTGCTCGTTGGCGACCCGGCTGCCGGTGGGGGCGTGTCCGTCGGCCAACGTGAGCAGGACGATCCGCTCCACCCGGCCAAGCCCGTCCCAGACCGCCTGATGGGCATCGCGGGTCTCGGCGAGCCCGAGGTCGATCGCGGTCGCCGCTAGGTCCTCGGGCGGGCTGGGCCCGTCGAGCAGGTTGTAGAGGTGATGAGCGAGCAGGAGGGTTCGCTGCGGGTGCCCGCCGGTGAAGGCGAGCAGTTCGTCGACGGCGGCGCCGGCGTCCAGCCCATCGCCGCTCAGCAAGCCCTCGATGTCGCGGGCGGCCTCGTCGACGGGCAGCGCCGGCAGCCCGAGCGGTCGGGCCTGGCCGTAGAACGGCCGTTCGCGGTCTGAGAACAGGGCGCGCATCAACGACGGCTGGCTGCCGGCAAAGACGTAGGCGGCCGCTTCGCGATGGTGCTGGATAACCGAGCGAAACAGCCCGTCGAGTGTGTCATCGGCGACGAGCAGATCCTGGAACTCGTCGAGGCAGACGGCCGTCAGCCCCCCGTCCGCCTGGTGAAGGCCCAGGGGAACGTCGAGCAGCTCGAGCAGCGCCGCACTGGCCTCGTCAGCGGCCGGACGGGCCGAGCTGGGGGCCAGCGACAGCTGCACTCCGGGCAGCCGCGCCGATATCCCCAGCCGGGCCGCCCAGCGGCGAACGCTCCGCCGGGGATCATTCGGCAGCCCGCTGAACGCTTCCGCGACTCGGGCCGCGACGTCGCCGACGGTTGCGACTCTGGAGAGATCGATGCGCACCGCCCGGTGTCCGACGTCGCGCATCGACGCGACGTGGGCATCGAGCAGGCTTGTCTTGCCGAACCGGCGGGGTGCCGCCAAACGGATGGCTATCCCGTCAGCCGCTGCACGTTGCAGTGCGTCGAGCTCCTCTCGGCGGTCAATCAGGCGAGGGGGCAGAACGGGGCCCTGATAATTGAACGGATTCACCGTACATCATTGTACGATGTCGCCGTACGTCAGCGATTTGGCGTTGCGAGAGCTACCGTGGGGTCGCTCGGGACTGATTGTGAACGCCACCGGCGCGAGCGGCGGGTTTTGGGAGGGTTCGCCGATTTGCTGTCAATTTGGCAGCAAATACGCGGAGGCCTCGAGCGAGCCACCCAGTGTGCCGGGGGTCAGTGTGCGGGGGTGCCGAGGTGCCCGGGTGCCCGGGTGCCGGGGTGCCGGGGTGCCGGGGTGCCGGGACGGCGTGTGCCGCTCGCTACCGCAAGTACGGTCAACGTCCCAACCTCCGCCTCCCCGGGGCCGATCGGGACGTTTGCCGCCAGGGACACGGTCAACGTCCCAATCCGCCTCGCGCCGGCATGCATTGGGACGTTTGCGCGTCGGGCGCGCCCGGACCAGCGCGCATCGAGGCCTGGTCCCCAGGAGGCGAAACCGAAGCCGGGGCGTATGCTGATCGTCGATGCTCCGGTTGAAACTGGTTTTACTGCTGCCGTTT
>DASXJY010000021.1:0-27280 GCA_036497115.1 Solirubrobacteraceae bacterium
ACCGCGACCTGCAGCTCGGCGCCGATCCCCCGCAGCGGAGTGCGCAGGTTGCGGTCGATGTCGTAGGAGAGCGCCTTGAGCGGAGACACGTAGACCAGGCTGATCCGGCGGTCGCGGGGGCTGGCGGGCGGCGGCTGCTGCGCGAGCTGGTCGATCGCATACAGGAACGCGGCCAGCGTCTTGCCCGAGCCGGTCGGCGCCGAGATCAGGACATGCTCGCCAGAGGCGATCGCCGGCCAAGCCTGGACCTGGGCCGGCGTGGGGGCCTCGAAGGCGCTCTCAAACCACTTTCGCGTACCGGGGGTGAAGGCCGACAGTGACATTGTCACTTGAGGGTAGTCCCCGCCCAGGGCGTCAGCTTGGAGAAATCGGCTCGATCGGTGGCGGGCGCCAGAGGCCCCGTAGCGCCCGCGCGGTGGGCCAGTACAGCCGTAGGTTGACCCGGAAGGAACCGGCCGGAGCCGGCAGCCAGTTGATCGCGGGCTGGCGCGGGCGGGTGTGCGAGAGCACGACCACGATGCTCCCGTCAGACCGTCGGCGCAGCGGCGGGTGACTCGAGCCGATCGCATAGCGCCGCTGGGGATTGGCGACCAGGTAGCCGCTGCCGTCGTACATGGTCAGCGACCAGAAGGCGCGAACCGGCGGCGCGTCGCCGCGCGCAAACACGATTCGGTAGCTGGCGCTGCCGGTGAGCAGGTGCCCGGCCGCGTCGGTGAGCGCCGTCGGATAAGTGGCCTCCTGGCGGGTGTTGGCGCCGAGCCCCACGGTCGCGATCTCGGCCCGGTAGCGATAGTCGGTGCCGTAGTTGCCGATCTGGGCGCCGGGAATCGCCCAGCCGTGAGCGCGCTTTGCCTGGTCGAGCACAGCGATCCTGGCGTCGGTGGGCAGGGCGGTGGCCGCCTGGTCGACCCCGCCGATCAGGGCGCTCAGCACCGGCTCGGCGAGCCCCGCCCGCTCGGGTCGGCGCCCGGGTCCGACGCCAACTGCGGCCAGCTTGCCCAGCAGCCCGCGGTCCCGGGGCGGTGGCGGGTTCTCGGCCAGGGCGCGGCCCAGGGCGTCAAGGAAGGCCAGACCGGTTGGTGTCTTGACCGCCAGCGGCTTTCCGGACCGGCAACCGGTGGCAAACCGCCGGGGCCCAGCGGGAGCGAGCGCGTAGCGCCGCATCAGCCTGATCGCCCGGCGCTGGTCGGCGCGGTCACCGGCCAGCGTCCGGCCGATGACCCACAGGTGGCGGTAGGAGGAGCGGATCACGCGCGCGCCGGGGACCCGGCGGCCGGGATGGCCGGTCCAGGTGATGGCAAACCGGCCGGCCTCGGCGCCGGTGGTCCGCGACCCGATGTAGCCGACGGTGTTGGTGTATGGGTCCAGCAGCTCGAAGACGAAGTACCGCCGGCCCATCGCCGGGTGGCTGAGGACCACCGGACCGTGGCCAAGGTCGAGATGGGCGATCGAGTACAGCGTGTCGACGTTGGGAGCGACCACCGTGCGGTCGGTGGGTCGGGCGTAGCCCGTGGCGGTGCTGAACGAGTTCGCCGGAGCGTCGCCCCGGGCATCGGGGCAGCGGACGCTCGTCTCGCTGCGACGCACCCGCTCGAACTCCAGCAGGGGGAAGCCGTACACGTAGGCTTGCCGACCCAGCGCCGCCGCTCGCTGCGCCGTGAGGGCCGGCGCGGCGGAGGCGCTCGACGCCATCGCCAGGACCAGCCCCAGCAGCCCGGCCAACGTAGCCACGCGGCCGGGGCGGCCGGGGCGGCCAGCGCGCCGGCGGTGATCCGGCCCTGCCGTCATGGCTTGCGCAGCGCGGCCAGGCCGCCGATTGTTCCCAGGTAGGCGGCGCCGCCGGGGCCGATCGCGATCCCCGCGTAGTTGTTGTTGTACGCCGTGCCGCTTCCGGCCGTGACCTGAAATGCCGTCCGCCCGGTCTTGAACGAGAGCGCGGTCCAGCTCCAGGTCGCGATCGCGCCGGGTTCGCGCGTGTAGGTGTAGATCAGCCCCGTCCGGGTCGAGAGCTTGGGTACGACCGAGGGGGCGCTGTGGCGCAACACCTGCCAGACGCGGTGGCAGCCGCGGCCGTTGCGATCGATGTCGACCCGGGCAAAGCCGGGGGAGGTGACGGTGTTGGCGGCCGGTTCGGCGAAGCCGCGGTAGCCGTAGTTGTTCTCGACGATCATCGACCGTCCGCTGCCGATCAGTGAGTTCTCGGTATCGCTGGCGCCCTTGTGGAAGACCGGCACCTGGCAGACCACCCGACGCTGTCCCGAGGCCAGGTGGCGGGCGGTCCGGTAGACGACGACATCCATGGGATCAGCGTTGTCGGTGATCGAGACGTAGCCGCCGGGCATGATCGTCGGGGTCGTGCCCGACCCGGCGTCGACCTGGCCGGGCTTGTGGACGCCTGAGTTGCGATAGGTCGACTTCCACTGCACCACCGGCCGTCCGCCCCGCGCGACGCCAAAGCGATACATCGACCTCTCGGACACGATGTAGACGCCATCGCTTCCGACCGCGAACGAGTTCTCGATCTCCGAGTCGGCACGGGTGATCCGGATCCGGCGCGTGCGCGGATCGAGCACGCCGACCACCCCGCCGCGCTTGGAGACGAACCAGATGCGGCCCCTGAAGTCCGGCAGCGCCGAGGTCACCCGCTGCTGGCTGCCGAGGACTCGGCGCAGGTTGTAGTCGGCGAGCTTGTGGAAACCGTGCTTGGCCACCGCGAGCACGAACAGATGGCTGGTCTTGGTGGCGATCCAGGCCCGGTCACGCCGGTCCAGGAAGAAGTAGCCGCCGCCGGTGAAGTTCTGAAAGCCGACGGTTCCGGCGGCATCCGGAGCCTGCGGCAGGTTGTAGGTGGAGACGATCCGTAGAGAGTGGGGATCGAAGATCCGCGCCTGCGGCGCCACCGCGGCAGATGGGCAGACCGACACGATCCGGTGCAAGCGATCAAAGGCCAGGCTGCCGCAGACCGAGGGGCTATAGGGCCCGTAGGCAGCGCGGGCGCCGGCGGTGGGGCCGGCAATCGCGTATGCGTCGCTCATCCACGTGTCGTTGTGGATGTTGGAGAACGGGTTGGCGGCCAGAAACGGATTCTGGGGAGGGCCGGCGGCAGACGCGGGCTGGGTCGCGATCAGCGCGGTAGCGAGAACCGCCAGGGCGGTGGCAGCCAATGCTCGCAACGGTTCTCTCCTTCTGTCGGCTCGGCTGGGCTGGGCTGGGCGCCAGCGGCAGTGGCGGCGGCGCCGGGGCGCGGCCGCGGCCGCGGCCGCGGCGCGGCGATCGTAGATCATCGCTTCGGATCGGGATCCATGAACGCGACCTGTGGTGAGAGCCCGGCGCTGGCCGCCAGCGTCGCGATCTTGCGGCCAGGTTGCACGGCCGCTCGGATCGGTCCCAGGTGGGGTGAAATGCGGCCGCTCAGAGCCTCTAAGTCTTCACAGACCACGACAAGCCCCCAGAAGCTCGCCGGCCCGGGCGGCGCCCCGCGGGCCTCGACCAACTCGAGGATGGCGGGGCCAAGGCGGCGGAAACCCTGACGAAAGGAGCCAGCATCCCGGATACGACGCAGTGACATACCTACCTCCACCAGTGCCTGGGCGGTGCGGTCGAAGTCCGGGGTGGTCACGACGAGGTGGTCGATCCCGACGCACCCATTGGGGTGCCGATGGCGCTGGGGCGACGGAGCCTCTGTGGTCGTGGTCGCCAGCCCGTCGAGCTCGGCGATGCTCGGTACGTGGCGCAGGGTCCAGCCGGTTATCCCCCGGCCGGCCCCACCGAGCTCGATCTGGATCCCGCCGAGTTCGAGCCGGGAGGCCTCGACGGCAAAACCGAGCGCCTCCCATTGCGCCGGCGGATCGGCGATCCTCAGCCCGGCCAGCTCCGGGCGCTGGTCGGACGGGTCCGCGGGGCCCGGGGTCATCAGGTGATGTCGGGGCCCGTCAGGCCGAGGTCGGTGACCATCAGGGCCGGGCCGGTGGCCATCAGGTGGTGTCCCCGGCGCTGCAGCTCTGCACGGTGCGGAGAACGGTTCCGCGCGAGTCAAGCCACGCCAGCCCGCAGGGCGTCTTGATGGCCAGCGCGTCGTTGACGATCCACAGGTTGTCGCGCACCCGAACCCGCTGTGGGCCGCCGCCGACATAGTGGACAGTCACGTAGGCGACGCCGTCCGGCACGAGGCCGAAGCCTGGGCTTCCGGGCGCATAGAGCAGCGCGTCGACGGTGCCCGGCGCGGTCCCGCACGTTGGGCTCTCCTGCTGGTCGAAGACGATCACCAGGCACAGCGCGCGGTGGGCGTACTGACTGCGCAGCTGGGGCAGCAGCCCGCGCTCGGACTGTCGCCTGGCCTTTGTCACGCACCCCGGCGGCGCCAGCGGGGAGGCCAGCAGGTGCCAGGCCGGGACGAGGTAGACGCGTCCGTAGGTCGCGCGGGCAAGAAATCGCACCCCATCGGTGACGATCCCGCTCTCGGGCAGCGGGCGCAGCCAGCCCAGAGCCAGCCGGTCGACCCGGCGCTGGCGGTGGCGCAGGACTGCGTACTCGGCGGCCAGAGTGGGTGGCGTGCGGCCGGCTATCGACGTCCCGGGACGCGGATAGGTGCGGCAGTCGCTGGCGCGCGCAGAGGGCGACCCGGCCGGCCCGGCGGCCGCCAGCGACCCGGCCGGCACAGCGATCGCCACTACCACAGCCAGCGCAAGCGCCGACGCGGCCGCGGCGCGCCCGCCGCGGCTCACTTACCTTTCTTGCCCTTGGCCTTGACGATCCCGCTGGGCCGCTTGCGCGTGCCCCGCTCCTGACGCGGGATCCCCATGTGGGAGACAGTCACCGGCTTCGGGCTGTTGCAGCTGATTGCGCTGGCTGCCCCCGGCGACGCCAACCGGGGCCGTCGATCGTTGGGCTTGGCGGCGAAGTTGAACGCCCCGGTGAGATCGCCGGTGACGCGCCGGCGCCACCGGCTGAGGTTCGGGACCTCGACCCCGAAGCGGGTCTCCAAAAAGCGCAGCATCGACGTGTGGTCGAGCACGTCGGAGCAGACCAGGCCGCCGCGGGTGAACGGAGACACCACCAGCATCGGGACCCGGAAGCCGAGGCCGATCGGTCCGCGAATCCCAGCGGCCGCCTTCGGCAGCGGGGAGACGGTGAGATACTCGCCGGGAGTGCCCCGGGGAGCCACTGGCGGCGGCACGTGGTCGAAGAA
Organism: Solirubrobacteraceae bacterium; assembly: GCA_036497115.1. Taxonomy (GTDB): domain Bacteria; phylum Actinomycetota; class Thermoleophilia; order Solirubrobacterales; family Solirubrobacteraceae; genus Palsa-465. The sequence continues at coordinate 5,189 of DASXJY010000021.1, forward strand.
TCCCCCGTTCTCGTCCCAGGTGATGAACAGCGCTGTCTTGCGCCACACCTTCGGGTGCGAGATCAGCGCCTGGATGATCTGAGAGGCGACGATCTCACCTGAGATCGCAGCCGAGAAGCCGGGATGCTCGGTCTCGACCAGGCTCGTCTGCACCCACGAAACCTTGGGCAACCGGTCGCGCCTGAGATCGGACATGAAGTCGTCCGGGAAGGTCGGGTTAAACGCCCGATCAGCGAGCTCGCCGGGACGGTTGTAGGCGGCAAAGAAGACGAGTGGATTGTCGAGCGAGCCGCCGCCCGCCGACGAGTAGGACTTCCAGCTGATCCCGCGCGCCTGCAGCCGTTCGGGCATCGTCGTCCACCTGAAGGTCCCCTGGGCTGCGTTGCGCGGGGCGCCGGGGCTGAGCGTCTCCAACAGCGGCCCGCCCCGGGCCCCCGACGGGTCGAGCGTTGCGCTCATCGCCATGATCCGGTTGGGATCGGTGGGGCCGATCACCGAGCAGTAGTAGCCGTCGCACAGGGTGAACGCGTCGGCGAGGCTGTAGTAGAAACGCAGCTCGGGTCGGTTGTAGTAGCCCATCGTCTCGATCCCGGTCGCCGGGCCCTCGACCTGGTCGTGGACAGCCACGAACCGGTTGTTCTTGCCGTGGTTCCAGGCCTGGTGTTGGGGGCCCCAGTTATGGGTTATGTCCGGCATGCAGTAGGCGATGCCGCCGGCCGGCAGCCTGAACGGGCGGACCTTCTTGCCGGCCGAGTTGCGCTGGGTGAAGGACTCGTCGTTTCGCTTGTCGCCGAACCCGCGCACGCCGCGCAGCGTCCCGAAGTAGTGATCGAAGGAACGGTTTTCCTGCATCAGGAAGATCACGTGCTCGATGTCCTTGAGCGAGCTCCCGGCGGGCGCCGCCAGAGCCTCGCTGGCCAGCAGCGATTCGAGGCCGCCGCCGAGCGCGGTGAGCCCCAGTCCGGCCGCGCCGGCTCTCCGCAGCGTCTCGCGGCGCGTCAATCCCTCTGCCGATACTTGCCCTTGCGACATATCCCTCTCCTTTGTGGCCCGCCGCGAGCCTACCGGCATACCGGTGCTCACCGCGTGACTTCGATGTTGGCCATCATGCCCGCGTCCTCGTGGGCGAGGATGTGGCAGTGAAATACCGTGATCCCTGTGTAACGGGCGAATCTGATCCTCACCACGACGTAGCCGCGCCGCGGTAGGACGACCTCGTCCTGGTAGCCGTTGAAGCCGTCCGGGACCCCGTTGGTGGAGATCAGCTGCATCTGATAGGTGTGGATGTGAAACGGGTGCGTCTCGTCGGTGTGGTTCACGATCGTCCACTGCTCGACGGTGCCGACCCGGGCGCGGAGGTCGATCCGCGATGGGTCGTAGGTTCGCCCGTCGATGAAGAACCGGTTGGTGGCCTCGTCCTCGGAGAAGACCACCGTGCGGCGGCCGGCCAGAGGATCGCGGCGCAGGTCGACCGTGGCCCAGGAGATCACGTTGGGCATCGCCTTGGGGGCCTGCGCGCGACCCCCGGTGACCACCTCGGCCAGGGTTCGCGCCGGATAGCGATCGTCGCCCTCGTTGTAGACGGCGGTGCGCAGCGGCGAAACACCGCGACGCGTGCCCCGCACCAGCACGTCGAAGCGCTTGCCCGGCGGCAGCACCAGCGTGTCCTGCCGGTGGGCGTGGACCACCTGGTACCCGTCCTGGGCGATCACGTCGAAGCTGTGCCCGGCGAGCTTGAGCCGGTAGAAGATGTCCGCGCCGACGTTGCCGATGTGCCAAAGCTCGGTCTGCCCCGGAGCGATGGCGATCTTCGGCGTCAGCTGGCCATCGACCAGACGCGTTGTGGCGCCGGCGGAGTCGATGTTTGAGGAGACGATCTGGCCGCCGGCGATCTGGACGTCACGCAGCGCCAGGTAGCGCTCGGGTATCGCCCGCAGCGAGTGGGGCAGGTCACCGATCAGTCCCTGGACCTCGAGCAGCCCGGAAAGTCCGTCGAACACCTGCTCCTCGGACGCCGCCCCCGGATAGCGGCCCATCTGGTCCATCGGGACCATCTCGTGCGAGTGGTACCAGAACGTCCCCGTGGGGGCGTCCCGGGGCAGGCGGAACGAGTACTGAAACGAACGCCCGGGATCGACCGAAACGAAGATGTTGTCGCCATGGCCCGAGGGCGGCACCTCCAGCCCGTGGAAGTGCAGGTTGGTCGGCTCGTCGAGGTGGTTGACGAGCCTGACCCGGACCAGGTCGCCCCGGTTGACGACAAGGGTGGGCGCGGTGAACGAGTCGTTGTAGACCTTGGCCAGAACCGTGCGGCCGCCGATCGTCACCCGCCGCTGCGATGCCACCAGGGTCACGTTCAGCACGCCGCGGTGGCTGGTGTAAACGGCGGGCTGGCGCAGCGGCTGGCCGGAATCGGCGCCCCCGGCGACGAGCGGATGCGCCCGCGCCAGCCGGGAATGCGCCCGCCCCGGCGAGTGGTTCGCCGACACCGCCGCGGGTCCCGCCCCGCCGGGGCCGGGGGGTGTGGCTGCGGACCCAGGCACCGCTCGCGCACCGGACAGGCTGAGGGCGCAGAGCAGCATCAGCCCTCCGGCCAGCAGGATCAGGGTCAGGCCGCCGCGGCGCCCCGCGATGGTGATGGCGAGTCCGTGCCCCATGCAGGCGCCAGGCTACCGGCGCCGGCCGTCCCGGCACGCCGTTTCAGTCCACGAGCAGGATCAGCTTGCCGCGAACGTGCCCGGCCTCGCTGACCCGATGCGCCTCGGCGACCTGATCGAGGGCGAACGTCTGCTGGACGGGAAGCGAGAAGCGCCCCGCCTCGATCAGCGCCCCGATCTCACGCAGCGCGTGCATGGCCCGGCCGGCGCCCATCCCCCCGCTGAACGGGACCCCGGTCGCCTGAGCGCCCTGGAAGTCGGCAATCGTGACCACATACTTGGGATCGCCGGTCAGCTCCACCAGCGCCGGCAGCGCTCCGCCGCCGGCGGCGTCGAGTGCCCGGTCCACACCGTCGGGCCACAGGGCCCGAACCCGGTCCACCAGTCCGTCTCCGTAGGTGGTGGCCTCGGCTCCCAGTGAGCGCAGATACTCGTGGTTCGATTCGCTGGCCGTTCCGATGACTCGGGCCCCCCGCGCCACCGCGAGCTGCACGGCGGCGCTGCCGACGGCTCCAGCCGCGCCGTTGATCAGCAACGACCGGCCTTCGGTTACCCCGAGCAGGTCGAGCGTCCGGGTTGCCGTCTCCACGGCCACCGGCAGCGCCGCGGCGCCGGCGAAGTCCAGTCCGGCCGGGATCGGGGCGTAGTCGACCATCAGGGCCAGCTCAGCTGCCCCGCCGCTGCCGTCCACCGACCCGAACACTTCGTCTCCCGGCGCCACGTCGCTGACCGCGGAGCCGACCTCGTCGACCACTCCGGCCGCCTCCTGCCCGGTCCTCATCGGTAGCTCGCCTCCCATCGCCCCACTTCGAACCTTCCAGTCGATGGGGTTTACGCCCACGGCGCGGACCGCCACGCGGATCTGGTTGTCGGTGGGATGCGGGTCCGGGAGCTCGACGATCTCAAGTACCTCGGGGCCGCCGAACTGGGTGAACTGGACTGCCTTCATGGTTCTCTCACTCCGTAGTCGGCATTGATTGCGAGTCGGCCGCGATCTGTCTCGCCCGACCAAATACAGCATCCATCATCGGCTCCGTGAGCCGGCCCGTGAAGGTGTTCTGCTGGCTTGGGTGATAGCAGCCCAGCAGCGTGAATCGGCCCACGTAGGCGTGGGCCCCATGACCGAACTTCGGACGCGGACGTGTCACCTGGTCGCTGCGCACACGCAGCATCGCGTCCCAGGCGAACAGGCCGAGGCAGACCACCACGCGGGCCTCCGAGAGCAGCCCCAGCTCCCGATCCAGGTACGGCAGGCAGGTGTCGCGCTCGACCGGCGTGGGCTTGTTGGCCGGCGGCGCGCAGCGAACCGCCGCCGCCACCCAGCAGTCGGTGAGCCTGAGGCCGTCGTCACGCGAGCGCGATAGCGGCTGGTTGGCAAAGCCGGCTCGGTGCAGCGCGGCGAACAGCCAGTCACCCGAGCGGTCACCGGTGAAGATCCGCCCGGTGCGATTTCCGCCGTGTGACGCCGGGGCCAGGCCCACCACGACCACCCTCGCGCGGGGATCGCCAAAACTCGGCAGCGGGCGTCCCCAGTACTCCTCGGTGGCGAACGCGGCCCGCTTGACCCGCGCCACCTCCTCGCGCCAGGCCACCAGCCGGGGGCAGCGCCGGCACGAGATGATCTCGCGCTCCAGATCCTCGAGCGCGCCCTCGCTCACGAGCGCGGCAGCAGCCCGAGGATGAGCCGGTCGATGACCGGCGCCAGATCGAGCACGTCCTCCGGGACGCCGAGGCGAACCTGACGTGAGACCAGCTCGGTGATCGCGCCGACGACGGCAAACGGATCGTGCGGCGACCCGAAGCGTCCGATCAGGCCGCGGCGGGCGGCGGCGGCGTTCTCGGCGTCGAGCACATCCGCGAATGCCTGCAGGATCATGTCCCGCCGCTGGGCGGCCCGCGGACCGGCGCCGATGATCTCAACCAGCAACGTCTGGGCGAACTCAGGATGCTCTGACAGCGCGGTCAGAAAAGCCCGCGTGCCGGCGCGCATCCGCTCCCGAGCATCCCCCTCGGGCGCCCGGCTGGCGGCGGTCGCCATCGCCTCCTGGACCACGCGCCGGGCGAGGTCGAACAGGGCCAGCATGCACTCCTCCTTGTTGGCGAAGTGCTCATAGAAGGTGGCCTTTGACATCGCCGCTCGGCGGCTGATCGACTCCGAGCTCGAGCCGGCGTAGCCGCGCTCGGCGAACTCCAGCGCCGCGGCGCGCAGCAGCCGCTCGCGTTGCAGCGGCAGCCGCACCTCAGGCGGAGGGGCATGACGCCCCCGGGCCGCGGGCAGGGCCGACGACGGCTCGTCCACGACCTTATGCCTTCAGCGCGCGCCCGTAATGGCGCTCGTAATACTCGCGGTAGGCACCCGAGCGAATCGGCTCCCACCACCACGAGTTCTCCCGATACCAGGTGACGGTGCGGGCCAGCCCATCCTCGAACCTCGTCTTTGGCTCCCACCCCAGCCCCCGGAGCTTGTCGGAGGACAGCGAGTAGCGACGGTCGTGGCCCGGGCGGTCGGTCACGTACTCGAGCAGCGATTCGTCGGCTCCCGTCAGCTCCAGGATCCGCCTCACCACCTCCAGGTTCTCGCACTCGTCGGGCCCGCCGCAGTTGTAGGTCTCACCGGGCTGACCGTGGCTCAGAGCGTGTCCGATGCCCCGGCCGAAGTCCTCCACGAACAGCCAGTTGCGCACGTTCTTGCCGTCTCCGTACACGGGGAGTCGATCGCCGGCCAGCGCATTGAGGATCATCAGCGGGATCAACTTCTCTGGGTACTGACGCGGCCCGTAGTTATTGGAGCCGCGGCAGACCACCGTCTCCAGCCCATAGGTGTGAAAGTAGCTGGAGACGAGCAGGTCACCGCCGGTCTTGGTGGCGCTGTACGGACTGGACGGCTGCAGTGGTGAGGACTCGGTGAACGACCCGGTCTCGATCGAGCCGTACACCTCGTCGGTCGAGACCTGGACATAGCGCAGACCTCGCTCCCGCGCCGCTTCGAGCAGCACATGCGTGCCCAGGCCGTTGGTGACGGTGAACGCGAACGGCTCGGCGATCGACCGATCGACATGAGTTTCGGCGGCGAAATTGACTATCGCCTCGGCGCCCGTGACCGCGTCGGCGACCGCGACGGGATCCTCGATCGCCCCGGTGACGAAACGGATCTCTGACTGAACCTCGCGCAGGTTCTCGCGCCGGCCGGCGTAGGTGAGCTTGTCGAGCACGGTCACCTCGTCGCCATGCTCGCAGACGCGCAGCTCGACGAACGTCGAGCCGATGAAGCCAGCGGCGCCACAGACCAGGAGCTTCATGGGGCCTTGACGCCTGCGGTCAAAGCCAGGTACTCGCGCAGGCCCTGGCGCCAGTGGGGCAGCACGGGGGCGCCGCGCTCACTGCGCAGGACGCTGTAGGCGGGTCGCGGAGCGGGCCGGACGAACTCGGCCGAGGTCACCGGGACGACCTCGCAGCCCGGCACGCCGGCCAAGATCTCACCAGCGAACTCAAACCACGAGCACTGTCCGCCCCCGGCAACGTGCAGGAGCCCGAGCGGCGCATCGTCACCGCGGACAGCCAAGTCCACCAGCGCGCCCGCGAGGTGGCCGGTGAAAGTGGGACACCCCACCTGGTCATCGACAACGCTGAGCTTCTCGCGCTCCGCGGCCAGCCTCAGGATCGTGGCCGGAAAGCACCCCCCACCGGTGCCGAACAGCCATGAGGAGCGGACGATCGTATGGCCCCGGGGCGCGCCCTCGGCGACTGCGCGCTCTCCCTCCAGCTTCGAGCGCCCATACCCGGAGCGAGGTCCCACGCGATCCGATTCGAGGTACGGCTCGCGCTTGGCGCCGTCGAACACGTAGTCGCTCGAAATGTGCACCGTCCAGGCGCCGACCCCGGCCGCGGCCCGGGCCACGTTACCCGCGCCGGGCCCGTTGACCGCCACGGCGCGGTGATACTCGGACTCGGCCCCGTCCACGTCGGTCCACGCGGCACAGTTGACGACGGCGTCGGGCCGGAGCTCGGAGAGGGCCCGCTCGACGTCCCCGGAGCTGGTTATGTCGAGCTCGCCGCGGGGCAGCGAGATCGCCTCGTGGCCGGCCGCCTCGGCCGCCGCGGCCACGTCTCGGCCAAGCATCCCCGCGCCGCCCGTGATCAGGATCCGCATCGCGGATCAAGGGTAGACGGACCTCCCCGGTTAGGCGTTCGAGGGGGCGCCGTGTTGGAATTGTGGGGGCCCGGTTACGCTGGCGTTTTTTGATCCGGAGCGATGTTTGCCGGGCCCCGGGCCGGAGTTAGATTGTCCCCATCGACGCTCGGTACCGTTTCCTGAACGTTCGACAATCGGCCGCCCTGGCCGTCGCGGTGCTTGCGATCGAGGCGATCCTGGCCGGAGTCGCGGGCCGCGACATGCGCCAGCCGACGTGGCTCGGACGGATCTCCCCGGCAGAACTGCCGTCGCAAACGCACGTCCTCTCGGTGCTGGTCGGACTGGCGCTGCTGACCACCGCCCCGCGCTTGTGGCGGGGAACCCGCACCGCCGTCTCGCTGGCAATGATCGGCCTGACTTTTTTGGCCGCACTCAATGCGATCAAGGGCCGGTACGCCGAGGCCGGGGTTGAGATGCTCCTGGTTGCACTGCTGGCCGCCGGCCGGAACTCGTTTCGGCTGGGCTGCCGCAACCGTCCCCGTCTGGCCATCGTGTGCGCCGCCGTGGGCGCTTGGGGGCTCAGCTACTGCGCCCTGCTCGTAGCCCCGATCGCCCACGGCCACAGCCTCCTCCCCGGACTTCACCATTCGGTCACCCACAGCCTGCGGCTGGCCGGGGGCCCGCCCCGCGTCAACCAGCTCTGGAGCACACTGATCGAGGTCATGATCGCCTGTGCCGCTGCGATCTCGGTGCTGGCGATCAGATCGCTGCTTCGGCCCGGCAAGGCCGAGAACGCTCACGACGAGCACGAGCACCGTTCGGCCCAGGCGATCGTCGATGCCCACGGCCAGGACTCGCTTTCGCCGTTCGTGCTGCGGCCTGACAAGGCGCTGTTGTTCGCCGCGGGGGGAATGCTCTCCTACCGTGTCATTGGCGGCACCGCGATCGTCTCGTCGGACCCCGTGGCGCCCGGCGACAACGCGCCGCGCGTGCTCGAGGCGTTCCTGATGCTGGCCCGCCGCAACGGCTGGCAGCCCGCCGTGTGGGGAGCCTCGGATCACCACCTCGAGGCCTACCACAGCCTCGGACTGCGCGCCATCTGCGTCGGCGAGGAGGCGTTTGTGGACCCGGCCCGGTTCACGCTCCAGGGACGGGCGGTGCGCAAGCTGCGCCAGTCGGTCCATCGCATGGAGCGCCGCGGTTGGGAGATCACCGTCCGCGACGGACGTGAGATCGACGAAAGACTCGAAGCCGAGATGGATGAGCTCGAGGTCCGGTGGCGCAGCGGGCGACGGCGTCTGATCGGGTTCGCCATGGGCATGGGGCCCTACGAGGCCGAGCTGCGTCCGGATGATCTCTACGTACTGGCCAGATCGCCCAGTGGCGAACTGGGCGCGCTGATGCGGTTTGCCTCGCACTGCGGAAAGCTCTCGCTCGACACCATGCGCCGGGTCGGGCCCACTCCCAACGGGCTCAACGAGGCGCTCGTCTGCCGCGCCCTGGCCATCGCCCACCAGCGCGGCGTCAGCCAGGTCAGCCTCAACTACGCCGGGCTGGCTCACCTGGTGCGTCCCGGGGAGGGACGGAGCGGCCTGTCGCGGTGGGCGGTCCGGCTGTTGATGGCCCTGCTGTCACGCCGCTTTCAGATGAAGCGCCTGGTTGCCTTCAACCAGAAGTTCTCGCCGCAGTGGCGCAGGCGCTACCTGGTCTACGAGAGCACCGCCGCGCTGCCCCGCACCGTCGTGCGGGTCCTTCAAGTCGAGGGTTACATCCCAGAGCGGCCGCGGCTACGACTCCCCCGCGGGCCGCTGGCCCTGCCGCGTGCGCTGCCGCAACCGCCGCAGGCCACGGGCGCGAGGTAGTCGGTCCATGAGCCGGTTGCGTCCTCGGCGCACCCTGCTCCTGGCCTTGGCCTTTGTCCTCGCCGGGATCGGGCTGGTCGGCGCCTATCGCTATTGGGAGTCCTATTACGAGCACCGCGGCTTCGCGACCCTCGCCTATCTCCCGCACGCCCAGCGCGGGCGCCGCGTCGATGTCGAGTTCTACTCCCCAGCGTTGCATCGCGAGGCCGACTACCTGGTCTACCTGCCGCCCGGCTACGACGCAGCCCAGCACCGCTACCCCGTCTACTACCTGCTGCATGGGAGCCCCGGCCGCCCGGTCGTCTACTACGACGTCGCTGACATGGACATCCGGCTCGACAACCTGATCAGCCTGCACCGGATGCGGCCGATGATCCTGGTCTTCCCCGACGGGCGGATCAGCGACAGCACGATGTCGGATTCCGAGTGGGCAAACACCCAGGCCGGGAACTTCGCGAGCTATGTGATGAACGTGGTCACTGACGTCGACCACCGCTTCGCCACGGTTGACCTCCGCCGTGACCGGGTGATCGCCGGCTTCTCAGCCGGCGCCTACGGCGCCACCAACATCGCGTTGCACAACTTGGCGACGTTCGGGAACCTCCAGTCGTGGTCGGGCTACTACCTCCAGACTCGCAGCGGGGTCTTCTCCCGCGCCAGTCGTGCCGAGCTCGCCGCCAACAGCCCGCTCGACTACGTCCGCCACCTGGGTCGCCAGCTGGCGGCGAACCCACTGCGGGCATTTCTGTTCGTCGGACGCGACGATAACTCGAGCCCGCAGCAGGCGCCAATGGCCAAGGCGCTGGCGGCCCGGGGCGCCACAGTCAGCTACGCGCTGTACCGGGGCGGCCACGACTGGCAGCTGTGGCATTCGCACCTCAACCAGATGCTCGAGCTCGCCTCGCGCGGGGTCGGCCAGCCGCTGCGGGCCGGGCGAGGCCGGGCCAGGTCGCTTACTCCAGGGGTGGTCCCGATTCCCAACGGCACCGGGCGCCAGCGGCATGGGAGACGGCGCCTGATCCGTCGGGCCCGGAACCCCCGGAACCGGCACGCGAGACATACGGCGCGCGCAGGCCGTCGCGCGCCGGCCACGCACCGCGCCCGCCGCCACGTGCTCGTCGCCTACGCCGCCGGGCGGATCGGACCGGGCGGCCGGCCGCCGGTCACCGACCGGCTCGGCGCCGGCGAGCTGATCGCCGGGCTGGTTCTGGCCTTGAGCTCGGCGGCGCTGATCAACCTGGGCTTTCTGCTTCAACATCGCGAGCTCGGGCGCCGCCGAATGCAGGGCCTGCCCTCGGCACTGCGCGGCGCGTTTCGGAGCCGTACCTGGTTGGCCGGGCAGGCCATCGGCTGGACGGGATTCATGACCCAGATCGTGTCGGTGGCGATCGCTCCGTTGGCGCTTGTCCAGGCGTTCGCGGCCGGCGGGCTGGCGCTTTCGGTCCCGTTGGCGGCCGGACTCTTCCGCTACCGGATCACCCGTCGCCAGCTGCTGGCGGTGCTTACGATGGCCAGCGGGCTCGCGGTCCTGCCGGTCGGTTTCTCGTCCGCCGCCGATCGTCTCGACGCCGGCGCGCTGACCGTCTGCGTGGCCGTGGCTCTGGCTGGCGCAACGATGCTCGCCGCACTCGGCGTCCAATGGCTGCGCGCTGTCGCCGCCGGGATCTTCTACGGCGTGGCCGACGCCGCGATCAAGGCCGTTTCCATCGGCTGGCGCGCCCATGGCATCACGGCGTTGGGGTCAGGGTGGACGGCGTTGGCCGGGCTGGCGACGTTTGCCGGGTTTCTCGCCTTCCAAGCGGCGCTTCAGAGCGCCGGCGCGATCAGCTCAATCTCGCTCATGAATGCGCTGGCGGCACTGGTTGCGCTGGCTTGCGGATTGACTGCCTTCGGCGAGTCGCTAGGTACCAGCCCGGCGGCGGTGGCGGTGCACATCGTGGCGATCGGAGTTGTCCTCGGCTGCACCCCCGTGCTGGCGGCCGCTCAGGACCGTATGGCCGAGGCCCCGGAGGGTTCGGAGCCCAACGCCCACCTGCCCGCGGCCACCACCTGAGAGGACGCCGTAAAGCGCGCAGCCGACCCCGAACACGGCCGCTTCGAGCACCGGCCCCAGCCCGGGACGGCGACCGAAGATGACGTCGCTGAGCCTCAGGTTGCGAGTCAGGGCGTAGGCGACCTGTGAGGCCAGCAGCAACGCGATGAGGGCCACTGGCCCGGCCAGCGCGACCCGCTGCAGCGGGGCCATCCGGATCAGCCCGGCGCCCGCGATCAGGCCGGCCAGCAGCCAGGCCACGATCACCCGGGCCAGCGGCTGGCGATCAAAGCCGGCCAGCTGGAGCAGCGGGAGCGCATCTCCAATCATCCGCCCGCCGGTAAGCCAGCCCAGTCCGCGCAGCAGGTACAACCACCCGTAACCGGCGAGCAGGCTCACCAGCACCAGGATCACGGCGCCAACCGCGCCGCCCGCCACGCGGGCCAGGCTAGACCGCGGGCGGACCACTGCAGCCTGGCTCATGACAACCGTCGGGCGGGGCTGTCGGGGATCACCCAGCCAGGGTACGCCGCCGGCTCTACTTCGGCTTTGGGCAGCTCTTCGGCGATCGGAACGGGACGCCCAGCCGCTTGAGGCCCTTCTCGTACTGCGCGCCGCCGGGGAACGGCGCCGTGGTGGCCGACCAGATCACCGATTGGCAGGTCTTGACCTGGCAATCGCCGCCGAAGGTGTAGAAGTTCTTCGTCCGCTCGTTCACGCACTGGCAGGAGGCGTGCCTGGGGTCGTGGCGATCCACCTCGCAGACAACATCCAGGCACTGCACCCACAGCCCCCGCTCGGCGCACTTCAAGACACGCGTGCGGGCGGTGACTTCCTGCAGCGAGAAGTTCGAATGCAGCTGCCGACCGTTGGGGGCACGTTTCTCGCAGTTCTTGAAGCCGACCGAGTAGCCGCTCTTGACCTTGCAGCGACAGATCGAGACATCCCTGTCGGTTTTCGAGGGGGTACACCTGGCGAACGTGCAAAGTGCGTAGCGCTGGTCGCACAGCCAAGCGCCATCGACCTTGAGCCGCTTGGGTCTTGTCACGGTCCGTGCGCCCGCCGCCATGGCACTGAGCAACGGGCCCACCGTGGCGGCGGCGATCCCCGTGGCGGCGCGCACCAGTACGGCCCGTCGACCCACGGCCAGCTCCTCACCCGCTGGGCTCGCGCCCGCCACTAAACGGGCGATTGCATCGGCACCCACGGCGGGATCTGCCGCGATCCGCTGCTGCGCGTCAACCAGCACCGCGGTGGGGGTGGCGGTTATGCCGTAGGCACCGGCGACTGCGCGCTGCCGATCGCCAAACAGCAGTCCCAACCCGAACTGGTTGGCCAGCGCGAGGTTGTCCTCGGCTCCGCCCCCGCTCACCACCGCGACGGTCAGCTCCGACGCGAGCCGCGCTTGCCAGTCGGCCACCTGTGGCAACAAATCTCGACACGCGAAGCAGTCGGGATCGGCGAAGACCAACAGGAGCGGCCTGTCGCCGCTCAGCAGTGACTCCAGCGTCCGAGTCAGACCGTGTTGATCGGAGAGCGCCAGCGTGGGAGCCCGATCCCCGCGCCGCAGCCTGCCGGGCGTCCGCACCTCGAGCGCGAGCCACGCGACGCCCGCCACCCCAGCGGTCGCCGCCCAGATCGGCAGCAGGCCCACTCCGGTCGCGACCAGCCCGGCCAGGGTGGCCAGCAACGCATTGCGGGTCACCGTCGACCACCCCACCTCGCCGGCATGAAGCCGCCCGAAGCAGCGACATTCGGGGTGTCGGCCGCGACTCACGGCCCGGGCCACCGCGGCGGCGAAGACCAGCAGCAACACGAGGGCCGCGATGGCAGCGATCCGAGCCGACGGGCCGAACGCCAGAGCCGCCGCCACGCCCAGCTCGGCGGCGATCAGCCCCCAGGACAGCGGCCCGGCAAACCGCTCCGAAGCTCCCAAAGCCACGCTCGACCGGCGCACCTCACGACGATCGGCCAGCTTCGCGATACCGGCGACGCCGAACATCGCCACCAGGGCCAGTCTGGCGGCGAGCACGATCATGCTCGACCGCCGGCGGGAGTCGGCTGCGATCCGGGCGCCACCACCCGGGCAGCGTAACCAGCCGGGGGACCAACGGTGGCAAAATCGTTGTCATGGACGGCAGGCAGTGAGGCGCCGCCGAGCCCTGGCGCTGACCGCGCTCATGGTCCTCGCGCTGACCGCGATGGGGGCCGGCGCCGCGGTCGTGGTGGCCAGCAAGGGCACGCCCCAACCTACGCTGGCAAGCTCAGCCCGGAGGGTGTTGGTCACCTGCCGCGCGCCCTCGCTCGGCGGCGCGCTGCCGGCGCTCGTCTACCTGCCCGCCGGCTACCGCTACGGATCCGGCCGCTACCACGTCATCTACTTCCTGCACGGCCTTCCGGCGCAGCCCAACACCTACACCACCAACGCTTTCGTGGCTAGTGGGGTGCCTGCCGGCCGGCGGACGATCGTCGTCGCGCCTCAGGGTGCCCGCGGCGACAACGACGACCGCGAGTACCTCAACTGGGGACCGACCGAGGACTGGCCGCAGGCCATCGCCCACGATCTTCCGCGCTGCATCGACAAGCGCTTCAGAACCGTCGCCAACCGCTTCGGCAGAGCGCTGGTCGGACTGTCGGCGGGCGGCTACGGCGCCTTCAACATCGGCCTGCGCAACCTGTCTACGTTTGCCGTCGTCGAGTCATGGAGCGGCTACTTCGCGGCCACGGATCCCAGCGGTGAGCACGTGCTCGAACTGGGGTCCGATCAGGCCGATGTCGACGCTCGCGTCCCGGCCGGGCGATATCTGAAGCGCGAGCAGGCGACATGGCCCGCCCTGATCGCCTTCTACATCGGACGCCAGGATTCACGCTTTCTCCAGATGAACCGGGAGTTCGAGGCTCAGCTTCGCCAGGCCGGCGTCTCGCACTACTTCCGCATCTACGCTGGCGGTCACACCGCGGCGCTGTGGCACGCCCAAGTCGCGCCCTGGCTCTTGATGGCGCTGCGGTACGCCCACCCCGAGGGCCGGCGGCGAGGCGGTTAGGCGCCGCCGCCGGGCGCCGAGACGTCGATGGTCACGCCCAGACCGCGCAACCGCACCTTCCCGGCCGCCGGGTAGTAGGCGGTGTCACCGGGCTCGCGAGTGCCGTAGGCCAGATAGGTCAATCCCGCCTCCCCGGCCGTCAGGGAGTGCGCCACCCCAGTTGACGGCGGGCGAGCCACCACGTCTCCGACCCGCAGGGGCTCACGCAAATCCCCCAGCGCGAGCGTTCCTGCCCCCTCCAGGACCACGAACAGCTCCTCCTCCAGAGCGTGACAGTGCGGGGGAGCTCCGCTGGCCCCGGACGGCAGGGTGACCCGGTTCAGGCCGGCCTTGACCGCGCCCCCGGCGTTACCTAGGGCGCGAACTTCGACCCCCGGAAACGGTCCCGTATCGACATCCGCCAAAGCGACAACGTTGTCGGGGCGCCGCCCGGGCTCCCCGGCCTCCAGCGGGCCCGCCTGAGCCTCGGCCTTGAACGGATGCACCGAATCGATCGGCACCCAGCGGGGCCCGCACCACATCACCTTGGCCCGGGGCAGGTAGGTGATGCTGGTGTCGCTGCCGCTCCCGAAGGCCAGCAGCTCGAGCCCAGCCGCCCCGGCCAAGAACGTGTGTGGCTCTTGCCCCGGTCGCTGGACCACCGTGTCGCCGGGGCCCACCGTGCAGCCACCGCTGCCCTGCCAGCTGATCCCGCTACCGCCCAACACGTGGAAGATCTCCTCCTCGTCGCCGTGGACGTGAACCGGCATCTGCCGCGCCCCCGCCGGCACCGTGTAGTGGCTGGCACCGATCCGCCTACAGCCGGCCGCCGCTCCCAGGCGCCGGCGGGCGAAGCGGATGTCTCCGGCAGCGACCTCGCGAACCTCGACCGCATCTAGATTGACGATCGGCGGCGGGTCTGACATCGCGAGGAGCCTACTTGCTCGGAGGCGACAAACCCCTGGCCAGGCTAGCCGCCAACGCCGCCGAGCGGGCGCTGCCCGGGGCGGGCGCCGGCGGGGCCCGGATCGGCTCTAATCCGGACCCCGCTACATCGCCGACCTGCTCTGCGCCCCGCGCTACTGCTGCTGGCCCGTCTTTGGGCTCAGGATCAGCTTTCCGCTATGCGGAGAGCTGAAGTCGAACATCCCGGCCAGGTCGAACGGCAGGCCATGGTTCTGGTCGCGACCGGCGAGCACCTGATCCGCCGAGCCGGCGATACCGGGAAGACCCCAGTTGTACTCGACGAAGTTGATGATCGAGGCCTGGTCGCTCAGGTTGTGATCGACCGAGTTGAACTTCGAGTAGGGCGAGATCACCATCATCGGCAGCCGGGGGCCGAACCCGCAGCGGCCCTGCTCGCCGGCCAGCGGACGGTTTGAGTGCGCCTCCGGCCCGGTGCACCTGCCTGAGGTCGGACCGCTGGTCGCCGTGGCGGTCAGGTTGTCCGCCGGGGACGTCGACGGGTTGCTGACGCCGCTGTAGACGTGGTCATACCAGCCGTCGGAATCATCGTAGTTGACGATCACCGCCGTGCTGCTCCAATCCGGCGATTGCTCCAGAGCATTGATCTCGTCGACGATGAACCGCTGCTCGTCGGCGGGATCCGAATATCCGGCGTGACCGTCCTGGTATCCCGGCGCCTTCAGGAAGCTGACTGCCGGCAGCGCCGACGCGGGCAGCCGGCCCGCGTTGATTGCCGCCACGAGCTGGTCGAAGTCGCTCGTGTCGTACTGATGGTTGGGAGTATTGAACTGCGGCGCCCCGTTCCTGTAGGACTGGGTGTCGTGACCGATCTCCTTGAGCCCGTCGAGCGAGTCCTGACCGCTGGCGGTCGGGACCGTGAGGTGGTGGGGATTTGCCGTCGAGGCGTAGTACTGAAACGGCTCGTGGTGGGGGATGTAGTCATCCTTGTATCCGTACTGGCCGGTGCCTCCGAGCGCCTGGCCGACGGGGTGCACCGAGTCGCACAGCCCCTGGTTACTCGAGTTCGGAACCCGGCTTTGGAAGCCGGCGTTCTTGAACTGGTCAGCGATGAACGTGCTCGTCGACTGGTCGGGCTGCCCGGTGTCGGCCAGGGCCCGCCGATAGCTCGTCGAGGGACGGAAGCCACCCTCAAACCAGCCCCATGAGACGCGGGCACGGTTGAGCTCGTCGCCGATGTTCTGGCCTGACATCCCCACCGCGTCGCGAGTGGAGCAGTCGTCCCAATACGGCTGGGCGTCGCTGGTCAGGGAGTAGCCCCCCTTGCCGTCGGCGTCGAGGTCGGCGTTGGGAGCGGTTCGGGTGGCGAGCGAGGGGAGGTTGGCGGTGTGGGATGTGTCGACTCCACCGGTGTCCCCGGAAGCGAGGTTGATCGCGCCGGGCGACGAGGGACCGAACGTGGTCCCGAACGAGTTGTCGCTCATCGCATAGTGCTGGGCGTAGTTCCACAGCCCGGTCACCGTATTTCCGTCGTAGTAGTCCATGACCGTCTTGGGATCGCAGCTGTTGCCCACTGGTCCGGTGCCGCTGCCGGTACCGACACTCTGCACGAACAGGTCCATCTTGCCGCTGTCGAACGCCTTCTGCTCATCGCTGTAGTTGTGGTCCTGGTCGCAGGTCAGCTGACCCTGCCCCTTGACCGACAGACCGCCTGCGCTGCTGTCCAGCCGCTGCGGGTTTGCCTGGTTGGGGTTGTTGGTGAGCAGGTTGGTGCTGTGGCGCAGCTGTGGCGGCAGTGAACTGGCGGTCGCGGGTGGCAGACCGTCGACCGCCGGCGTCCCGGTCAGAGAGTGGAACTTCTGTCCGTCGGTGTTGGTGGCGTTCGGATACGTTCCGAAGTAGTGGTCGAAGGAGACGTTTTCCTGGAAGATCACGACCACGTGCTTGATCGGCGTGTAGGTGCCACCAGCGGCGGCGAACGGACTGTTGCGCCGATGGTGACCGGACCGTCCGACCGCGCTCGCGGCGACGGTGACGGTGATCGCGCTCGCCAGGGCGACGAGCGTCAGCAGCAGGCCAAACTTGCGCTTGCGCGTCAATTTGCGCTCCTAGATAGTGGGCTGTGGAAGCGACGCGTCGGTGTCCGCACGTCGCCGCGCCACAGCTTGTTGGCAGCGGGCGGATCAGAAGTTGCCGCCGCGTGACGCAGTTGTTACCGGGCTGTTACCGCTGTCGCCGTCACGGCCACGGGCGGCCTCCGGCGCCGGCCGGTGGCGCTAGCCGATCCAGGGCGCTAGTCGGTCGGTCCAGAAGTCCTGGACCATCTCGCGTCGCCGCCCTCGACGACGACGTGGGCTCCTCCTGCTCGCGGTGGCGGTGGCCGAACGTCGTCTTGACGCCGTGAACACGTCCATGACAACCCTTTCGCCGACCGGGCTGCGGTGGTAGCGTCGCGCACCATGGGCGAACGAACTCAATACACACCTGGCACCTTCAGCTGGACAGACCTGAACACCACCGATCAGGAGGCCGGTAAGACCTTCTACGCCGGCCTCTTTGACTGGACCTTCGAGGACCAGCCGGTCGGCGACGGCGTCTACTACTCGATGGCCAAGGTCGGCGACAAGTACGTCGGGGCGATCTCGCTGCAGCCTCAACAGCAGCGAGATGCCGGCGCTCCTCCAGCCTGGAACTCCTACATCACGGTGCAGAGCGCCGACGAGACCCTTGCCCGGGCCAAGGAGCTCGGCGCCACCGTCCACGCTGACGCCTTCGACGTGATGGACGCCGGTCGCATGGGGGTGATCCAGGATCCGCAGGGCGCCTACTTCCTGGTCTGGCAGCCCAAGCAGCACATCGGCTCCGGGCTCGTCAATGCCCCCGGAGCGCTGTCGTGGAACGAGCTGGGGTCACCCGACCTCGACGGCTCGGCGAAATTCTACGGCGACCTGCTGGGATGGACGACCACGCCGATGGAGGGCGCCGGCCCTCCGTACCTGATCATCCAGACCGCCGACGGCCGCAGCAACGGTGGGATTCGGCCGCCTGCCCCGCCCGGGACACCGCCGTTCTGGCTGGTCTACTTCGCCAGCTCGGATATCGATGCCAGCCTGGGCAAGGTGTCCGAGCTCGGCGGCAACGTCCTCGTCCCCAACACGGACATCGGCATCGCCAGGATCGCCGTCGCGCAGGATCCTCAGGGCGCGGTCTTCGCGCTCTACGAGGGCCGCCTCGACGACTGACCGCGCGGCTGCGAGCGTACGCGACCAGCGCTCGCGGCCGCCGTCATACTGAGGCTCGTGCGAACTCGCTGGTTGCTGACGGTCAGCGCTATGTGCGCCGTCTGCGCCGGTTGCGCTCAGCACCAAGCGCAGCCCGAGACCAACAACGTCCCCACCCCCACTTCGACTGCGGCGCCGAAGCCGGACCGGAATTCCTCCGCGCCGGCGCTTCACGGCCATCCGCAGGTCGTGCAGCCGGTTGCCGGATCGGCTCCCCACACCTCGCCTCCGCCGGACGCCTCGGCCGGGGTCAGCGTGGGGCCGGTGTCGAGCGCTCTCCCGGAGCCGATCTCTGACGCCGACATCCGCCAGCAGCTGGCCCACAGCGGTTTGTCGGCGTCGTCTGACCAGGCCACCCTGGCCCCCGGAGGTCTGGCGGTTGCGCCGGTCGACGCTCCGGCTGCAGTTCAGGAGGTGATCGCGGCCGGCAACGAGATCGCTCGGCTCCCGTATCGCTACGGCGGCGGCCACATGACCTACGAGGACACCGCCTATGACTGCTCGGGCTCGATCAGCTACGTGTTCGCGGCCGCCCATCTGCTCGATCACACGGTTGTGTCAGGGGATCTGGAGAACTGGGGCAGGCCCGGTCCCGGCAGGTGGATCACCGTCTTTGCCAACGCCGGTCACACCTTCATGTACGTCGCCGGACTGCGGTTCGACACCGTAGCGCTGGCCGAGACCGGCTCGCGGTGGTCAAATCGCTCCGCCGACGAGAACCTGACGACCTTCTCGGTGCGTCACCCTCCCGGCCTTTAAGGAAGTGTCCACGGCGGGCCGCGGCCCGAGCGAGCATCGGGGGGCGACGGGTGGCCCGTTATGGTTGGCCAAACGAGTGATCGGGGACTGGGATGCTTGATGGTGCCGCGCTGGCGCAGGAGTTGGGTGGCGGCGTTGCCGGCGAGGTGATGGTTCCCGGCGGCTCTCGGTATGAATCCGCGCGGCGGGTATGGAACGGGATGGTGGACCGCCGACCGGCGGTCATCGTTCGGTGTGCCGGGAAGTCAGACGTCGTCACGGCGCTGCGTTTTGCCCGGGAGCGGGGGCTTGCCGTGGCCGTGCGGGGTGGTGGACATAACGTGGCCGGTAACGCCGTGTGCGAGGGCGGCTTGGTGATCGACCTATCGGCCCAGAAGGACATCGAGGTCGATCCTGCCAACCGAACGGCCCGCGCCCGACCGGGGGTGCTGCTGGGCGAGCTCGATCGCGCTACTCAGGCCTTTGGCCTGGCGACACCGACGGGCAACGTCTCGCTGACCGGCTTGGCGGGGCTGACGCTCGGCGGCGGGCTTGGGTGGATCGCCCGCAAGCACGGGCCGGCGTGCGACAACCTCATCTCTGCCGAGGTGGTGACCGCGGCCGGCGAATGCGTGACTGCGAGCGAGACACAAAACGCCGACCTGTTGTGGGGCCTGCGCGGTGGCGGGGGCAACTTCGGCGTTGTGACCTCGTTTGAGTATCGGCTCCATCCGGTTGGCCCCGAGGTGCTGGCGGGAGGCGTGCTGCACGCCTTTGCCGATGCGCCGCAGCTATTTGGCTTCCTCGCTGACTTCGTGGCCGGTGCGCCCGATGAGCTGTCGGTGACGGCGTCGACATTTCGAGCGTCGCCGGGACTGCCTGTCTCACCTGAGCTGCATGGCGAGCTCGTGACCATGCTGGCGGTCTGCTATGCCGGCGATCTCGTCGCCGGCGAACGCGTGCTGGAGCCACTGCGAAGCTTCGGGCAACCGCTGGCCGACGTGATCGCGCCGATGCCGTACACCGCCCTGCAGAGCGGGTCTGACGCCGCCTATCCCAACGGCCAGCAGAACTACTGGAAGTCGCACTACATCAACGAGCTCAGCGACGGAGCGGTGGCCACGATGCTCGAGCACGCGCCACGCATGAGCTCACCGTTGTCCTCGTTTTACCTTCAGCATCTCGGCGGCGCGATCGGCCGCGCCGGCGCCGACACCGCGGCGTTTGGGCACCGAGACGCGGTGTTTGACTTTGCCATTCTGACCGTGTGGCAGGACCCGGCTGAGACCAGCGAGCACGTGGGCTGGGCCCGGGACTTCTTCGACGCGATGCAGCCATACGCCACCGGCGTCTACGTCAACAACCTCGGGACCGAGGGCACTGACCGCGTCAAGGCCGCATACGCGCCGGCGACCTACGAGCGGCTCGTCGCGCTCAAGCAAGCGTATGACCCAGGCAACATCTTTCGGGTAAACCAGAACATCGCGCCCGACCACGTCTGACGCGAGTACCACCCCGACTATTCCGGGCCCTCCGCCTTTGCCGACGCGCCGCGAGTGAGCCGCTCGGCAAACCGCGGCAGGCCGTCGTCGGGGACCGGGTTCCACACCGCCGCGTAGCTGGTGAACTGGTGGGCGCTGGGGCGCACCCCGGGATCGCCGTCAAGTGCCCCGACTCGGATTGCCACCAGGTCGGGATCGTGCGGGTGCGTGGTGTAAAGCTGGCTGCCACATGACCCGCAGAATGATTTGATCCAACCGCCGTCGCCGGGGTCCCAGGCGCGCACTTCGCCGCGCCCGCGGGTGACCCGCAACGACCCGGGCTCGGCGATCGCGCTGACCGAGAAGGCCGTGCCGGTCCGTCGTTGACAGCGCTTGCAGTGGCAATAGAGCGCCCCCAACAGCGGACGGCTGACCGTGAAGCGCACCTTCTCGCACATGCACCCGCCGGTGAGCGGCAGCTCGACACCCGGTGACTGTGGTTCGGGGCTCATGGTCGTGCCGCGCCGCCGGGCAGCGTCTGCCGGTTGTCGAGCCGGTCGCCGGTGTCAGGGTCGTGGGCGACGAGGTACACGGTGGGCGTCTGCCCCGCGAAGGTCCGGATGCGATCCATGGTTCGCCGGGCCGTCCGCTCGTCAGGCGACACCCCGTCAACCGCCCCATCGAGCAGCAGCTGTTGCGTGTAGGAGCTATCTCCCGCCAACAGCACCGCGTGGTCGCCGTCCTGGACAATCACGCCGATCTGGCCCGGCGTGTGGCCGGCAAGCGAAACCACCACGACGTCCGCGGCCGCCGTGAGCGGCAGGCTCTCCGGGAACGGACCGTAGGCGTCACCCGGCAGGTCGATCGGGGTTGGATCAAAGCCATTCGGAAACTGGTTGTTGACGTAACCCCGGATCCGGCCGGAGCGGCCGCCGGCCAGCTCCAGCTCCGTGCGTGAGGCGAGGATCTCGGCGTCCCAGAAGTGGTGCAGCCCCCCGGCGTGGTCGGTGTGCAGGTGGGTCAGCACGACCTTGCGCACGTCACTTCGCTCGATCCCCAGGCCCCGCAGCTGCGGGCCGATTTCCTGCTCGGCGGTCACCCATTCGCGCACGCCGAAGCGAAAGTACGGATGCCAGCGGGGGAAATATCCCGGCTCGCAGGCGCGGGCGGTCTCGCCGGTGTCGACGACGATCACGCCCTCCGGATGCTCGATCGCGAACGCGTAGATCGGCAGCGGATCCGTCCACTGGCGATCGATCATCGTGTTTACGAGCCGGCGGCGGCCGTGTCCGGCACCCTGGCGCTGACGCGCCTTGACCGCGACCGTGCCGGTCTGGATGGCGTGAATTTTCACCTCGTGCTCCTCCTTTTCGATCGGCTGCGCGGTGGCTCGGGCCTCGGCGCGAAGCCGCGGAGGATCAACTCCGTGACGCCGTCGGCGAGCCTGTCATCGATCGGGCCTCCGGTGACGAGCAAGCGGTAGAACAGCGGCCCGCCGAGCACGTCGAGAGCAAGCTCGTAATCGAGCTCAGAGCTGAGGTCGCCGCGCTTTACCCCGCGCTCCAGGGTGACGCGCAGCAGCGCCCGTCGCCGGGCCAGAAAGCCGTCACGAACGGCCCGCGCGAGCTCCGGATCGCGCCGCATAGCGTCGATCAGGCCCGACATCAGCCCGCCCTGCGCAGGGTTGGCATAGACCTCGACGGCGGCGCGCATCAGGGCCCCGATATCGGCGGCGGTAGAGCCCGTGTCGGGGACCGCGATCTCGCTGACCAGCTCCCTGACCGCCGCTGTGATCAGTGCGTCCTTGGAGGGGTAGCGGCGATAAAGCGTCGCCTTGCCGACGGAGGCGCGTCGGGCGACCTCATCGACGCGCAGCTCGGTGACCCCGACCTCGGACATCAGCTCGAGCGTCGCCGTGAGAATCGCGCCGTCCGCCCGCTCGTCTCGAGGGCGGCCGACGCG
>DASXJY010000022.1:0-8139 GCA_036497115.1 Solirubrobacteraceae bacterium
CATCACGACCACGACCACGACCACGACCACGACCACGACCACGCGCACCACCGCGACCACGCGCACCACCACGACGACAACCACCCCCACGATCACGACCAGCGGGGTGGCCTGCGCGGGCTGGCCGCCCTGATGGTCCCGTTCGGGGCCGCGGCATCGCCGGACCTCACGATCCTGCCGGTGTTCCTGGCCGCCACCACCGCCGGCGTGGCGACAGCCGTCAGCTCGGTCGTGGTCTTCGCCGCGGTGACGATCGGCACGATCGTCGGACTCACCCTGGCTGCGGCCAAGGGCAGCTACCAGTTCGAGGGTGAGTGGCTCGAGCGCTGGGGCAACACGATCACCGCGGCGGTGCTGCTCGTCATCGGCGCTCTGGTTCTCCTCGGCGTGGTTTAGCCCCGCCCGCCGTCCAGGCGGGTCACGCATCCCGACACTAGGCTGACGGCACCCCCCTCACGCACCCCAGCAAGGAGAGCTTGCATGATCCTCATCTGCTACGACGGCTCCGACGACGCCAAGGCCGCGATCACGGCGGCGGGCAGCCTGTTCGAGGGTCGGCCAGCGACAATCCTCAACGTCTGGGAGCCGTTCACCGATCTGCTGGCGCGCAGCCCGGGCGCGTTCGAGGGGATCGCCGGCGTCAGTGACAGCGACGACCTCGACAAGGCCGGGCGCAAGGACGCCGAGCGGACCGCGAAGCAGGGAGCGGAACTGGCCGGTCAGGCTGCGCTCGAAGCCTCGCCGGTCACCGCGGTCCGGGCCATCTCGGTCGCCGAAACGGTCGTCGCGGAGGGCAACCGAGTGGATGCTTCGGCGATTGTCATGGGATCCCGCGGGCTCGGCGGTCTGGGCTCGTTCTTCCTCGGCAGCGTGTCTCATGCCGTCCTCCAGCGTGCCGACCGGCCGGTGCTGGTGGTCCCGTCGCTCGAGGTGGCCCAGCGTCGCCGCGACAAGCTCGGCGCCGGCAGCGAGAAGCAGAGTTGACTCCCAAGCTCAGTCCCGCGCGATGACCGATTGGCCGTGGGACGC
The DNA here is from genome assembly GCA_036497115.1 of Solirubrobacteraceae bacterium. Taxonomy (GTDB): domain Bacteria; phylum Actinomycetota; class Thermoleophilia; order Solirubrobacterales; family Solirubrobacteraceae; genus Palsa-465. Next base: position 1,030 of record DASXJY010000022.1, read on the forward strand.
GGAGACGCTGCCGGCCCCGCGGATCCCGCAGGCCGAGACGTTCGAGGGCTTTCTCGGCCTGGAATGGATCGAGCTGACCGACACCGGCGCCCGGGTCCGCTTCCAGGTCCGAAACGATCTCAAGCAGCCGCTCGGTCTGCTGCACGGCGGGATCTATTCCGCGGTGGCCGAGACCGTGGCGTCGATCGCCACCGTGCGCGCGGTGTGGCACCAGGAGCTGATCGGCTCCGGGCTCAGCAACTCGGCCAGCTTCCTGCGGCCGATCACCGGCGGCTCGGTCGATGTCACCGCTCAGCTGCGCCACCGGGACGAGCGCGAGTGGCTCTGGAGCCACGAGTTCCGCGACGAGCGGGGGCGACTGTGCGCGCTGGTCGATGTCACGATCGCCGTCCGGCCGGCGGCGCGGTGATCGAGCTCGACGGCGGGGAGCTGGAGCTGCTTGACCTCGCCGGGCCAACTGAGCTCGCCCCGCTGGTGCTCCTACACGAGGGGCTGGGCTCGGTGGGCCTGTGGCGCCGGTTCCCCGAGCTGTTGCACGCGACTACCGGCCGGCGGCTGATCGCCTTCTCGCGCTACGGCCACGGCCGCTCGTCTGCTCCCCGCGTACCCCGCACCGCTGCGTTCTTTCACGAGGAGGCGCTCGAGGTCCTGCCCCGGCTGCTCGAAGCGCTCGGCGCCTTCGAACCGGTGCTGGTCGGGCACAGCGACGGGGCGTCGATCGCGCTCATCCACGGCGCTCGCCGGCCGGTCTCGGCCCTGGTGCTGCTGGCTCCCCACGTATTCGTCGAGGAGGTCACCCTCAAGGCCATCCGGGACACTCGCCGGGAGTATGTGAGCGGAGGCCTGCGTGAGCGAATGGCCCGCCACCATGCCGACCCCGACACCGCCTTTCGCGGCTGGTCAGACGTCTGGCTCGACCCGGCCTTTCGGGCCTGGAGCCTTGACGAGGAGGCCGGCCGGCTGACCGCGCCCACGCTCCTCATCCAGGGCGCCGACGACCCCTACGGCTCGCTTGAGCAGCTGACCCGGATCGAGGTCCGCGCCCAAGGTGCCGTGCAGCGGCTGGTCTGTGCCGGTGGCCACAGCCCGCACCTTGAGCACCCGGAGGCAGTTGCCCGGGCGATAGCGGCCTTTCTGAGCGCTCAGCTTCAGTAGTCGGACGGCCGTACCGGCATAATTCGGCCTGGGGATGAGCCTTCATCACGTGCTCGGGATCCTGGAGTCAGACGAGAACCGCCTGTGGACGGTGCTCGACCGGGCGGTCGCATTGGCCGAAGCCGAGGGAGCCGACCTGACCCTGGCCAAGACCAGCGACACGGGACGGATCACCAGGTGCCTGGAACCGCTGGTGAGGCTGTCGATCATGTTGCGGGCCAGGCCGGAGACCCAGGCCGGCGAGGCCGATCGCCTGGCCCGGGCAGCGGAGTTCGTGCCCGGTTCGCTGTCGATCAAGACGCTGATCCTGGGTCCTGAGCGGCGCTCAGAGCTCAGCGAGCTGATCTGCGGCGGCACGTACGACGTCGTCGTCGCGACCGTCGCCCTGCTGGGCCGCCATCGCGGGCTGATACGGGAGATGCGCCGCCACGGCGTGTGCGCTCTCGCCGTCCCGATCGGGCCGGTGGCGCCCCCAACGGCCGGCTGCCAGTGGACTACAGCTCGGTCAGCCGGGCCAGCAGCGCGACTGCCTCGCTGAGGACCGCCTGCTCGTCGGGGGAGAAGTCCCGCTCGATCGCCTGTGCCAGCCACCCCTCACGCCGCCGGCGATCCTCGGCCAGCACCCGGCGCCCATCGTCGGTGAGCTCGATCAGCGTGCGGCGGCGGTCGTGCAGATCGGGGCGGCGACTGATCAACCCTTGGCTCTCGAGGTCGGTCAGCGTCTGCCCCATCGACTGGGGCCGGACCCGCTCTGACCCGGCCAGGTCGACCGTGCTCTGGGGTCCCTCTCGGTCCAGCCGTCCGAGCACCGCGCCGTGGCTGAGCGAGAAGCGGTGCTCGGCGCGCAGCCGCCGCATGAGCTGGCCGAGTACCACTCGGAGATCTGAGGCCAGAAGACTTGAGTCAAGCTGTGCGGGCACAGGGCAACTATAAGACATTAGAAGGCAGACTGCTCAGTTTGCCTGTATAATCGTTTGGATATGGCCAGCACCCTGAGACTCCGACCCGGCCTGCGCGGGCGCGCCGCCGGCCCGGACTCAGACCCGGATCGCTACAAGTGGGTGGCGCTGTCGAACACCACCTTGGCCGTCCTGCTGGCCACCCTCGACGCGTCGATCACGCTGATCGCGATGCCCGACATCTTCCGCGGCATCAAGCTCGACCCGCTGGTCGCCGGCAACAGCATCTACCTGCTGTGGATGGTGCTCGGATACCTGGTCGTCTCGAGCGTCCTGATCGTGAGCCTGGGCCGGCTGGGCGACATGTTCGGGCGGGTCCGGATCTACAACCTCGGGTTTGTCATCTACACCGTCGCCTCGCTGCTGCTGACCGTCGACTGGATGACGGGTCGCGCCGGCGCGACCTACCTGATCGTGTTCCGGATCTTTCAGGGGATCGGCGGGGCCTGTCTGCTGGCCAACTCGGCGGCGATCCTGACCGACGCCTTCCCGGCCAACCAGCGGGGGATGGCCCTGGGGATCAACAACATCGTCGGGGTCTCCGGGCTGTTCGTCGGGCTGATCCTGGGAGGCCTCTTGGCTCCGATCAGCTGGCGGCTGGTGTTCTTGATCTCGGTGCCGGTCGGGCTGTTCGGAACCGTTTGGGCCTACCTCAAGCTGCGCGAGCTCAGCACGCCGAATCGCACGCGTGTCGACTGGCCTGGCAACGTCACCTTCGCGCTCGGCCTGGTCCTGATCATGGTCGCGATCACCTACGGCATCAGACCCTGGGGCGGGCACTCCACCGGCTGGAGCAGCCCGCGGGTCATCGCCCTGCTGGCCGGAGGCGTGATCTCGCTGATCGCCTTCGCACTGGTGGAGCGCCGGGCTCACGATCCCATGTTCAAGCTCAGCCTGCTGCGGATCCGCGCCTTCACGTTCGGCACCCTGTCGACCTTCCTGGCCGCCGTGGCACGGGGCGGCCTGATGTTCATGCTGATCATCTGGTTGCAGGGGATCTGGCTGCCCCAGCACGGCTATGACTTCACCCAGACGCCCCTCTGGGCCGGCATCTACATGCTGCCGCTGACGGTCGGGATGCTGATCTCCGGCCCCGCCTCCGGCTATCTCTCCGACCGCTACGGCGCGCGGTGGTTCGCCACCGGCGGGATGCTCAGCGCCGCGGCCAGCTTCGCGTTGCTCGCCCTGCTGCCGACGAATTTCTCCTATCCCGTGTTCGCGGCGGTGCTACTGATGAACGGGGTCTCGATGGGACTGTTCGCCTCTCCGAACCGCGCCGCGGTCATGAACAGCCTGCCCCGCGGCGACCGCGGCGCCGGGGGGGGCATGAATCAGACATTCCAGAACTCGGCCCAGGTCCTGTCGGTCGGGATCTTCTTCTCGCTGATGATCGCCGGGCTGGCCAGCACGCTGCCCCACGCGATGGGATCGGGACTCGCCGCTCATGGCGTCCCGGCGGCCGCCGCTCATCGAATCGCCCAGACCCCCCCGGTGGTGGTCCTGTTTGCCGCCTTCCTCGGCTACAACCCGATCCAGCATCTGGCCGGAACGCACCTGCTGGGCTCGCTGGCTCCGCATGCCCACGCGGTCCTGACCGGGCGCAGCTTCTTCCCCCAGCTGATCTCGGATCCGTTTCGCTCCGGACTTCACGCCGCATTCGCGTTTGCGATCGCGGCCTGCCTGATCGCCGCCGCGGCGTCACTGATGCGCGGGGGCAAGTACCACCACCAGGACACCCCCTCCGAACCGGTCGGCCCGGAGCGAACCGCGGCCCGGGGCCAACTCGCCGCCGCGTCGTCCACCCGCTAAACCAGACCCAGCCAAGAGAGGACCAGAGATGCGCATCCAGTGGTACGGACAATCCGCGTTCGGGCTCGACGGCGAGCAGGGGTCGGTGTTCATCGATCCCTTCGGCGACATGTCCGCACTCGCCGGCCGGGGTCTGCAGTTCGATTACCCGGCGATCGAAGGCGTCAGCGCCGATCTCCTGTTGGTCACCCACGAGCACCGCGACCACAACGGCGTGGAGGTGATCAGCGGCCAGCCGAGCATCCTGCGCTCCACCGCCGGGCGCTTGGACTCTCCGATCGGACCAGTTATCGCGATCGCCTCCGAGCACGACCAATCGGCCGGCATCGAGCGGGGACCCAACACGATCTTCGTGTTCGAGCTCGACGGCCTGCGGCTCGCTCACTTCGGTGACTTCGGCCAGCGTGCCCTGCGCGATGAGCAGGCGGTGGCGATCGGCCAGGTGGACCTGATCTTCCTCCCGGTCGGCGGGGGTCCCACGGCCGACGCCGCCCAGGCCCGGGAGATCGTCGACCGACTGAGCCCGCGATGGGTGGTGCCGATGCACTACCGCACGCCGAGGATCGGCTTTCTCGAGACCGCCGACCGGTTTCTGGACACCTTCGGCCAGGTACATCGCCTCGATGAGACCAGCTTCGATCCGGCTGAGCTGCCCGGTGATCAGGGTCCCGCCGCCGTGGTGCCGGCCGCGCCCTGACCGCGATTCATCGCCGGCGGGTTCAGCTGCTGGCGATGCGCCCGGGCCGGCGGACCCTGCGCTCGTCATGGGACTGATGCGCGCCGCCCCCCGGCCCGGACCCGCGAGTCAGAGCGGCCAGCGGGATGCGTCCGCTCACCCGCGTTCCCTCGCCGGGTGGGGACTGCACCGTCAGCTGGCCACCGACGGTGCTCATGCGGTCGCGCATGTTGACCATGCCGGCTCCGACGCGCGCTTGGCGGTCGACCAGTCCCGGGCCATCGTCGAGCACCGAGAAGCAGAGCACCGAGTTGCTGTCGCGCAGGACGATGCGCACCGATCGCGCTCCGTGGGCGTGCTTGGCGACGTTCTGCAGCGCCTCGGTGCAGCAGAAGTAAACGGCGGTGGTGATCTCGTCCGGGTATTCCCCCACCCCGTCGACCTCGACCGTGGCCGGCACCGTCGAACGCAACGCCGCCGAGCGCATCGCCGTAGCCAGGCCGTGGTCCAGCAGGGTGGCCGGGTAGATCCCCCGCGTGAGTGAGCGAATCTCCTCCAGTGCCCGCTCGACCTCGGCGATCAGCTCGCGGAGCGTGGCCGCCTCGCCGGGATGGTCGCCCTCGGCGCGCTCGGCGGCCAGCTCGAGATGGATGCACAGTCCGACCAGGCGCTGCTGGGCCCCGTCGTGCAGGTCACGCTCGATTCGCCTGCGCTCGTCGTCGGCGGCGGCAAGGATTCGCGACCGGGAGGCTCTCAGCTCGCGCACCATTCCGGCGGTCCGAGCGGCCACCATGTCGGAGGCAAAGGCAACCGATGCCGCGGCCGCGGCGGCGTCGACAAAGGCGCGATCCTGGCGCAGGGCGGGGTCGTGAACGATCGCCAGCAGCGGCCGTCGTCCAGCTGAGACTTCGGAAAGCCAACGCCCGGACGCACGGCCCGGATCCTCCAGCCGAGCACCGCCAGCGCTGATCCAGTGTCGCTGGCGCTCTGACCACGATGCGATCTGGAGCCCGGGATCCTCGAACACGTGCGCGAGCAGCTCCTGCACCTGCTGGGGTTCGCGGAGTTCAAGGATCCCGGCGTTGATCCTGCGGATCCCGCTGGTGACGAATGAGTGCCACCGGGCCAGGCCGATAAGAAACCCGATCGCGATCGCCGGCAGACCGAAGGCCACGATCCATGCCCCCGCCTGCACAAGTTCCGACTGCGGCGAGATCCGGCGCGCCGCGATCAGCATCCCGAACGCGATCAGGCGCACGCTCGCCGTAGCCAGCACCGGCGTCAACGCGCGGCGCATGAGCGGATTGGCGGCACGGATTCGCGCCGCCAGGCGCCCGGCGACGGCGAAGAAGAGAAGTGTGGTCAGCACCTCGCGGGCTGGCGTCAGCGCGCTGTCGATGAAGCCCAGCGGATGGTTGAGGACCATGAATGCGTTGTGCGGACAGCCGGCCGAGCAGCTGGCCCACGGCGACGGGACCGGAAACGTCGCGACCAGCAGGGCGGTCGGCAGGTACAGCAGCAGCGTGGCGATCGAGGCCACCACCAACCCGCGATCCAGGCGGCCGGTCAGCCGACCGGCGGGGAAGGCCAGCAGTGCGTAGACCAGCGCCGGCTCGGCTAGCCACCCGGCCACCCGGCCGACGCTGTAAAGCACGGATGACGACGAGGTCGACAGCGAGGCGATGAACCAGACCACGCTCACGGCGAGCAGCAGCCGGCCGAAGCGAGCGTGCGCGGGCCGGTTGCAGGCGTACAGCGCCACCGCCAGCGGGACGCCGACGATCACCGCCCGCCCGATCGCCTGCATCGCGGCCTCGAGGTCCGTCGCGCCGGTCGTGGCGCGGGCAGCGGCCGCGCTGACGCCGGCCGTGATGACGACCGCCGCGGCGGTCAGGGCGCCGATCAGGGCCGACGAGATCCATGGCGGCGAGCGCTCGCCAAGACGCGTATCCGCGACGGCGGCCCGATCCGGCTTCAGTTGGGTTGACAACTAGGACCTCTCCGTTGCGGCGCCCATCACCCCGTACGAGGTTGATAACAAACCTCGGCAGTTCGAACAAGGTCCGACACCAGCCGGTAACAAAGTCGGTCGCTTTGGCCGATCATCTGCCAAGCCGGAGTTGCCTCTGTGGGAGACTTGGACGGCAGCGTGAGCGCGATCACCCCCGATTTGCCGTCCGTCGAAAAATTGCCACCGCACCCCGGGGCCCCCATCCGGGTCATCGCTGCCGACGACTCATACGTGGTGCGTGAGTTCTTGAGCGCGACGCTCCAGGCCACGCCACAGGTCGAGCTGGTGGCCGTCTGCTCCAACGGCAACGAGCTCGAGGCCGCGATCGAGACCCACCCTCCCGATGTCCTGATCACCGACATCCGGATGCCTCCCTCGGGCGGTGAAGAGGGGCTTCGAGTCGCGGCAAGGTTGCGCGAGACCGATCCGGACGTCGGGGTTGTCGTCCTCAGCCAGTACGCCGAGCCGGCCTACGCGATCGCGCTGCTCGAGTCGGGGTC
>DASXJY010000023.1:0-5969 GCA_036497115.1 Solirubrobacteraceae bacterium
AGAACACGATCGCCAGCCCGGCGATGATCAGGGCCACGGCAGGTAGAACCACGAAGGGTCGGGGGGCGGCGATCCGGTGGGTGCTGCGCCCGACTCGCATGATCAGCTGCGCCGCGGCGGCGATGATGATGGCCAGCAAGATCGTCCAGCCGAAGTTGGCCAGATGGGGATGGACGAACGAGGGCAGCGGCAGCGCGTCGAGGGCGTAGGCGGATGTGCTCAGGCCGGTGAACGAGCCCAGCCCGACCGAGACCAGCGTGCCGATCCCGGCGGCCAGCAGTCCCGGCAGCAGGATGAGCGGCAGCCGCGGGCCGCCGATGCCGGTGGCTTCGATCAAGATCACGGCCGCGATCAGCGGCGAGGTGAACACGAATGACAAAGCGGCGAAGCTCCCCGCCGCGGCGACCACGACCACCACCTGGTTGGGCGCGTCGCGGCGGGCCAGGCGAATCGCCGTCGCACCGAGCCCAGCGCCGAGCGCAATCAATGGGGCCTCCGGTCCGATGACCAGGCCCAATCCGATCGAGGCCATGCCCGCCAGCACGATTCCCGGAAGCTCCCGCGCCAGCGGCGGCGGGCCTCCGGTGGCCAGACCCTCCGCGGGGATATGTCCACCGTGCCCGGGAAGCCGGACGATCGCGAACGCGGTGATCAGTGCACCGAGGGCCAGGACCGGGAGCGGCCACCAGACCGGGGGACCGTTGGGATAGCCGAGCGCGTGCGGGAGGTGCGTGAACGCTTCGCGCTGGATCTGGTAGACGAGCTCGAGAAAGCACCACGCCGCCAACGAGACGATCACGCCGACGATCGCCGCCAGCCCGAGCAGCACGATGAACTGCCGGCTGCGGATGGTCGCGCTGGCCTGCTCGGGGGTGACCTCGGGCGGGGGACCGGCGGCGGGCGGCGAATTGACGTCGCTGGCCATGTCAGATCTCGCGCGACCGCACGCCGAGACGATAACCGCGGGCCCGGCGGCGAACATCACCCCGTTGGGATGAGCCAGGCCACGGCCGCCTCGTGCGGCCAGCCGGGCTTCACCCGATCGGCATGATGTGCAAGCTCCCCGCGGCGGCTGGACTGTGGCCGTGGCGATCAACCGGGCGCTGGATCCTGGACGCCGGGCCGTCATCGATCCCCGGCTGTCGCGCTATGCCCGCGCCACCCGCGCGATCATCGGCGCCTCGGTGGGGCTGGGGCTGATCAGCAGCCTGCTGATCGTCGCCCAGGCGTGGCTGCTCGCCTATCTGATCGCAGCCGCATTCCGCGGCCGCGACATCGCCGCGCTGCTGCCCGGACTGGCCGCCCTGCTGGCAGTCGTCGTTGCCCGGGCCGTCCTGGCCTGGGGTGCCGAGCTCGCGGCCGGACGGTCGTCGGCGGTGGCCAAGCGCCAGCTTCGAGCCGCGCTCCTGCGCCGGCTGGCCACGATCGGCCCGGCACGGGCCGGCCAGGAGCGCACCGGCGAGATCGCCACACTGGCGACCCACGGGCTCGACGCTCTCGATGACTATTTCGCGCTCTACCTACCTCAGGTTCTCCTGGCTGTGCTGGTGCCGGCCGTGGTTGGGGTGGTGGTGCTCGTCAATGATTGGGTCTCGGCCGCGATCATCGCCTGCACCCTGCCGCTGATCCCGATCTTCATGGCTCTGGTCGGCGCCGCGACAGCCGAACGGACCGAGGCTCAGTTTCAGAGCCGGCAGCGCCTCGCCGGCCACTTCCTGGATGTCGTTTCCGGACTGCCCACACTCAAGGTGTTCGGGCGGGCCAAACGCCAGATCCGGGTTGTCGAGGCGGTCAGCGAGCGCCAGCGGCTGGCCACGGTGTCGGCATTGCGGATCACCTTTCTCTCGTCGCTGATCCTCGAGCTCCTGGCGACGATCTCGGTGGCGCTGGTGGCGGTGGCGGTGGGCCTGCGGTTGCTGGCCGGCGACCTCGACCTGCAGACCGCACTGCTGGTTCTCCTGCTCGCGCCGGAGGCCTACCTCCCGCTCCGGCGCCTGGGCGCCAACTACCACGCCAGCGCCGAGGGGGTCGCCGCCGCGCGGCAGGTCTTCGCAGTCCTCGAGGCGCCGCCGCCGCCGCCGGGCCCGGTGACCGAGGTCCCCAATCCGGCCGGCACGGGACTCTCGGTCCACGATCTGACGGTCCGCTATCCGGGACGGGAGCGGCCGGCACTCGACCGGCTGTCGCTGTGCGTAGAGCCGGAGGAGATCGTGGCGATCACCGGTCCCAGCGGCTGCGGCAAGTCGACGCTGCTCAACGTGCTGCTGGGGTTTGTCGCCCCTACCGCGGGGTCGATCCGAATCGGGGACTTCGATCTCACTGACCTCGATCCCGTGGCCTGGCGCCGGTGCCTGGCCTGGTTGCCGCAGCGACCGCACCTGTTCGCCGCCTCGTTGGCCGACAACATCCGGCTCGGCCGGGCCGACGCCGGCGACGAGCAGGTCTGGGACGCGGTGAGGTCCGCCGGCCTGGGGCCGACGATCGAGCGCTGGCCGGCCGGGCTGGAGACGATCCTCGGCGAACAAGGTGCCGGACTGTCGGCCGGGGAGCGTCAGCGCGTGGCCCTGGCTCGGGCCTTCCTGCGAGATGCCCCGCTGCTGCTCCTCGACGAGCCGACCGCCAATCTCGATGTCAGCACCGAGGCCGAGGTGGTGGCGGCGATGCAGCGACTGATGCGCGGTGCGACGGTGATCCTGGTCGCCCACCGGCCCGCCCTGGTGGCACTGGCCGATCGAGCGGTCGATCTCGGCCGGGTGGCGGTCGCCGCGTGAGCGTGACGACGCGGGCCGGCGCGGGCGCGCCCGGCGAGCAGCGGGACGGCTCGCTGCCGCAGACGTTTGGCTTCGCGCGTCCGGTGTCGCGGCGCGTGCTGCTGGCGTGCCTGCTGGGGGCCGGCGCAGTCGGGGCCGGCATCGGGCTGCTGGCGACCTCAGCGTGGCTCGTCTCCCGCGCCTCGCAGCATCCCGAGGAATCGGCCCTGGCCCTCGGAATCGTCGCCGTGCAGCTATTCGGGTTATCCCGGGGCCTGCTGCGCTATGGGCAGCGGCTGACCAGCCACGACGCTGCGTTTCGCGCTCTGGCCGGTCTCCGGGTCCGCGTATATGAGCATCTGGAGCGGCTGTTGCCGACCGGTCTGCCGTCGTTTCACAGCGGCGACCTGCTGGCGCGATTCGTCGACGACGTCGAGTCGCTGCAGGACCTCGTGGTGCGCGTGATATGTCCGCTCGCCATCGCGATCCTGGTTGGCTTGGCGACGGTTGCCTTCGTATGGTCGATCCTGCCGGTGGCCGGAGTGATCCTCCTGGTCACGCTGCTGCTCGCGGGGACCGCGCTGCCGTGGCTGAGCGGCCGGCTGGCCCGGCGGGGGGAGGCCAGGCAGGCCGCCGCCCGCGGCGAATTGACAACCGCGGTGGTCGATCTGGTCCGGGGCGCGCCCGAGCTGGCGGCTTACGGAGCCGCCGAGGCGCGGCTTGAGCAGGCGTCGGCGATCGATGCCCGGCTGGCCCGTATAGCCGGGCAGACCGCCCGCACGGCCGGCGTTGGGCAGGGCTTGGCATCGCTGCTGCCCGGGCTGGCGATGTTCATGTCGCTCGTGGCCGGCCTGCTGGCGGTGCAGGACGGTCACCTCCCGGTCGTGCTGCTCGCGGTGGTCACCGTGGTCCCCCTGGCCGCGTTCGAGCTGACCACCGGGCTGCCGGCCGCGGCTCAGTCGCTGGCCAGGGTGCGGGCGTCGCTGGGACGCGTCAGCCGCGTGCTCGATGCCCCGCCCCGGGTGATCGACCCTACCGATCCTACGCCTCTGCCGGCCGGCGCCCTGAGCCTGCGCGTCCGCGACCTGCGGTGCCGCTATGAGGAGGACGGGCGCTGGGCACTCGACGGGCTCAGTCTCGACCTGGCTCCCGGTCGCCGGGTGGCGATCGTCGGGCGTAGCGGTGCCGGCAAGTCGACCCTGGCCAACGTGCTGCTGCGCTTCTTGGCCTACCAGCGCGGTTCGGTCACGCTGGGCGGGGTCGAGCTTTCCGACCTGCGCGGAGACGATTGCCGACGCGCCGTGGGACTCGTCGCCCAGGATGCCCATATCTTCGATTCCACGCTGGAGGCCAACCTGCGTCTCGCCCGGCCCGACGCGACGGCGGACCAGCTACGGGACGCGCTGGCCCGGGCCCGGTTGCTGGACTGGGTGCAGGAGCTGCCGGCCGGCCTTCAGACGGAGGTGGGCGAGCACGGCGGCCGGATCTCCGGAGGGCAGCGACAGCGCCTGGCGGCCGCGCGCGCGCTGCTGGCCGACTTTCCGCTGCTCCTGCTCGATGAGCCCGGGGAGCATCTCGACACCGCCACCGCGGACGCGATCGTGGCCGACCTCCTTGACGCCGCCGGCGACCGGTCGGTCCTGCTCATCACTCACCGACTGGCCGGTCTCGAGGCCGTCGATGAGGTGATCGTGCTCGATGCCGGTCGGGCGCTCGAGCGGGGCACCCACGCCGAGCTGCTGGCTCGCGGCGGTGCCTACCTCGAGATGTGGCGCCGAGAGGGCGCCGAGCGTTTCAGACGCGACTCATCCGAACCGGGTGATGATCGAGCCCGGGATCGACCGTAGGTTGCGAGGTCCAGTCCCCGGGACGTCAAGGAGATCCCAGATGGCAGTGGCCACCCCCAAGCAACCGCACGGCGAGCTCGCCGCCGAGGACACCGACCGGGCGGCCGACGCGCTGGTCGTATTCGGGATCACCGGCGACCTCGCGAAGGTCATGACCTTCCACTCGTTGTACCGGCTGGAGGCACGAGGACTGATCGGCTGCCCGATCATCGGCGTCGCCGGCAACGACTGGACTGTGGATCAGCTGCGGAGCCATGCGCGCAGCTGCATCGAGGACACCGGGCAGCAGGTCGATGACCAGATCTTTAATCGGTTTGCCGACCGCCTGTCCTACGTCCAGGGCGACTTCACCGACGCGGCGACATTCGCCCGCGTATCGGAGGCACTCGGCGACGCGCGCAGCCCGGTCTTCTACCTGGAGATCCCTCCGTTCTTGTTCGCCACGGTGATCAAGGGTCTATCGGAGGCTGGCCTGACCGTAAACGCGCGCGTGGTGGTCGAAAAACCGTTCGGTCACGACTTGGCGTCGGCCCGTGAGCTCGCCGCCGACATCCACCGGTACATCGACGAATCCCAGCTCTATCGAATCGATCACTTCCTCGGGAAGATGGGTCTCGACGAGTTCCTCTACCTGCGGTTCGCCAATTCGCTGCTCGAGCCGGTCTGGAACCGCAACCACGTCTCCAACGTGCAGATCACGATGGCCGAGAGCTTCGGTGTCGAGGATCGCGGCCACTTCTACGACCCTGTCGGCGCGCTTCAGGACGTTGTCGTAAACCACCTCATGCAGCTCCTGGCGGCCGCCGCGATGGAGGCCCCGGCCGGCGCTGACGCCGCCACCCTCAAGGACGCCAAGTTCGCCGTTTTCCGGGCGATGTCCGACGCCCAGCCCGCGCACTACGTCCGCGGGCAGTACAACGGTGATCTGGACATCGACGGCGTGGCGGCGAGCTCGACCACCGAAACCTTTGCCGCGCTGCGGCTCGAGATCGACAACTGGCGCTGGGCGGGAGTCCCCTGGTTCATCCGGACCGGCAAACGCCTGCCCGTGACCCAGACCGAGGTCCGGTTAGTGTTCAAGCGCCCGCCGCGCTTGGGCTTCTTGCCGTCAACGGGACGACGGCCCCCGGTGGCCAGCCAACTGGTGCTGAAGCTCGACCCCATCACCGGCATCCGCATCATCGTCGATGCCCACCGGGCCGACGAGGGAGGACCTCGGGAGGTCACGCTCGACATGGAGTTCGCCCAGGAAGGAGGCGAGGGAGCGACCCCGTACGAGGTTCTGCTCCAGGCGGCGATGGATGGCAACAGTGGCCTGTTCACCCGCCAGGACAGCGTCGAGGAGACGTGGCGCATCATGCGCCCCCTGCTC
>DASXJY010000024.1:0-15365 GCA_036497115.1 Solirubrobacteraceae bacterium
ACGCCGATCCCTTGGAAGATGTCGAAGACCAGATGCACCGTGCTGTACCGTGACGAGGCGTGACGATAGACGAGAGGGCCGCGTGAGCTCGGGTGGGCGGCCGGGTGGGCGAGACCCCATCCTCGACACCGGCCCACACCGCACCACGACGACTCGCCGGCCGCGGTCCACGGCACGAGACATCGAGCGCTACGCGGCGCTGTTCGCGGAGCGCACCAAGGTCATGCGCTCCTCGGCGATGCGCGATCTGATGGCCCTCACCGAGCGCGACGACGTCATCTCCCTGGCCGGCGGACTGCCTGACACATCGACGTTTCCGGCCGACTCCTATGCCGCCCTGATGCGAACCGTGGCCAGTGAATCCTGCGCCCGGGCGCTCCAATACGGGCCGACCGAGGGCTTTGCCCGGGTCAAGCGCTGCATCACGGAGGTGATGGCCGCCGAGGGGATGGCCATCGATCCCGACGAGGTGCTGATCACCACCGGCGGCCAGCAGGTCATCGATCTGGTCTGCAAGACGCTGGTGGACCCCGGCGACGTAGTCGTCGCCGAGGCTCCCACCTACCCGGGTGCGATCCCCACCTTCTGCGCCTACCAGGCCGATGTCGTGCAGGTGGCGATGGACCGCGACGGCATGCGCGTGCAGGAGCTGGAGGCCAAGCTCGACGAGCTCGAGCGCCAGGGCCGCCGGCCGAAGTTCGTCTACACGGTGCCCAACTTCCACAATCCGGCCGGAGTGACGCTGTCGCTGGAGCGCCGCCGCGAGCTCGTGCGGATCGCCGGCGAGCGCGAGCTGCTGGTGCTCGAGGACAACCCCTACGGCCTGCTGCGCTACGAGAGCGAGCCACTGCCGACGCTGTACTCACTCGACAACGAATTCGTGATCTACGCCGGCACGTTCTCCAAGATCCTGTCGCCGGGCGTGCGCCTGGGCTGGGCGGTGGCGCCGCCGCCGATCCTGCACAAGATGCAGATCGGCAAGCAGGCCTCTGACCTGTGCTCGTCCTCGATCTCGCAGTACTTCGTCGACGCCTACTTCGAGGCCGGTCCGTGGGACGACTACGTCCGCTCGCTGCTCGAGATCTACCGGCGCCGGCGTGACGTGATGCTCGACGCGCTGGCCGAGCACTTCCCGCGTGAGGCGGAGTGGACCCATCCCCAGGGCGGCCTGTTCATCTGGGCCACGATGCCCGACTACATCGACACCACCGACCTGCTGGCCCGGGCACTCGAGGACCAAGTGGCCTTCGTCCCGGGCCGCGCCGCCTACGTCGACGGGCGCGGAGGCTCGTCGATGCGCCTGAACTTCTCCGGGGTCGGCGAGGACGAGATCCGCGAGGGCATCCGCCGGATCGGCGAGGTCGTCCGCGAGCAGGTGGCGATGTACGGCACGCTGACCGGCGCTCGGCCCCGGGTCGAGCCGCCGCGCTCGGCCGAGGTGCCCCCCCGCCGCCACGCTCAGGCGCCAGCGGCCGGAACCCAGGATGCCGCCGACAACGGGCCGCCGCCTGACACCGAGTCCGAGCTGGCCAAGATCCTGAGGCTGCCGGCGCAGCGCAAGCGCGCGGGATGAAGCCGCCGCAGCCGTGAGCCGGGTCGCGGTGCTGAAGGGCGGGCGCTCGCTCGAGCGCCAGGTCTCGCTCCGCTCGGGCGCCCGGGTGCAGGACGCGCTGGAGCGGCTCGGCCATCAGGTGCTGCCGATCGACGTCGGCCCCGACCTGGTGGGGACCCTGAGCGATCAGGCTCCAGAGCTGGCCTTCGTGGCGTTGCACGGCCGCGACGGAGAGGACGGCACTGTGCAGGAGCTACTCGAGGTCATGGGCATCCCCTACACCGGCTCCGGTGTCTCGGCCTGCATCCGCGCCGCCGACAAGGTGCTGGCCAAGCACGCCATGCGCGACGGCGCGATCCCGACACCGGACTTCTACGCCTTCAACGACACCGCCTTCGAGGCGCTCGGCGCGGCCCAGGCACTGCCCGCCATCGAACAGCGGCTGCAGTTCCCGATCGTCGTCAAGCCCGCCCGGCAGGGCTCGGCGTTGGGGATCAAGTTTGCCCGCACCCCGGCTGACGTGCCCTCGGCGCTGGTGGCCGCCTTCTCCTATGACCGCAAGGTCCTGCTCGAGCGCTACGTCCACGGTCGCGAACTGGCCATCTCGATCCTGGCCGAGGATGGCCGGTCGACGGCGCTGCCGATCGTCGAGGCGGTCCCCGAGCAGGAGGACTTCTACGACTTCGAGGCCCGCTATGAGATCGGTCGCACCCGCTTTCAGTGCCCGGCCGACCTCGAGCCGGCGGTGGCCACGCGGGCCTGTGAGATCGCTCTGAAGACCTATTCGCTGCTGGGCTGCGCCGGGTTCGCGCGCGTTGACCTGATGCTGGCCGAGGACAACGACGAACTGTCGGTCCTCGAGCTCAACCCGATCCCCGGGCTGACCGAGACCAGCCTGCTTCCCCAGGCCGCCGAGGCAGCCGGAATCTCCTTCGATCAGCTCGTGGAGCGGATCCTGGCCGCGGTGCGGCGATGACGCGCGGCGCCACCGGGGCTACTCGTCGGAGGCGAAGTCCTCAGGAGTGACCCGGTCGAGGAAGTCCTTGAACTTCTCCACCACCTCTTCGGTGTCCTCGACCTCGTGCTCGAACTCGATCGCCGACTCTGAGATCACGTCGTCGGCGGCGAAGATCGGAGCGCCTGACCGTACGGCCAGCGCCAGCGCGTCGCTGGGCCGGGAATCGATCTCGAGCTCGCGGCCGTTGGCGCGGAGGCTGATCGAGGCGTAGAAGGTGTTCTCACGCAGCTCGGTGACGGCCACCCGCGTGCATTCGACCTCCAGCTCGCCGAGCATCTCGGACAGGAGGTCGTGGGTCATCGGGCGGGGCGTCGAGGCACCCTGCAGCTTCATCAGAATCGCCGCTGCCTCGGGATGGCCGATCCAGATCGGCAGGAACTTGTTGCTCTCGACGGTCTTCAGCAGCACAATCGGCTGCTTCCCGACCATGTCGAAGCTCACGCCGTAGATGACCATCTCCTGCACGCGCTGCTCCTAGTTGGGGTGGGGCAAGTATAGGGGGACGATCGGGACCGCCGGGGGACTCGCCCGTCAGCGCACGCGATGCCTGAGGGGCCCGATCGCCCTCCCCCACGGAGCGCTGCCAAGGGATAATCTAACCGCCCATAACCCTATGACTGGTGAGAGCGACCAACTTCGCCGGTGGGGTGTCCAGCCGGGCGGCAGGCCGCCGGCGCCGGATCGCCTGGCGGTCGTGCAGGCGTTCATCAACACCCACTTCGACCTCGTCCACGACCGCGGCACCGAGGTGCTGCACTCTCCGGTGGCCCTGGGCCGATGGCTGGGTGAGGCCGGACTGACCACCGAGGCGGCGCTCCCTGGCCAGGCCGACCTGGTCCGTGCGCTGACCGTGCGCGAAGCACTGCGCGACCTGGCCCGCGCAACCACCGCCGACGCCAGTCACCGGCCGCAGGTGCTGAGAAGGCTCGACGCCGCAGCCGCGGGCACCCGGGTGGAGGTGCGCTTTGACCCCGCCGGCCCCCGGTTTCTCGCCGCCGCCGAGGCCGGCGTGGATGGCGCCATCGGATGCCTGCTGGCGATCACCGCGCTGTCGATCGCCGATGGCTCCTGGTCGCGGTTGAAGATCTGTCCCGGCGATCACTGCGGGTGGGCCTTCTATGACCACTCGCGCAACCGCACCGGGCGGTGGTGCTCGATGTCGGTCTGCGGCGGCCGGGCCAAGGCCAGACGCCACTACCGCCGCCGCACCGGGGGGGCCTGAGCTGAGCGCGCTGGCGGCACCGCTGATCCTGGTCGCCGCCCGTGCGCGCCGGCGCCCCGGCCGCTGGCTGCTGCCGGCCCTCGGCCTGGCACTGGCCACGGCGTTCGCGTGCGCGGTCGCCGCCGAGGGGGTGATCGCGGGCGACCAGGGAGCACGTTTCGCCTTGACCGAACTGGGCTCACAGCAGCGCAGCGTGGAGGTCAGCTGGCTCGGCCCGGTCGGGCCTCAGACCGGCGAGCGCGCCAGCGCGATGCTCAGCGCTCTGGGCCTCCCGCCACCGACCCGGGTCGCGCTGTTTAACCCGGTGCGTCTGGACGGCGTGATCGTCAGGCCGGCGGCGATCTCCTCGCTGGCGCGGTGGGTGAGCGGCGGCGCGAGCTTGCCCGGAGCCTGCACGGCGGCCCACTGCCCGATGCTGCTGGCCGGCGGGGCCCTGCCCCGCCGTACCCTGCACGTTGCCGGCGTCAACATCGCGGTCACCGGGACCACCACATTGCGCTCGGCTGCCCCGCTCGGCTTCGTCCCGGCCCGGTCGCGCGGAACGCCGGTACTGGTCACCGGCGACGTCACCGGGCTCACTTCGATGCGCGGCCTGAGTGGGGTGTACCGATCCAACGGCTGGCTCTCGCTGCTCGACACCGACCGTCTGCAGAGCTGGCAGCTGGCCGGACTCGAGCGACAGCTGCAGCGAGCCCAGGCGGCGCTCATCTCATCGGGCAGCCAGTTCAGCCTCAACGCCCCGTTCGCGTCCCTCGACGGCGCGCGCGGGCAAGCCGCCGCGGCCCCCCGGCGGCTGCTAGCCGCCGGGGGCGGTGCGCTCGCCGCCCTGTCGGTGTTCGTGATCCTCGCCGCCTACGGCCTGCGCCGCGACCAGCGCGATGAGGTGCAGCGGCTGCGGATCGCCGGAGCCCGGCTGAGCCAGCGGCTGGCCTTCTCGCTGGGCGAAGCGGCCGCCCTGTCGGCGGGCGCGCTCGGGGCCGGATACGCCGTCGGCATCGCCGCCTGCGCCTGGCTGGCCCATGGAGCCGGGATCACCACGGCCGGAGTCCTCGATCACAGCCTGCTCAGCTCGGCCGGGCTGGCAGCGCTGCTCGGGGGCTGGCTGTTGGCCACGACGGTGATCGGGGTCGTCCTGCTGGCCCCGAGTGGCCGCGCCGCCGACGCTCTGGCGCTGGCCGGCGCCGCCGCCCTGGCCCTGGGGCTGAGCCGCGGTCCGACGAGCGGCGGGGTGCTCCCGGCGCTGGTCGCGCCGCTGGCCTGCGTGGCTGCCGGCGTGCTCGTCTACCGTGGCGCCGCGGCGCTGCTGCGCGGGGGTGAACGGCTGGCCCGGCGGGGCCCCCTTCCGGCCCGCCTGGCCCTGGTGGGGCTGGCTCGAGCTCCTGTCGGTGCGTCCCTGGCGATCGCGTTCATCGCGGTCAGCACCGGCCTGGCCGGATTTGCGCTCGCCTACCGCGCCACGCTGGTCCGCGGCGCTGGCGACGAAGCCGCCGACCAGGTGCCGCTGGACGCCAGGATCACCCCCACCCCGGGCTTCGAGACGCCGCTGGGGCTGGCCCCGCTGCGGCGCTGGACCGCGATCGGGGGCGGGCCGGTGCTGCCCGTGCGGCGCGCCGACGCGACGTTCACCAGCGGCGCCAGCAGCGTCACAGTTCCCGCGCTGGGCGTTCCGGCCCCGGGGTTGGCGCTGATCAAGGGGTGGCGAACCAGCGACGGATCGGCACCGCTGCCCCGGCTGGCGGCCCGGCTGCGGCCGTCGGGACCGTTGCGCGCCCCGGGGCCCGAGCTTGCCCCCGGAGCTCGTTCGCTGTCGGTGAAGATCTGGGCCTCCGCCGGGGCAGTCGAAGTCACGGCCGATCTGCGCGCCGGCAGCGGCGCCGTGACCCGGCTGGCGCTGGGACTGGCATCGGCCCGTCCGCGGACGGTCACCGCGAGGCTGCCGGCGGGCAGCCACGAGCTGCAGGCGCTCGAGCTCTCCGAGCCGCCGGGCGAGCGGGCCACCACCGGCCATCAGAACGCGGAGAACCCGGCCGCGGCGACCCAGTTCTCGACCGCGGTCGGGCTGGGACCGGTGGTGGTCCACGACCGCTCGGGTGCGCGGCTGCAGGAGGCGGGGCTGGGGCGCTGGGTCGGAGCGGGGGCGGCGGGTGGCGCGGCATCCGGGGGCCGCGGGGGACGGGCGGTCAGGGTGAGATTCGCCGACAGCGGCGCCCCGGGAGTGGTGCGTCCGGTCCAGCCCAGCGACACGCGCGCGGTCGCGGTCCTGGTGGACCCGGCGACGGCGGCGGCGGCGGCGCGCAACGGCAGCATCGCGCTGACGATCGACGATCTTCCCGTCCGCGCGGTGGTCGTCGGGGTGCTGCGGCGCTTTCCCACCCTTGCTGCCAACGCGGCGGGGTTCGTCGTCGCCGACGAGCCGACGCTGGCCTCGGCGCTGGACGCCTCGCTTCCCGGGCAGGGCGCGCCCGACGAGCTGTGGATCGCCACGCGCCGACCCCACGCGCTGGCGGCGGCGCTTCACCGCCCGCCGCTGGACTCCCTGGGTCAGAGCTTTCGCGCCGCCGTCGAGCACCGCCTGAGATCACAGCCCATTGCCGTGGCGACGATGGGCACCCTGGCCGCAGCGGCCGGGCTGGCCGCTGCGCTGGCGATAGTCGGGCTGCTGGCGGCGCTGGTGGGGTCGTTGCGCGAGCCGCGAGTGGAGCGCGACCTCGCCGTCCAGGGGCTGGGTCCGCGGGACTTGCGCCGCGAGCTGCAGCTGCGGGTCCTGATCGCCGGGGGGCTCGGCGTGTTGGCCGGGGCCGCGGTGGCGGCGGCGCTGACCCGGCTGGTCGTGGCGGCGGTCCGGGCCGGTGCGACCGTTCAGGCGCCACGCCCACCGTTGGTGACGGTTGCCCCGTGGGGCGAGCTGGCGCTGGGGACACTGGTGCTGCTGGCCGCCTTTGCCGTTGCCGGGTGGGTCGCCTCGGCTGCGGTCATGGCGCGAAGGGCACGGACATGAGCGCAGCGGCAGTCGAGCTTCGCGACGTGTTCTGCGTCCACCGAACCAGCGAAGGCGATGCCGCCGCGCTGCAGGGCCTGAGCCTGAAGCTTCGCCACGGCGAGCGGCTGTGCGTGCTGGGCCCCAGCGGGGCTGGCAAGACCACCCTGTTGCGAGTGATCGCCGGGCTCCAGGAGCCATCGGCCGGGGCGGTGGTGGTGTTCGGCCGGGATGCCGGGCGGCTCGGCGGCCGCGAACGGGCGAGGCTGCGCCACCAGTTCATCGGCTTTCTCGATCAGCACGCCGAGTCGACGCTGACCCCCGAGCTTTCAATCGCCGACGCCGTCGCGCTCCCCCTGGCGCTGCGCGGTGTGCGCCGGGCGCCGCGGCGCTCGCGGGCCCGCGCGTTGCTGCGCACCGCTGGGCTGGGCCATCGCACGGGAGCGTTTCCCGGCGAGCTGTCAGGCGGGGAGCGCCAGCGCGTGGCGCTGTGCGCCGCGCTGGCCCACAGGCCCGCCCTGCTGCTCGCCGACGAGCCGACCGCCGAGCTCGACGAGGCATCGGCCCTCGATGTCGCCGGACTGATCGACGAACTCGCCGAGGCCGAGGGCACCACGGTGATCGTCGTCTCGCATGACCCGGCAATGGCCGCCAACGCCCAACGAGCCGTGCGGATCCGCGACGGCCGAGTCGTCGAGGAGCGCATCGACGGCGGGCGCACGCTCGTGGTCGGGCCCGGGGGCTGGCTTCGCCTGCCGGCGCCGCTGCTGGACGAGACCGGGATCGGCGCCACCGCGCGCGCCGAGGTGATCGGAGATGGGGTGCTGCTGAGACCGGCCGGAAAGGCCCGCCGGGAGTCTTCAGATCTCCCACCGCCGCCCGCCACCCCGGCCGCGCGGGTCCGCCCCGCGACGGTTGCGCTGCGGTCGGTATCGCGCTACCGCGGCCGGGGCACCCACCGGCGTGCGGTGCTCGAGGAGTTCAGCGTCACGTTTCAGGCCGGATGCCTGACGGCTGTCACCGGCCGCTCGGGATCGGGCAAGACGACACTGCTCGAGCTGGTGGCCGGGCTGCAGGCTCCGGACGCAGGCGAGCTGGTCCTGGACGGCACCTCGATGGCCGGCGCGGACGCCGAACAGCGGGCGGGCGTGCGGCGGCGGCTGATCGGCTATCTGCCTCAGGAGCCCTCGCCGGTGGGCTTTCTCAGCGCCGCGGAGAACGTGGCCCTGGCGCTGCGCATCCGCGGGCGCTCGGCTCCCGAGGCGGGGCGAGTGGCGATCGACGGCCTGGCCCGGATCGGGCTCGCCGATCGATCACGGCAACGGGTCAGCCGGCTGTCGGCCGGCGAGGCGCAGCGGGTGGCCCTGGCGCGGGCCATCGCCTGCGCGGACGGGCTGCTGGTGGTCGATGAGCCGACCTCGCGGCTCGACGAGGCCAGCGCCGCCAGCGTGGCCCGACTGCTGGCCCAGACCGCCGCCGAGAACGGTCAGACGGTGATCTGCGCGACGCACGATCCCGAGGTGATGCGGTACGCCGACCACATCCTCGAACTCGGTGCGGTGAACCCCGGCCCGCCACGGTTGCCGGCCGTCCAGGAGGTCCCGCGGCGGTAGCCGATCTAGGAACGGACCAGCGAGTCACGGCCCCGATCAGACCCGGGACTCCGCCCTGACCGTTTGACCGCGGCCGTGAGCGCTTGACCTCGAACATCGACGCGTCGGCGCGTCGGCGCGTCGGCGCTGCGAAGCAGGCCATCGGCGTCCTCGGCATCGACCGGGTAGACCGCCCGGCCTCCGCGGGCATATCCTCTTATCGGTTCGCCGAGCCGTTGGGGCTCCGTAGTTCATCGCCCGCCCGGCCCGTGCAAACCACGGAGGCTTGCCGTCACGGTTACCGTCGGCGATGCTGTCGTTGACGCTCGGCGCGGTGTGCCCGAGCACGACGATCTACGAATCCTCGGAGGGACGCGACTTGAGCACTTCAGAGACCTCGGGCCTGGTCACCGATATGGCCGGCCTGCCCGATCACGTCGGCGAGCACCTGGGCTTCACCGAGTGGCAGGTGATGGACCAGGAGCGGGTCAACCAGTTCGCCGATGTGACCGACGACCACAACTACATCCACGTCGATGTCGAGCGCGCCAAGCAGTCCCCGTTCGGGGGCACCGTGGCCCACGGGTATCTGACCCTGTCGCTGCTGGCCCCGATCACCATGCAGCTGCTGCGGGTCACCGATGTCGTGGCCGGGGTCAACTACGGCCTTGACCGGGTTCGCTTCCCGGCCCCCCTACCGGTCGGCGCCGAGTGGCGCGGCGGGGGCGAGATCGTGGCCGTCGACGAGGTACCGGGCGGCCTTCAGGTCAAGCTGCGGGCCACGGTGGAGGTCAAGGGCTCAGAGAAGCCGGCGATGGTGGCCGAGTGCCTGGTCCGCCTGTTCGGCGGAGCCTGAGTCCGGATGACGGCCACCGCCATCGACCTCGATCGCATCGTCGCGATCGACGTCCATACCCACGCCGAGCGCAACGCCGACCAGCCGCAGGACCCCGTCACCACCGAGCTCCTGGAGGCGGCCGGCAAGTACTTCGGCGGCAGCCCGCCCCAGCCCACCGCGCAGGACGTGGCCGATTACTACCGCCAGCGCAACATGCTGGCGGTGGTCTTCAACGTCGACGACGAGGCCGGAATGGGGCGCCGCCGCCTGGGCAACGACGAGGTCCTCGAGGTGGCCCGGGCCAACCCTGACGTGCTGATCCCGTTCGGCAGCGTCGACCCCCACCGCGGCAAGCTCGCGATCCGCCAGGCCCGCGAGCTGATCGACGCCGGCGTGCGAGGGTTCAAGTTCCACCCCAACACCCAGGCCTTCTGGCCCAACGACCACACCTTCTTCGGGCTCTACGAGGTGATCGCCGAGGCCGGCCTGATCGCCCTGTTTCACTCCGGCACCACCGGGATCGGGGCCGGCATGCCCGGCGGCGGCGGAGTCCGCCTGAAGTACTCAAACCCGATGGCCGTCGACGACGTCGCGGCCGAGTTCCCCGGTCTCGACATCATCCTCGCGCACCCTTCGTTTCCCTGGCAGGAGGAGGCCCTGGCGATCGCCGTCCACAAACCCAACGTCTACATCGACCTCAGCGGCTGGTCGCCGAAGTACTTCCCGGAGATCCTCGTCCAGTACACCAACACCCGCCTGCGCAACAAAATGCTGTTCGGCTCCGACTTCCCCCTGATCACCCCGGACCGCTGGCTGGCCGACTTCGAGAAGCTCCCAATCCGCGAAGAGGTACGCCCATTGGTGTTGAAGCAGAACGCAATCCGCCTCCTCGGCCTGAATCCGGACCCCTAACCCACGCCGTTAGCGGCGCCCGGCTGGTGGTGCCGCACCTTAAATGAGGGCGCCCCGGAATCGGCGGAGATATGAGGCCGATCCTACGGGGCGCGCTCGAGGGAGGAGAGGTACTGCGAGAAGCAATATGCCGATCAAACCCCTAGATGTCCAAGACGAGAATTTGCTGAGATTTATAATCACAGCTTATGGAGCTGCGCCAGCTGCGCTATCTGGTCGCTCTCGCCGAGGAGCGCAACTTCACTCGGGCGGCCAGCAGCGAGCACATCGCCCAGCCCGCGCTCTCCCAGCAGATCCGGCGGCTCGAGGCTGAGCTCGGTCTGGCCCTGGTCGAGCGCACCACCCGCCGCGTGGCGCTGACCGACGCCGGTGAGCTGCTGGTGGTCAGGGGACGTCGCATCCTGGCTGAGCTGGAGGCCGCCGAGACCGAGCTCCAGGCCCTGCGCGGCGTGTACACGGGCCATGTCACGATCGGCACGATGCACACGATGGGGCCCGTCGACCTGTCGCTGGCCCTGGCCCTGTTCAACGAGCGCCACCCCCACGTGCAGTTCACGGTGCGCGAACAGACCAGCGAGGAGATGGCCGAGATGCTGCGGGTCGACGAGCTCGATCTGGCCTTTCTGTCGGTCACCGAGCGCGTCGAGAGGCGCGGCCTGGGCCTCCATCAGCTGCTGTCCGAGGAGCTGGTCGCGGTCCTCCCGCGCCAGCACCGGCTGGGATCGCGGCGGCGGGTTCGGATGTCGGAGCTCTCCGAAGAGCGCTTCATCGCCTTCCGTGACGGATCGCGGCTCCGCGAGCTGCTGGTGGGGGCCGGTCGCCGCGCGGGCTTTGAGCCCCAGGTGACCCTGGAGTCAAACGAGAGCGAGCAGGTGAGGCGGCTGGTGGCCCGGGGACTCGGGGTCGCGATCCTGCCGCGCTCGGACGCCGAGGAGCCGGGAGCGGAGGTCTGCGTGGCCACGCTGGTGGCCCCGGCTCTGACCCGCGACATCACCTTGGCCTGGCGCGAGGGCCGCCGCCATGCCCCGGCCGCGGCCGAGTTTCTGGACCTGGCCCGGGACACTTTCGCCGGCAGCGTATGAGCCGTTGGGACGCGTTCCTTACGACGTCCTTCAACGGACCAGGTTTACTCGCCCGCAGGAGGGAAAGACCAGGACCCAAGGGCGTGGCCGGACAACGTTAGCGAAGCGTGAAGCATAGTTCGATGACCATCGAACTTTTGCTATGATTATGTCCGGAGCAAAACCATGCGAATCACGGAGATTGACCTGAACACCACCGAAACCCAGCCTCGCGAGGCCTCGGGCCGCAGCGAGCATCAAGACGCAGCACAGCGTCCCCGCGCGCGCGGGGAGCACGCGGCCGCGGCCGCGGCGCAGACTCGTCGACGGCAGACCCGTCGCCGGGCCGCGCATGCCGCCGAGCACCGTGCAGAGGCACGGCCGGCGGCCACATCCGCGCTGAGCGAGAACTCGCTCGATCAATTCCTGCGCGCTGCCCGCGCACACAGCCTGCTGACCGCAGAGGAAGAGGTCGAGCTGGCCAAGCGCATCGAGCGCGGCGACCTCGAAGCCAAGGAGCGGATGATCAATTCCAACCTGCGGCTGGTCGTGTCGCAGGCTCGGCGCTACCAGGGTCACGGGCTTCCGATGGAAGACCTGGTCCAGGAGGGCATGCTGGGCCTGATCCGCGCGGTCGAGAAGTTCGACTGGCGGCGCGGCTTTAAGTTCTCCACCTACGGCACGCTGTGGATCCGTCAGGCGCTACAGCGTGGACTGCAGAACCACGGCCGGACGATCCGGCTTCCGGTTCACGTAGCCCAGCGCCAGACCAAGGTCCGCAAGATCGAAGGAGAGCTCAGCACCAAGCTCGGGCGCGAGCCGACCGACGAGGAGATCGCCGCCGAGGCGAAGCTGCCCGTCGAGGAGGTCTCGGAGCTGCGCGAGCTGACGCGGGGACTCACCAGCCTCGATCAGCCGATCGGCGAGGACGGCGAGACGGCCTTCGGCGACCTGCTGGCCAGCGAGCGGCCGGAGCCGGCGGAGGAAGTTGAGTCCGCCGAGCGCCAGGAGATGATCAACGGAGCTGTCGATCAGCTTCCCGAAGCCGAGCGCAACGTGATCCGGCTGCGCTTTGGACTCACCGGAACCGAGCCCCTGAACCTCCGTCAAACCGGGGTCGAGCTTGGAATCCCGATGGGCAAGGCGCGCGAGCTCGAGCAGCAGGGCCTTACCCGGCTCGCTCGCAGCTCGGGGCTCGAGGAGCTTCGCCGGGCCGCCTAAGCCGGCCGCCTGACAAGACTCAAAACCGACGCCGGTCTGGTCATCAGCCAGGCCGGCGTCGCTGTTTAACCGTGTCAGGCTCGTCTTCGAACCGCGATCCGTCCTGCGGGGCATCGAGCGTCGCGATCGCCGCTGCCGCCGTCGATCCGCCGGCAGCATAGGGGTCGGGGCGCAGCCGAGCCGAGTAGATCGATCCCGCCCCCAGCCGGCGAGCGGTGACGGTGGCGATCGTGACCGCGACCAGCGTTGGCGCCATCAGCAGGTCGAAGTGGCGGGTGAGTTCGAGCACCAGCACCACCGCCGAGAGCGGGCCCTGCATCGCCGCGCCCAGGAACGCGGCGCCGCCAATCAGCGCATAGCTGCCGGGGACGGTCCCGGGCCAGATGTGTGACCAGATCCCCTCGAGCACGCCCGCCAACAGAACCCCGATGCTCAGCGTCGGAGTGAACAGCCCGCCCAGGGCGCCGGCTCCGAGGCAGCCTGCGGTGGCCAGCGGCTTGAGCGCCAGCAGAATCGCCGACAGTCCAAGCGAGTATCCGCCCAGCACCGCCACCTGGACGATCTCCTTGCCGTTGCCGAGCAGCTGCGGGTACTGGATCGAGACCACGCCCAGCAGCCCGAACACGACCAGGGGAGCGACAAACCGGCCCCTGTGCTTCGGACGCAGGCTGCTGGCCCGCTCGATCAACCGCACCCAGACCACCGCCGCAACTCCGATCAGGGGCCCAGCCACCAGCGCCCAGACCATCTGAGCCGCCTTCAGGTTGTAAGTGGGCATGTGGTAGGTGTGAGCGGTGCCAAGCGTGATCCAGGCGACGGCGGTGGCGGTGACCGACATCGCCAGTGCCGGGAGCACCAGCGGCAGCGCCACGGTTCCCAGCAGCACCTCGAGCGCAAACAGCGCTCCGGCCAGCGGGACGTTGTAGACGGCGGCAAATCCGGCTCCGGCCCCGGAGGCGACGAGCAGGCGCCGTTGCCACTGGGGCAGCTGTGCCCACTCGGCCAGCCAGCTGGCGGTCGCCGCCCCCGCCAGCTGGGGCGCCGCCTCGCGTCCGAGCGAGACGCCCATCCCGATCGTCACGATCGACAGCGCCCCGCGCGCGATGCTGGCCACAAACGGCAGTCTGGCCCCGTGCAGCCATAGGGCTTCGGAAATTTCGGCCCCGCCGGAGATCGGCAGCCGGTGCAGCACGGTGACTCCCACGCCGACGATCACCCCGGCCAGCAGCAGCACGATCACGCGGTGAATTCCCGAGCCGACGTTGAGTCCGTCGAGGTACGGGCCCCGCCGGTAGCCGTAGGCCAGGTGCTCGGAGAGCTTGAGCAGCCCCATGAACGCCGACGCGCCCACCCCGGCAGCGATGCCGATCGCTATCACCAGCAGCCAGAACTTCGCGCTGTAGCCGGCCAGAATGCCGCGACCGGTGACGTTCGGCTGGGGCGACCACCACCGACGCGCGGAGGGCTTGGGGGAGTCGGAGTCTGGGCCGGTGGCGGCGATCGCGCCCGTCAGCATAAGTCGGCCGGCCAGGCGCGGGCGGGACCGGATACCTCGATCCACACCTCCTGACCGGCCTCGAGCTCGAGGGCGCCGGGGATCCGGGCCAGCAGCGGCCGGCTCTCGACATCTCGCTCGTGGCCCGGGATCTCCGGGGCGATCAGACGCACCCGAGCGAGCGCGTCGTGACCGTGATACTGGACCTCGATCACCCTCCCGCGGGGCGCCGGATCCAGTGACGGAGTCAGCCGCAGCACCAACTGCTCAGGGCGCACCAGGAGCCGGGCCGGCCCGTCGATCGGCTCGCCGTGGCGGATTGGCACCGACCCCAGCGCGCACTGCGCCACGCCGTCGCTGGCCCGAGCCGACAGGAGGTTGACCTCGCCGATCGAGGCTGCGGTGGCCACATCCGGCGGGTCGCGATAGAGCTCGCGCGGGCCCGCCGCGGCCCGCACCCGGCCCTCGGCCAGAAGCACGACCTGGTCGGCCAGGGCCAGGGCCTCGTCCTGGTCGTGAGTGACGAGCACCGCGGTGGTGCCGGTCTGGTTGAGGATGCGCATCACATCGCGTCGCAGATCGCTGCGCAGCGAGGCGTCGAGCGCGCCGAACGGCTCGTCGAGGAGCACCACAGCGGGGTCTACGGCCAGTGCCCGGGCCAGGGCCACGCGCTGCTGCTGCCCCCCGGAGAGCTGGTGTGGGTACCGGCTCCCAAGCTCGGACAACCCCACCAGAGCGAGCAACTCGGAAACCCGGCCGCGCTCGCGCCGCGAGAGTCCGAAGCCGGCGTTCCCGGTGACGGTGAGGTGCGGAAACAGCGCCCCCTCCTGAGGGACGTAGCCGATACCGCGGTGCTGGGCGACAACCGTTCGCCGTCCGTCGTCGACGAGCTCGGCGCCGATCCGCAGGGTGCCGCTGTCGATCCGCTCAAAGCCCGCAATCAGTCGCAAAAGCGTCGTCTTGCCGCTGCCCGATGCGCCCAGGACGGCCGTGATCGAGCCGACGGCGACCGACAGGTCGACGCCGCAGAGCACCTCGGTGGACCCGAACCGCTTGGTGACGCCCTGAACGTCGATCGCGCTCATCTCGACCACCTACCCGGCTGGCGAACCGGCGGCGTTCTGCCGGGACCCCGGGCGTGGCGTTCGCGATCGAACCACAGGCCCAACGCCGCCCCCGGCAGCACGGCGAGCCCCACCATCACCAGCGCGTAGGGCGCGGCCGCGCCGTAGGCGACGTTCTGCTGAAAGGCCCAGAATTGTGTGGCCAACGTCTGCACGCCGATCGGCGCCAGGACCAGGGTCGCGGTCAGCTCCGTGACCGCGGTCAAGAAGACCAGGCAGAACCCGGCCAGCAGGCCCGGCGCCAGCAACGGCAGGGTGACCCGAACGAAGACCGACACCGGCCCGCGCCCCAGTGACCGCCCCACGTCGGTCAGGGTGGGGGATACGTGGGCCACCGAAGCCCGTACGCACAC
>DASXJY010000025.1:0-1812 GCA_036497115.1 Solirubrobacteraceae bacterium
CGAGCGCAGGCCGGTGGCGGGGTCGGCGACGATGCGGAACTCCCGCTCGGTGGTCGCCTGTTCCACCTCCTGGTCGTCGAGCCGGGAGATGCTGGCCGGCATCGGCGGCCCGGGGCTGGGATCCGGCACGCGAACCGCGACCAGACGCAGCGGGCCCTCACCGGTGTTCTCCAGCTCGGGCTCTGAGCCGGGCGGCAGGTAGACGCCGATGTCGCGGCTCAGCGCATGGGTCTCGCCGCGAAGGTGGAGCCGGCCCTCACCCTCGAGCACGAACAAGGTCTCCTCGACGTCGCCCGGGACCGACACCGAGGCGCGCCGGCCGGGCGGGCACTCGAGCACCGCCTGCTGCAGCGCGTCGAAGTCGGTCCGGGGGCCGAGCGTCGGCCGGACGCTGAGCCCGCTGGGGCTGGTGAACGGCTCCACCTCGGGGGCCTGGACGACGTTCACAGCCGGCATCGGGGGCGGCTCCGGATGGCGGTGGGGAAATTCACTTGGGCTTGGCAACGGGTCCCGAGCGCATCCTGGCTCGGGGTCGGGGACCTTCGCACATTCGGGCCACGGCGGTCAACCACCTGCCGTCGGAGCGTTCATTGCAGGGTGGCCTCGAGGACGATCTCGGTTCCGGCCAACGCGAGCGACACCGGGCACGTCGCCTTGGCCTGCTCGGCCAGCTCGGCAAAGCGCGCCGGATCGAACCCGGGTACGTCGCCGACCGTCGAGATCGAGATCCGGGTGATCCGAAAGCCCTCCTCCTTCTGCTCGAGCCGGACCCGCGCGGTCGTCCGCAGATCCTGAGGCGGCGAGCCGGCCTCTTCGAGCAGGTTGGCCAGCGACATGGTGAAGCAGCCGGCCTCAGCGGCGGCGATGAGCTCCTCCGGGTTGGTCCCGCGCACGTCCTCCTCGACGCGGTTGCGCAGCGTGAACACGCCTTCAAACGCGCCGCTGCCCAGCGCAATACGCCCGCCCCCATCGGGCACGGTTCCCTGCCAGCTGGCCTCCGCGTGGCGGCTTACACGAACGCTCAAGGTGTCCAACACCCCCTCAGTCTGATTTTGTATGGCGATCAAACCATTACCGTGTGACCGCTGCAAGCACGTGTGTGACCGCCGCCAGCAAGGAGAGGGCCTTGGCAGAGACGCTTAACCCAACCATCAACGTCGGCGAGGTGCGCCGTCGCTTCTCGGCGCTGAGTGGCGGGTTCGCGTTCCTGGACGCCCCGGGCGGGTCCCAGGTGCCCGACGAGGTGGGCGACGCCGTCGCCCGCGCGCTGCGCGAGGCCAGCGCCAACCTGGGGGCCGGCTACGCCACGAGCTTCCGCGTCAAGGAGATCCTGGAGACCGCCGAGGCCCATGCCGCGCGCTTCCTCGGCTGCGACCCGCAGGAGATCACGTTCGGCGCCAACATGACCTCGCTGGACTTCACCTTCAGCCGCACCGCCGGGCGCGACTTCAAGCCCGGCGACGAGATCCTGGTGTCAAGCGCCGATCACGACGGCGGCGTGGCCCCGTGGCGTGAGCTGGCCGCCGACCGCGACCTCGTGGTCAAGCACATCGAGCTTCATCCCGACACGCTGCTGGACTTCGACGACCTGGCCGCCAAGCTGTCCGAGCGCACGCGGGTGGTGGCCTTCGCCTGGGCCTCCAACGCCGTCGGGACGGTGGTCGACGCCGCGCGGGTCTGCCGCATGGCCCACGATGCCGGCGCGCTGGCCTGGATCGACGCCGTCCACTACGCCGCCCACGAGCCGATCGACGTGCGCGCCGTCGACGCCGACGTCCTCATCTGCTCGCCCTACAAGTTCTGCGGCCCGCA
>DASXJY010000026.1:0-26805 GCA_036497115.1 Solirubrobacteraceae bacterium
GAGCATCTACAACCCGGCGACCAACACGTGGCGCGCCGGCCCCCAGCTGAACATCGGCCGGGGCTATCAAGGGCAGACGACGCTTTCGGACGGCCAGGTGTTCGTGCTTGGCGGCTCGTGGTCGGGCGCCCTCGGCGGCAAGCTCGGAGAGATGTGGTCTCCCACCGGTAACTGGCGCGAGTTGACGCGCGTGCCGGCCAACCCCATCTATACGCCTGACCTGCAGGGCGTGTTCAGACAGGACAACCACGGATGGTTCCTGGCCGCTTCAGGCGGCCGGGTCTTCCACGCCGGGCCTTCCGCCAGGATGCACTGGATCTCGACCACCGGCGCCGGCACGATCACCGCGGCGGGAGCCCGATCGCACGCCCAGATGAACGGCAACGCCGTTCTCTACGACGTCAACAAGATCTTCACCGTCGGCGGCGCGCCCGACTATCAGAACGCCAACGCCATCAAAGCGGCAAGCGTTGTCGACATCGGCCCGAGCAGCCCGACGGTGACGGCAACCGCATCGATGGCCCAGGCGCGCGCCTTCGCCAACAGCGTGGTCCTCCCCACCGGGCAGATCTTCACCGTCGGCGGTGAGAGCTACGCGGTTCCGTTCTCCGATGTGACAGCCGATCTGCATCCGGAGATGTGGGACCCCTCGACTGGGCGCTGGACGGTGATGGCCCAAGAGGCCGAACCCCGCACCTATCACTCGGTCGGGGTGCTGCTCCCAGACGGCACGGTCTTCTCCGGCGGAGGCGGTCTCTGCGGCTCCTGCGCGACCAATCACCCGGACGGACAGATCTTCTATCCGCCGTACCTGTTCAACGCCGACGGTTCGCGAGCCGCTCGCCCGGCGCTCGCCTCGGCGCCGGCCACCGCGCAGACCGGACAGACGATCACCGTGAGCACCAAGGCTCCCGTCTCCAGCTTCGCGCTGATCCGCTACGGGGAGGCCACGCATGCAATCGACAACGACCAACGGCGGATCCCGCTCCCGATCGTCTCCTCGACCGCCAACACCTACAGCCTGGCCATCCCGTCCGATCCCGGCATCGCGCTGCCCGGTCCGTACATGCTGTTCGCGGTCAGCGCCAACGGCACGCCGAGCATCTCCAAGACGATCAAGATCACCACGCCGGCGCTCTCGACGCCGACCTCCACCTACGGCCAGCGCATCGCCGCCGATGGCCCCTCGTTGTACTGGCCGCTCTCCGATGCGGCCGGGTCCTCGAGCGCCGCCGACCTCTCGGGCAACCGCGACAGCGGCGCCTTCACGACGTCAGGCATCGCTTACCAGACCCCCAGCCCGGTCGAGGCCAGCAGCGGCCAGGGTCTCACACTCAGCGGCGGCCAGGTGACCTCCACCCAACCGCAGCAGACCCCGACCAGCTACTCCGAGGAGCTGTGGTTTCAGGCCACCACCACGACGGGCGGAATCCTGGCCACATACGCAGGAGCCGGCGGCTCGCAGGACCGGGCCATTTACATGACCAACAGCGGGAACCTCGACTTCGGTGTCTATCCGGGAACGACCAAGACGATCGAGTCGCCGGGGACCTACAACGACGGCAAGTGGCACTTCGTCGTCGCCACCCAGGGCCCCGACGGGATGCACCTGTACATCGACGGCGCCATCGCCGCGACAGGATCGACGACGACCGCCCAGTCCTATCTCGGTCACTGGCAGCTCGGAGGCAAGCTCAACCTAGGTTGGCCGAACCGGCCGGGAGGTGCCTTCGCGGGCAGCGTCAGCGATGCGGCGGTGTTTGCACGCGAGCTGACCGCGGCACAGGTCATGACCGAGGCCACGAGCTCGCCAGCCGGCTGAAAGCTGGCTTCTCTCTCCGCCGGGTTCCTTGCCGCACGAGCACTAGCCGCACTCCTAACTGGACCGGGGCCCGCGGCCAGCAACCCCCAGGCGGCGCGGGCCCCGGCACGCGCGCTCATGAGGGCGCATGAGCGCGCACAACGCGTCCGTTGCCGACTGGGATTTAGTACGCGAATCTAGGCGTTCGGTAAGACTCCGGCCTCGAGCGAACGTCAATCGGACGGGTGAACGCCGTTGCGCGGTTGAGTCGCGGTGTCCAGCAGCCATTTGCCGTCCGAGGTCCGCTGCAGGAGCCCGGTGCCGGCCAGCGCCGTGAGGCCCAGAGTCACGGTCGAGCGGCGGGCTCCGATCAGCCGCCCGATGGTTTCGTGCGTGAGCCGAAGGTCGATCAGCACCCCGTCGGGTCCGACCCGGCCGCAACGGTCGGCGAGGTGCCAAAACAGGGCCACCAGGCGGTCCTCGACACGCGGCAGCTGCGAGATGGCCTGGTGCTCGCCGGCGCGATCGGCTTGGCGCATCGCCTGGGTGAAGAACCGAGCGGCGAGCTGTGGCCACCGGCGCAGTGCGGCCAAAAAGCAGTCATCGAGCATCGCCAGGTCGACCTCGCCCGTGGCGAGCAGCGTGTGTGCGGTCGCCAGCGATCCGTCCTGTTCTCGATCGGCATTGAGCAGATCTCCCGGGCCATGGATCTGCGCCGAGACCTGACCGGCCAACCAGGTTTCACAGATCAGCAGCCCCTCGATGATGACGGCACCCAGCAGCGGCCCCCGCGTCTCGGCTGCCCGCGCGCACAGGCCGAGGTCGCAGCGACCGGCCGGCACACGGACGACGGGCACCTGCAGGCCGTTTCGCGCTACCGCCAGCTCGGCCGCGTTCAGCTCGGTGGCGAGATCGGGATGCAGATCCACCAGTGCCACCTTTCCGGCGGGCCAGGAGTCGGCGAGCTCGGGCTGCTCGGTCATCGGCGCTGCCGAGCCGAGCTGTCCTGAGGTCGCAACGCCGGTGATGATCCTGGCCTGCCTCGAGGCAAACCGAGCCCCGAGCTCTTCACAGCGAGCCTGCCGCTGCGAGGATTGCTCGCTCAGCCGCTTGGCGCGCAGCGCGGCCTCTCGGGCACGCGATTTGCGTTCTCTGGTCTCGTCGCGGGGACGCTCAAAGACGGACATAACT
Organism: Solirubrobacteraceae bacterium; assembly: GCA_036497115.1. Taxonomy (GTDB): domain Bacteria; phylum Actinomycetota; class Thermoleophilia; order Solirubrobacterales; family Solirubrobacteraceae; genus Palsa-465. The sequence goes on from DASXJY010000026.1 coordinate 2,993, forward strand.
GTCGCTCCCAGGTTCACGGGCCGGCGGCAAAGCCCCCCTCAGCCGATATTCCCGGGCCGAGAAAGCTGCTCTCCGTTATCGCCACAGCCAGAGACCCCGCGGATCTCACAACCGCTCTGCACACCATAGCCCACGGCGAGGGCGGCGCCAATGGTCGGGGAGATCCGCTTGCCTGACAAGGCATTCGCGATTCACACCGCCGAGCCCGCGCCGAGGCATCGGCCTCACCCTTGCGTGGTGCTCCCGTCCACCGCGCCCGGGGATGTGTGATCGCTGGTGCCCGATCCAGATCGCGGCTCCATCACGAAGCTCTCGATCGCGATGTCCGGATCGATGTGGTTATCGCTGAGAAAGGCAATCACCTTGCGCCCGCTGAGCTGCTCGATCGCGGAGACAAGGTCCTCGCGCATCGTGTTCTGATACGCCTTGCGCATGCCGAGGACCAGGTCACTACGGCCGTCGGAGACGAGACTGCGCTCGCCCTTGGTCAGCGTGTCGCGCAACACCACCGAGATCAGGTCTTGTTCGATTGAGGTCCAGGCCTTCGTCGGTCCTCGGCCCGTGTAGCTGCTCATCAGCTGGACGACGCGGTTAGAGATGGCCGCGGCGGGCGACAGCCCAGATGGGTGCGAATGCTCGGTGCCGGACATTCCGGCTCCCTTCTCGCCTCCGCTCCTAAATCCGGGCCCGAGAAATGAAAGGAATGGAGACGGTAAGAAACCGTTTCTCGGGGCCCACGTTTCCCAGAAAGTTCGGCTGCCGGCCGCTCTGTGAGAACTCGCGTGTCTGGTGACCGTAGCGCATCGGGGTGCCGATGATGGGCAAGCCGACCCGGGTGGTACGATTTCGCGGCGCTCGCAACTCTGGCGGGGTTGGCGAGAGCATTGAAAGAAAAGTTGGGAGTGGTGACAGGCCAGACCGTTGGTCTGCTCACTCGGCCATCGCACTCCAGAGCTGCATCGAGAGGCGATGCGATGACCTTCGAACATCTCGTGATCCACCGCCGGCACGGCCCCGACGACCTCGTCCTGGCGCTCTACGGGGAGCTCGACCTGCTCACCGCTCCCCGCCTGCGGCGCGAACTCACCGAGGCTGTGACCGACGGTCGCGACCGCATCGTGGTCGACCTCAGCGGCCTCGAGTTCATGGACAGCAGCGGCCTGCACGTCTTACTGGAGGCGAGCGAGCGCGCGCGGGGCAACGATCACCGGCTGTCCCTGCGCTCCGCCCCACCCCGTGTCCACCGCCTGTTCGAGCTGACCGGGACCATCCGGCGCTTCGACTTCGCCAGCTGAGCCCGGCACCGAGCCGGCCACGCGGCGCGCCTGTTTAACGTAGAGGCGAGCGAGCTTCATCGCCAATCCTCGAAAGGACGACATGGCAGCCACGACGCTTCCCGGCGGCACCTTCATCCTGGCCGACGACCTCACCCTGACGCGCGTCGGCTACGGCGCGATGCAGCTCGCCGGACCTCATGTGTTCGGGCCGCCGGCCGACCGGGATGCCGCGATCGCCGTTCTGCGCGAGGTCGTAGCGCTGGGGATCACGCACATCGACACCAGTGACTACTACGGCCCCCACGTCACCAACCAGATCATCAAGGAGGCGTTGCATCCGTATCCGGCCGACCTGCGAATCGTGACCAAGGTCGGCGCGCGCCGGGACGCCGAGGGGGGCTGGCCGCCGGCGCTGGCGCCCGCCGAGTTGCGCCAAGCCGTTCTGGACAACCTCGAGAACCTCGGTTTGGACACCCTCGATGTCGTGAACCTGCGTGTCGGAGGGTTCGACTCCCCGACGGCTGGTTCGCTCGCAGAGCCGCTCACCGCGCTGGCCGAGATGCAGCAGGAGGGACTGATCAAGCACCTGGGCGTCAGCACGGTCAGCGCCGAGCAGGTCGCCGAGGCACAGTCGATCGCCCCGATCGTGTGCGTGCAGAACTTCTACAACATCGCTCACCGCGTCGATGACCCGCTGATCCACGCCCTGGCTGAGCAGGGCATCGCCTACGTCCCCTACTTCCCCCTGGGCGGCTTTACCCCGCTGCAGTCACGCGCGCTGGAATCGGTCGCCTCGCGGCTCGAGGCGACTCCGATGGCGGTCGCGCTTGCCTGGCTGCTGCAAAGGTCGCCCAACATCTTGCTGATCCCGGGCACCTCATCGGTCGCCCACTTGCGCCAGAACGTCACCGGCGCGGGGCTGGAGCTGCCGGAGGACGCCCTGGGCGAGCTGAACTCGATCGGGGGCTGATCGCCGCGGAACGGCTCGGTCGCGCCCCCTCCGATCAGCTTGAGGCCCGTAGCCGGCGCAGGGTCCGATCCAGGTCGTCGCGCCGGATCGGACCGCCGTATTGCCCGCCTTCGATGTAAATCTCGGGCACCGCGTGGACGCCGCTGGTCGTCGCCTGACGGATCTGCTCGACGACCGAAGCCCGATGGCGTCCCTCCCCTACCTCTCGTCGGAGACGATCCGGATCGGCAACGTGGCGGGCCGCGGCCTCCAGCAGCTCTGTCTCATCTCTGATCCATGCGCTGACGAGATGGCCGAGCACGGTGAAGAACTTGCCCTGCGCCGCCGCCGCCTCGAGGGCTTCTGCGGCCGTCAGCGAAAGCTGGTGGACGTCAGCGAGCGGTAGCTGGCGTACGGCCAGCCGAATCTGGCCCTGGTCGGCGAGCTGGGAGAGGAGCCCGTATGCGCTGCGACACGGCTCCGAGGTGACATCCAGGTAAACGGCCACCGCGGGTGATTGTCCGGATCCGAGCACGTGATCGGCGCGACCAACCGGCGGATCCAGCACCGGCGCGGAGCTCGACGCGAGCCGCCAGTCGGCAAGCGCCTGCGCCACCGGGTCGGGTGGTCGGCCAGCCGTGTCAGGTCTGTTGCGTCGGTGGTGGCCGGCGGTGCCGCGCTCCCAGTGGCGCACTTCCTGGGTGGTGTCGTGGGCGAGTTCGCTCGGCGCCTCGGGCGGAGCATCGGGGCGGCGATAGGGCGTTTGACTGATGCCACTGCCTCGCCGGGTGTAGTAGCCGTAGACGACAGCGAAGAACAACGCCACCACGACCGCGATGAAGATCAGGCTTCCGCCGGCAAGCGCGAACGGGACCGGGATGCGAGCTAGCACAGCCCCTCGATCGATGGCTGACCCTGCGTCCCCAACATCGGGTCAGCCTATTCGTTGTACACCCCGCAAATCAACGTCAGGTCGGCGGGCGCGGGCCGGGCCCGCCCTATCCTCGAGGTATGGGAAAAGTCTGGGTCCTGAACACCGAGACCAAGGGCACCGGAGCCAACATGGTGCCGCTCGATCGTGTGACGAGGCGACCGTCGGCGGCCGAGCCCCTGTTCGTGGCCCCAGCGCCGCCCCCACGGGTGCCCGAGACCCCTCAGCCCCGGCAACCCCGCAGGTTCAAAGTGGTCGAACTGATGACGCGACGGGCACTGGTCGACGACGTCAACGCCCGCGACGCGGTCGATGCACTCGGCGGGGTCCGCAGCGTCGTCGATGTCGAGATCTACGTGTCACAGACCGAGGAAGATGACTGGCGGAGGCTGACATTCTCCGAGCGCCAGGCCATGTGGGAGCTCGCCCGCCACTAGCCCGCCGGGACGACTCGGCGCTCGTGCGTCCCGACGCCGATCGTTCGCCCGTCGTCGGTCTGAACGTGAACCGCGAACCGCAGCTTGCGCTCGTCGCGGACCTCCTCGAGCCGGGCGTGCGCGACACAGCGTGAGCCCTCTCGGGCGGCCCCGACGTGCTTGACGCACACCTCGAAGCCGACCGTCGCGGTGCCGTCCTCGAGCAGCGGGTGCACGAGCGTCGCCGCGGTTCGCTCCATCATCGCGATCATCCCGGGCGTCGAGAGGACCGGGAAACCCAGCGTGCCGCCGACATCGGTGAGCAGCCGACCGGTGGCGTCAAACTCATAGGACTGCTCGATTCCCGGCTGGAGCCCAGGCATGGCGGGGCAACCCTACATGTCGCCGAAGCTCCTCAGGCGCTCCCGCAGGCGGGACTAGAGCCCCGCCGGAACCAGATAGCGCGCCACGTAGATGGAGTTCCCGGCCGCTCCCGCCACGGTCACACGGCCGGAGGCCACGGCCACCACTGCGTTGAGGCTCACACCCCGGGGCCGGGAGACCGTGAACACTCCGCGCCGGCCGAAGCGAGCGTTCGACGAACCGTTGGGCCGTAGCCGCGTCACCGTCGAGCCCACTCCCACGGTGATCCCACCCCGGCTGGCCGCGGACCCGCAGGTCGTGTCGCTGTCACTGCGCAGACCCGGGCTGACGGCGCGCCCGCCTCTGCCGTAGGACGGGTCCAATCGCCCCCCTCCGGTAAGTCGGATGCTCAACAGAGAAGCGGCGCGGCCAGCCGATCCGTCGCCGGCCACGACTGTTCGTCCGCGGGAGTCCCGGGTCATCGCACACGGAAACCACTGGGCAAACCCGCCGCCGGACTTGGTGTAGGCGACCTCGGTATGCCCGCCGGTTCCAAAACCTCGAACCAGGCGCCCCCTCGAAGACAGTCGGAATACCCCTGCGCTTCCGTGCCCATCGGAGCCGATGTAATCGAGATGGCCCGCGGCGATGATGCCGTTCCCGGGCGCCGACGCCAGACCGGTGGCCCCGGCGCTGGCGGCGAGCTCGGGGTTCCAGAACAGCACCTGGGCCAGCCCGCGGTGCCCGAAGCGGCGATCGAGGGCGCCGTTGCGGCTGAAGCGGGCCACGACCATGGGACGGCCGTTGGCGTTGGCGTTGGACCCGCCGACGACGATCGCGCCCCCTTCCTGCACGATGAGCGACTGAGCGATGCCTCCGACGGCAACGGTGGCCAGCCCCCGGCGACCGAAGCTCCGATCCAGCCTCCCATTCGCCGTGAGCCGCATTACGAGCATCGAATCGAGGCCGTAGCCACCGGCGATCAGAAGCCTTCCGGTCGACCCCTGCCGCGCGATCGACTGCGCGATGTACGGCCCCTTGGCCGCCGGGAGCGAGGTCTCGACGACTCCGCGAGACCCGAAGCTGGTGTCGAGGCGCCCGTTGCGTCGATAGCGCAGGACGACGATCTGGGCGTTGCCGCCACGGGTGATCGCTTCGCCGGCGACGACAAGCCTGCCGTTCTGGTTCACCGCCGCGGCATAGGCGACCGAGCTCGCGCCGGGGATGCGGGTCGTCACCCAGCCCCGCCCGCCACCGAAGCTCCGGTCGGGCCTCGGCCACCGGGTCCCGGTACTCGCCGAGGCGAGGCTGGCGAGGCATCCCACCGCTGCCACGGCGAGGACGATTCGGACGAGATAGGGCCGGGACATGACCGACGGGAGCCTACCTGGCCCGGCGACTGCGCCCCGGCCGCCGCCGACCGAGACTCTGGCCCGTTCCCCGTGTTGAAGGCGGGATGGCGCACCTCAGGCGGATCTCGCTCTGCGCGTTCGCCTGCCTGGCCGTCGCCGTGACTGCGGGCGGGATCGCGGCCGTCCCCGCCCGCGGCGTTGTCCTTCCTCCTCGCGTGGCCACCTCGGTCCCCTACATGGGGTGGAACACCTACTACGGGGTCGGCGGAGTCTTCGACCAGCGGACGATCCTCTCGGTCGCCAATTCGCTGCTGCACCGGGGCCTGGCAGGAGCGGGTTACCGGATCGTCTGGCTCGACTTCGGATGGGCCAGCGGCCGGCGCGGCGGCGACGGAACCCTGAACGTCAACCCCCAACAGTGGCCGAACGGACTGCCGTGGTTGACCGCCTGGCTGCACGCTCACGGGCTGCTGGCGGGCATCTACAGCGATGCCGGCGCCAGCGGCTGCTACCACCGGGGCGTTGGCTCGCTGGGCCATTACCAGCAGGACGCCGACACGTTCGCCGCGTGGGGGTTCGACGCGGTCAAGGTCGATTTCTGCGGGGCCGGCCAGGAGGGGCTCGCCCCGAGGCCCCTTTATGACCGGTTCGCCGCGGCGATTGCCCACAATTCCAGCCACCGGCCGATGATCTTTAACGTCTGCAACTTCTGGGTTCCCGGCCAGATCAACGGCAGGCGGCCGTCGTTGGCCAACTCCTCATACGCCAACGCTCTCTGGGCACCGCGGATCGCGCAGAGCTGGCGTACCGACACCGACATCGGCGCCACCGGAAAGATCCTCTTCAAGAACGTCCTGCGCAACCTGGATCGCGACGCGGCCCACCCGAAGGCGGCCGGTCACGGGCACTGGAACGACCCGGACTACCTGGGCCCCCAGCTCGGCATGACGCGGGGAGAGGCTCAGGCCCAGATGACCATGTGGGCGATCGTGGCGGCGCCGCTGGTGCTCGGCAGCGACCCGCGCAGGCTATCTCCGGCGCAGACAAGGATGCTCGAGAACCGGCAGATCATCGCCGTCGATCAGGACCGACTTGGTGTTCAGGGCAGAGCGATCCGCGGTGATCGCTCGGCGCAGGTGTGGGTCAAGCCGCTGGCCGGGGGCGGCCGCGCAGTGGCGCTGCTCAACCGAGGCTCGACCGCGATTCGGATCACGACCACCACCCGGGACATCGGGATTTCCCACCGCAAGCGCTACAAGGTTCAGAACCTGTGGACGTATCGCAGCCATACCACCACCGGCCGGATCAGCGCCCGCGTTCCAGCCCACGCGGCGGTGCTCTACCGGGTGACGCCAAACCCGACCGCGCTGGCCGCGGCCGGGATCTAGACTGACCGAGTGCTCGAGCCGACGGCCGCGCAGATCGAGAGCTATCGCCGCGACGGATTTCTGATCGTCGAGAGCTTTCTGGAGCCGGATGAGCTGCAACCTGTGCGCGAGCGTTTCATGCGCGTCTTCGCACACCAGTGGGAGACCGGGCTCGAACCCGACGAGGTCAACTACATCCCTGACCAAACCGCGCCTGACCTGACACGGCAGCTGTGCAACGTCTGGAAGGCCGACCGTGTCTTGGCCGGGGTCGTCCTCGCCCGCAAGGTGGGCGAGTTCGGAGCCCGGCTGGCCCAGCTGCCGGGTCTACGCCTGGCCCAGGACAATGCGATCTGGAAGCCCCCGTCCGGCCGGGCGCTGCTCTGTCATCAGGATGCCGCCTACCTCGACTACCTCGATCCCCCCAACATGACCACCTGCTGGATGGCCCTCGACGACACAGCTGCCGACACCGGCACGATCTACTACGTTCGTGGATCGCAGCTGTGGCCACACGCGGGCATGGGCGGCACCTTTCATGCTCCCGAGGACTGGCTCGGTCATGTCCGCCAAGCCATGCCGCCGGGGGCCGAACTGGAGCTGGTTCCGATCGAGGTTCCGGCTGGAGGCGCAGCGTTTCACGATGGCTGGACCTTCCACGGCAGCCCGCCCAACGAACGCGCCGACGCCCAGCGCCGGTCGATCATCAGCCACATGATCTCGACCGACACGCGCTGGAATCCCGGTCATCCCCATCGCATCTATTCGCGCTACCGCCGGCCCGGTGAGACCGAGCTCGACGAAGCGTTCTTTCCCATCGTCTGGCGGACCGGCTACCGCACGCCGTGGCTCGACGATTACGCCGCCGGTGCCGTGCTGAGCGCCACCGCCTGAGAGCTCCGGCGGCGTGGTTGTGCAGATCGCCGTCCTGGACGACTACCAGCGGCGGGCCAGCGAATTCGCCGACTGGGACTCGCTGGGGCCCGAGACGGCCGTGACCTACTTTCACGAGCCGATCGACCGCGGCGCCCTGGTGCAGACGCTCCAGCGCTTCGAGGTCCTCGTGCTCATGCGGGAACGGACCGCCCTGCCCCGGGCGGTGCTCGAGCAGCTCTCCAAGCTCGAGCTCGTGGTCACCACCGGGATGCGGAACGCGTCGCTCGATGTGGCGTATCTGCGCCAGCGAGGGGTCGCCGTCTCGGGAACCGAGGGCGCCAGCGGGGCCCCGCGGGGTGGGGTGCCGAGCACCGTCGAGGTGGCCTGGGCGCTGATTCTCGCCCTCTACAAGCGAGTCACGATCGAGGACCGGGGGCTGCGCTCCGGGACGTGGCAGCTAGGCCTCCCCGGCAATCTGGCCGGGGAGACGCTGGGGCTGGCCGGGCTGGGACGGTTGGGCGCGGCGATGGTGGCACCCGCGCGGGCGTTCGGAATGGAGGTGATCGCCTGGAGTCAGAACCTTGGCCAGGAGCGCGCCGACGCGTGCGGTGTGGCCAGGGTTTCCAAGTCCCAGCTGATGGCCGCGTCTGACGTGCTCTCGATCCACCTCGTGCTCAGCGACCGCACCCGAGGGTTGTTTGGCGCCGGCGAGCTGGCCCAGATGAAGCCGACCGCGGTGCTCGTCAACACCTCCCGGGGTCCGATAGTGGACGAGCCGGCACTGGTGCGAGCGCTGCGAGGCGGGACGATCGCGGGGGCCGGCCTGGATGTGTTTGACCGCGAGCCACTCCCGGTTGACCACGAGCTGCTCGAGCTTGAGAACACCGTGCTGCTTCCGCATCTCGGCTACGTCAGCGAGGCAGCGTTCCGGACGATGTACGGGCAGGCGGTCGAGGACATCGCGGCCTTCGTGGCCGGGGCCCCCATCCGTCAGCTGCCCTGAGCGCTCCGCAGCGGGGCCGGCAGCGGCCGCAGCCGGGAGCGCCTCGGAACCCTGCTCGTGGGACCCAGCCCGACATTCCGGAGCGCGCAACGCCTCTCCGGACCGCGCTCGCCCCACCGTGACCACCTGCTGAGCCGCACAGAGCGAACCCCGCTCAAACACTAAAGGCTCGCTCCAAAATGTCCGCCTAACGGCTGACGTAGGGCGCTTTTGGCTGGGGAACCGGTCGACGGGGTGCCCAAACGTCCTGACATCCTTCGCGACGGTGCGCGACCTTGTTCACCCCGGGCGGGCAGAGCTCCGCACGCCCGGGCCGTAAAAGCCGAGTGCGGCACGTTTTGCACCTGGGCTTGTCCACGAAGCGCCGGGTTGCGCTCAACCTGGCCGCCGCTTGTCACCCGCGACTGGCCGGATCCCTGACCCGGTGGGCCCTGACCCGGTGGGCCCTGACCCGGTAGCGTGAGCCGCATGACCACTACTCCAGCCCCGCAAACTCCCCCGGCCCCGCCGAAGACGAGGAAGCGAGAGCGGCCCGTCCGTCCGGTGGCGACCGTCGAGCGCGTCGAGGTACTGCTTCACGGCCATCGTGTCAACTTCACCATCGCCGGGCAGGGACCGCCGGTGGTGCTGATTCACGGCGTCGCCGGGCGGGCAGCCCAGTGGGACCAAGTCGTCCAGCTGCTGGCGGCAAAGCATACGGTCGTGGCCCCGGACCTGCTCGGTCATGGCGAGTCGGCCAAACCCCGCGGCGACTACTCGCTGGGCTCGCATGCATCGGGAATCCGAGACCTCCTGGTCGGCCTCAACATCGCCCGCGCCAGCGTCGTGGGACACTCGCTGGGGGGCGGCATCGCGATGCAGTTCGCCTACCAGTTCCCCGAGCGCTGCGAGCGGCTGGTGCTCGTCTCCAGTGGCGGCCTGGGCGGGGAGGTACATCCGCTGCTCAGGGCGGCGACCCTGCCGGGGTCGGAGTTGGTGCTGCCGGTGCTGGCTCACCCCCGGGTGCTCGACGTCGCCTCGGTGATCCCGCGGGCCCTGGGACGGATGGGCCTTCGCACCCGGCCCGACCTCACGGAGATGGCCCGCGGATACCAATCGCTGTCAAACGCCGAGGCGCGCAGCGCGTTCATCCACACCCTTCGCAGCGTGATCGATCCCACGGGTCAGCGGATCAACGCCTCAGACCGCCTCTATCTGGCCTCGAAGATGCCGTCACTGATCGTCTGGGGCCAGCGCGACCGGATCATCCCGGTCGCCCACGCCCAGCCGGCTCATCAGGGGATGCCGGGAAGCCGGCTCGAGCTCTTCGAAGGGGCCGGGCACTTCCCCCAGCTCGACGACCCGCTGCGCTTCGCCCGGACGCTGGAGGCGTTCTTCGCCGAGACCGAGCCGGCCCGGCTCGACACCGGCATGATGCGCGAGCTCGTTCTGGCTCGCGATCCCGAGACGGCGGCGGTACTGGAGCGGCTGCAGAAGGCACATCCGGTGGCCTGAGCTCCCCGGCTTGCGCAAGCCGCCGACCGGGTAGGAGACAGAAATGAAGAGCGACGGCCGCCCGGAGGAGCGGCGGAGCGCTGGCGCCGCTCCGGCCGAGGCCTACCTGCGGATGGTGGCGGCCGCGGCCGGCGATGTGGCGAGCACGGTGGCCCGGCGGCCGCGTCCCGATCCGTTTGAATTCCGCGATCCGCACTACATCGAGCGCACCCTGCCGGCGCTGCGCGCCTGGTCGCAGTACTACTTCCGCGCCGACGTCCGCGGCCTTCAGAACATCCCCGCCGAGGGACCGGTGCTGCTGGTGGGCAACCACTCCGGGGGCACGCTGATCGCCGACACGTTCGTGTTCGGCCAGGCCTTCTACGATCACTTCGGGACCCAGCGGCGCTTCCATCAGCTGGCCCACGACCTGGTGTTCAAGACACCGGGCCTAAGGGTCCTGGTCCAGCGCTACGGAACCGTGCCCGCCTCGCCGGCCAACATGTCAGAGGCACTGCGCCGCGACGCGGCACTGCTCGTCTATCCCGGCGGCGATCACGAGACCTACCGTCCCACCTGGGAGTCGGACAAGGTGGACTTCAACGACCGATCGGGCTTCGTCAAGCTCGCCCTCGAGCACGACGTCCCGGTCGTACCGGTAGTGGCGATCGGCGGGCAGGAGACAGCCCTGTTTCTGGGTCAGGGGCGCCGAGTGGCCCGGGCGCTGCGGCTGGACCGGCTGCTGCGCCTGAAGGTTCTACCGCCGGTCCTGGGACCGCCCTTCGGGGTCACGGTTCTTGACCTGCCGCTGCGCTTTCCGCTGCCGGCGAAGATCTCGATCCGCGTCCTCAAGCCGATCGATCTGCGCGAGCGTCTGGGCCGTCAGCCCGACGTCGCCGACGGCTACAAGCTGGTCACCTCGACGATGCAGCGCACGTTGACCAGGCTGGGCAACCAGCGCAGCATGCCCGTCGTGGGCTAGTCCCCAGCCTCCGGCTCCCCTCCGCGGCCAAAGTCTTCGCTCGGACACCGACGGCACCGGGTTTGCGTGACATCGGCCCGGACGGGTAGAGCGAGGAGATGGTCAACCCACTGCCAACGTCAGGAGGCGCACATGGCTGTGGCCCAAACGCGTGAAATGAACGATGTGCGAACTGAAAAGGGTGTCAGCCTGGCCAGGGGGCCGGCCCTGATACTCGGCACGATCCTGCTTGCCGCCGGCCTCTACTGCCTGTACCGGCAGCACACCTTCCCGCCGTTTTCAAACGTTCCCAACGGCAAGGCCCCCGACACCGGCAAGGTGTTTGGGATCTTCGGCGCCAACGGCTGGACCGGAATGCTGACCGCCGTAGCCGGCGGACTGCTGCTGTTCGGCGCGGCCCAGCATCTGCTGGCCAAGACCATGAGCTTGATCGTTGGGGTTGCCCTGGGGACGGCGGCGGTGATTGCCCTGATCAGCGGGGATGTCCTGGGCCTGATCGCGGCTAACGGCTGGACCGAGCTGGCTTGGGGGATCGCAGCGGCGATTCTTCTCTTCAACACGCTGATGCCTCGCCCGCGCCGGACCGTGCCGGTCGCCGCCGATGAGCGGCCCGTGGCGACTGGCCGCCGTGACCGGGCCGGCACCGACCGCGACGGCACAGCGGTGGCCACCGACCGCACCGCGGTAGCCGAGCGCGGGCAAGACCGCCACCTCGACGATCGCCCCGCCGACGTCGAGGGCGACCGAAGCGCCTACGAGGACGCCACCGTCCGCGACGACCGGGCCGCCGGCGCAGAACGCCACTCGGTCGGCAGCAATGCGGGAGCGGTGGAGCATGGCGATCCCCAAGCCGCGGAGGACCCGCGGCGCTGAGCGCCGGGCTCCGCGCCAGCTTCGGCTGCCGGCGCGCTGCCTCGTCGAACGCCCTTCGCGGATAGGGTCTGCCGGTGGCCGAGATCCACGGCGATTACGAGCAGCGCTTCGCGCGCGTGGCCGATGTGCTCGCGGCCAACCTCGACAGCGGGCAGGACATCGGAGCGTCGGTGGCGGTCGTCCTCGACGGCCAGCCGGTCGTCGACATTTGGGGCGGATACAAGGACCCCGACGCCACCGAGCCCTGGGAGCGGGACACGATCGTCAACGTGTTCTCGACCACGAAGACGATGACCGCGCTGTGCGCGTTGATCCTGGCCGACCGCGGAGAGCTCGATTTTCACACTCCGGTGGCCCATTACTGGCTGGAGTTCGCACAGGCCGGGAAGGATCGGATCGAGGTGCGCCACCTGATGGGGCATACGGCCGGCCTCAGCGGCTGGCAGGAGCCGGTGGCGCTCCAGGAGCTCGCCGACTGGGAGCGCTGCACGTCGCTGCTGGCGGCACAGGCACCGTGGTGGGAGCCCGGCACCGAGTCGGGATACCACGCCGTCACCCAGGGCTACCTCATCGGCGAGGTGGTGAGGCGGATCACGGGCATCTCGCTGGGCCACTTCTTCAAGCAGACGGTGGCCGATCCGCTCGGGGCGGACTTTCATATCGGCCTGCCGGCGGAGGCCGAGTCGCGAGTGGCGCCGCTGATCGCACCTCCGCCGGCCGACGCGCATACCTCAGGACTTCCGCGGCTCGGGATCCGGACCCTGAGCAACCCGGTGATCACCGGCGAGGTCACAGCGGCGCAGTGGTGGCAGCGGGCCGAGATACCCGCCGCCAACGGGCACGGCAACGCCCGATCGGTGGCGGCAATCCAGTCGGCCGTGGCCTGCGGCGGCGAGGTTCGTGGCACTCGGCTGCTCTCCGAGCGGGGCGTGGAGGCAATCTTCGAAGAGCAGTCAAACGGACGCGACCTGGTGCTCGACGTCCCGTTGCGGTTCGGGGTCGGCTTCGGCCTGGCCAGCGAAACGACGCCGATGGGGCCGCGAGGCTGCGGCTGGGGCGGATACGGCGGCTCGCTGGTGGTCAACGACCTCGACGCTCGGGTGACGATCGCCTACGTCATGAACCGGATGGAGGGCAGTCTGATCGGCGACAAGCGCGGCACTGCGGTGGCGATGGCCGCCGCGATGGCCCTTGTCAGCGGCTGAGCCACCCCCGGGCGGTCCGGTTCGGGTCGCCGTCGCTCCCCAGGCTCTGGAGGCGATTCGCGCCCAGGCACCGTCCCAGGCCCAGCTGCTGGCGGTGCACGATGGCCTGGACCTGACGACAATCGACTTCCTGGTTCCCCCGTTGGCCGACGAGTACGTGCTCAAACGGCTTCCGGAGCTCGAGCGGCTGGCGGTCGTTCAGGTCCTGTCGGCGGGCGCCGACTGGATCGAAGCGCGCGTCCCGGCGCAGGCCACCCTGTGCAGCGCCCGGGGAGCTCGCGACGCACCAGTCACCGAGTGGATCCTGGGTGCGCTGCTCGGTGCATCCACCGGCTTGCTGGAGTGCGCTCGCGAGCGCAGCTGGGATCGGCGCCACCTGACAGATCTCAGCCGCTGGACCGTGGTGGTGGTGGGGATGGGATCGATCGGTCACCTGCTGGGGCAGCGTCTGCACGACCTCGGTACCGAGGTCCTCGGTGTGGGCTCACACGCCCACGATGGCCTTCACGGCGTCGCGGATCTGTTACGGCTGCTCCCCCGGGCCGACGCGGTCGTCGTGCTGACCCCGCTCACCGACTCCACCCGCGGGCTGATCAGCGCCGCCGAGCTGGCGGCGATGAAAGATGGCGCCCTACTGGTCAACGCCGGACGAGGACCCGTAGTCGACACCCGGGCCCTGTTGGCAGAGGTCACCACGGGGCGGCTAAAAGCGGTCTTGGACGTAACCGACCCCGAGCCCCTGCCCGCCGACCATCAGCTGTGGAGGGCCCGGGGGGTTCTGGCCATCACCCCCCACATCGCAGGCGACTCTGCGCTCGGCTACGCGCGGGCCGCACAGCTGGCCGGTGAGCAGCTGGCTCGATGGTGCCGCGGTGAGGAGTTGCACAACGTGGTCAAGCCGAGAGTTACCTAAAACGCACAACCTGGACGCGGTCGGCGTGCCTATCACCCGTCTTGGATGAGGCGGACTCACCCCCGGCGGGCTGAAACTCCGCCGATAGGCAATACAGCGACGCCGCGAGCCTGTGACTTGCGGCTCCGATAGGAGGTGCTGGGATGGATCAGGTCAGGGGAGTGGGGGCAGCGATATTCGCCGCCGTGTTTTTGATGGTGAGCGGGGCGCTCAACATCATCTATGGAATCGCCGCGATCGGGAACTCGAGCTTCTTCACGCACCACGCCCATTACGTGTTCTCCGATCTGAAAACGTGGGGTTGGGTGGCCCTGATCCTGGGGATCATCGAGCTCCTGGCGGCTATATCCCTGTTCGGCGGAGGCACCTTCGGGCGCTGGTTGGGGATCGTCGCTGCCTCGCTGGTGGCGATCGACGCGTTGCTCGACCTGCCGGCATATCCGTTCTGGTCGCTGGCGATATTCGCGATCAGTCTGTGGATCATCCATGGGCTGGCTGTGTATGGCGAGCCCGAGCCGGGCCGGGCGTAGGCGACGGCGACCGCGGTCGATCCGGGAATCACCCCCGGGGGGTGATTGCGGTTCACCCCGGCGAAGCCAACCATGGCGGGGGGCCGCTGGCCCACGACAAACACGAGAGAGATTGGAGACGGTATGAGCGATTTGGTCGCGATCGCCTACGACAGCGTCGACACGGCCAGGGAGGTCGCCGAGAACGCTGTCCAGCTGCAGAAGGCGCACGAGATCGAGCTGGACGACCTGGTGGTGGTCGAGCGCCGGCAGGATGGCAAGGTCAAGCTGCACCAGCCGTCGGCCGCCACCGGCGGGGCGGTTGGCGGAGCACTCTGGGGAGGCCTGATCGGCCTGATCTTCTTCGTCCCGCTGTTCGGGATGGCGATCGGCGCCGCCACCGGGGCGGCGGCCGGGAAGATGAGCGACTACGGCGTTGATGACAACTTCATGAAGGACCTGGGAGCGAACCTCGCGCCCGGGGCGGGCGCCGTGATCCTGCTCGTCCGGAGGGTCAGCGCGGACAAGGTGATCCCGCAGATCAAGATTCCGGGCAAGATCATCCAGACCTCGCTTGACAACGAAACCGAGCAGCGGTTGTCCGACGCGCTGGCCGCGGCGGGCCAGAGCTGAGCAAAGCAGCGCGTGAGATGGTCTGGCGGGGCGGGCGGCCGCGCCGCCAGACCCACGTTCTCAGACGAGGTGAAGCGACCTCGCCCGCCGCACCGCCTCGGTCCGGGTACCGACACCGAGCTTGCGGTAGATGTTCTTGGTGTGGGTCTTGACGGTGTTAACCGAGACGAACAGCTCTGAGGCGATCTCGGCCTTGGACATCAGCGTGGGTAGGTAGCGCATCACGGCCTCCTCGCGACCGCTGAGGGGGTCGAGCAGGAGATGGCGGTAGTCGTCCTCGGCCAGCCCCTGCTGCTGTTCCAGGGCGCCGATCAAGTCCCCGGCCAGCGCGCGCTGGGCCGTGCCGGCGCGAACGCGGCGCTTGAGCAGGTCCCGCAACGGCGCTCCCACCGCCAGCAGTGGCTCGTGATAGCCCTGCGGCTGGGCGGCTGACAGCGCCTCCTCGAGCAGGTCGAGGGCGCCCTGATCGTCGTGCAGCAGATGCTTGGCCAGCCCAGCCAGGGCTCGCGCCTCGATCGCGCTGCCCGGATGCAGCGCCACCGGGTTTCCGACCAGGTCGGGCTGCAGGCGGCGCAGCGCCTCCGCGGGGTCGCCGTCGGCCAGGGCAAGGCGCGCCGCGACGAGGTCGAACTCGA
This sequence comes from Solirubrobacteraceae bacterium, assembly GCA_036497115.1. Lineage (GTDB taxonomy): Bacteria > Actinomycetota > Thermoleophilia > Solirubrobacterales > Solirubrobacteraceae > Palsa-465. The sequence goes on from DASXJY010000026.1 coordinate 18,750, forward strand.
CCCAGGCTGGCATCAGGGGCCGGCCTTCGAGCGTCTCGCGAGCGCGCTGGACCTCCCCGCTGAGAGCCAGCGATCCAGCCTCCACGGCCCGCGCTCGGGCCGCCAGGCTGGGCGGCAAGGCCCAGTCGGTGGCGTTGCTCGCCACGGTGTGGGCGATCCGCGCCGCCTCGCCGCCGTCGGTGCCAGCCAGCAACAGTGCCCGCATGAGATCGATCAGGCAGCGCGTGGTGCGTTCCTGGGAGCGAGCGGCGGCCCGTCCGGCCAGCTCGAGGTAATCGCCCGCCGCGGCGGGGTCGGCCCGGTAGAAGTTGGTGATGGCCAGGCCTAGATAGGCGGGTGCGGCGGCTGCTTGCTCGTCCCAGCCGTGACGCGCGGCGATTCGGGACGCCTCCTGACCGAAGCCGGCGGAGTCGCGCAGACCTCCGTCGAGGGCTTTGAGCAGCGCCAGCCGGCTCAGCGCGCTGAGCACGAGATAGTCGCGGCCCTCGCGCCGACCCAGCTCCAGCGCCGCCTCCAGATGCTGACGAGCTTCCCGCGATGAGCCGGTCCAGCTCTCGGCGACCCCGAGGTGCAGGACGGCGAGCGCCCGAGCCTCGTCAGGCAGGGCACCAAGCTGGTGTCCGGTCAGGACGCGGTGGGCGGCGTACTGCGAGGAGGCAAAATCGCCCCGCAGGCGAGCCGCGAGCATCTTGACCACAGCCCTGAACAGCGTGTGCTGCGCCCGTCGTTTGGCCGGTACGGTTCCGGCCCTGGCGTCACACAGCTCCAGGCAGTGCTCGGCCTGGTGGAGATCTCCGACCTCCAGCAGGGCACCAGCCCCGGCGAGCGCCAGCTCGGCGCTGCCGGCAACCACGGGACGCGGAAGCGCCTCGATGCCGCCGACCAGCGCCTCGGCCTCGCCATCGACCACCAGCGTCAGCCAGTGCTGGGCCAGAAGCTCCGTCGCCGCCTTGACATCCCCGGCGGTCAGGGCGTGCCCCACCGCCGCGGCCGCCATCCCGTGGGACGCGAACCAGCGCGCCGCCCGGCGGTGCTCGAGGGCGAAGGCGTCGGGCATCCGGTACCTGAGCTGATTTCGCAGCAGCTCCGCGAACATCGGGTGGTAGCGGTACCAGTGCCGGTGCTGGTCAAGCGGGACCAGGAACGCGTTGTCGCGCTCCAGCCGGTCGAGCATCCGAGCGCCGTCGTCGCGACCGGTCAGCGCGTCGGCGAGCCCGGCCTCCAGCCGCTCGACGACGCTGGTGCGAAGCATGAATTCGCACACCTCCGCCGGCTGCTGTTGCAGTACCTCCTCGAGCAGGTAGTCGGCGATCGTCCGCTCGTGTCCGGCGAACGTCCTCACGAAGCCGTCCGGATCGGGGTGTCCCTGGAGGGAGAGGGCGGCCAGCCGGAGGCCCCCGGCCCAGCCCTCGGTCCGCTCGTGGAGCTTGTCGACCTGCACATCGGTCAGTTCCAGGCCGGCCAGCGCGAACAGCTCGCCGGCCTGGCTGCGGGTGAGGGCCAGATCCGTGGACCGGATCTCGGCCAGTCCCCCCTCCAGCCGCCGGCGCTGTAGCGACAGGCCAGGATCGAGCCGGCTGGCGATGACCAGCCGAAGTTGCCGGGGGTGCAGACGCAGTAGGCGATCGAGACCCTCGGTGACCTCCCGCGACTGCAGTCGCTCGAAATCGTCGAACACCAGAACCAGGGGCTCAGGCAAACCGGCCAGCGCCTTGGCGACCCCGGCCACGAACTCCTCCTGGTGGCCGGTCGAGCCGTCGGCTACGGGCGGGAGGCGGACCTCCGAGCTTTCGTCGAGCACGGTGAGGAACTCGTGCCAGAAGTGGGCCGGACGTCCGTGCATCGGCTCCAGCGACACCCAGGCCACGGGGCCGGATGGAGGCCGGGCGGCCAGCCAGGTCGTCAGCAGCAGCGTCTTGCCCGAGCCAGGAGCTCCGGTTACCAGCGTCAGCGGCCCGCGAATCCCGTGGTCGAGGCGGTCAAACAGCTCCGGCCGGGCAACCGCCGAGCGCGGAACCGGCGGGGCGTATCCAGGACCTGTCTGCGTCGGCTCGTCGGTCGCGCGCTCGTGACGGCGATCCGGTTCACGCGTCCGTGACCCCTGAGGCGTCTGCCCCACCTCCGTCCGTGCTGCATCCAGTGGACCGGAGGATTCCGGTCCTCTCACTCACTCGAGTATAAGGCCGGCACCCGCCGGGGCTGCACAGACTTTGTCGCCGATCGGGCTGCTGGGCGCGGGCCCCCCGGGCGCGGCCCAACCGGCGAGGGCGTCCGCACCCGTACGGTGAGCTCGGTCGCCGCCGCCACCGGGTCGGGGCTCAGCACCTCGGCGCCGACGTCGCGGGCCAGCGCGGCGGTGGCCCCCGCCCCGGCCAGCGCGAGCCGCCGGTGCGAGACCAGCCGGGCCAGAGGATCGCGGATCGCGGCGAGGATGGCGGGGTCGCGGGCCACCAGCACGACGAGCTCAGCGTTGGCGGCGTGGGCGATATCGGCGGCCGCCTGAACAGGAGTGCCGGTCCCCAGATGGACGATCCGCCAGCCCCGTCCCCGCAGGACGAGCCCGAACGCCAACCCGGCAAACGTGTGCTGCTCGTCGCCCGGGTAGGCGATCACCACGGTCGGATCGCCGCCGCTCTCCCAGCCGCTGGCCAGGGCCAGCAGGCGGGTCTCGAGCAAGCTGGTCGCGAACTGGATGTGGGCCACGGAGGAGGCGGTCCGCACCGTCGCCGACTCGAGCCCCTCGAGATAGGGGATCACCACCTGCGACAGCGCGTTCTCGGTGCTCAGCGAGCCGAAGATCTCGTCGAGAACGTTCTGGGCTCCCTGGGGATTGAAGTTCCCCAGTGATCTGGCGAGACGAAAACGAAGCTGGGCCGGGAGCGCGGAGACGACGGCCATCAGGTCGAGCTCGCGGTCGTGGTGGTCGTCGAAGTGGTGGTGCTCGTCACCGTGGTGGGCGGCTGCGTCACGGTCTTGGCCGGCGCCGTGGCGGTGGACGTCCGCACGGTGACGGTCGGTGTCCCCGAGGCGGTCTTCGTCTTCGTCACCGTGTGCTGGGGCGAGCCCCCAGGCGACTTCGTGGTCACGGTCTTTGTCCCGACCCCGGCAGCGACGCTGATGATGAAGGCCACCGCGGCTCCGGCCACGAACGCGGCCAGGCCGATCAGCCAGGCGCTGGAGCGATTCTCCTGCAGCTTGTGGCCACACTCAGGGCAGAACGAACTGCCGGGCGGCACCGGCGCGCCGCAGTTAGGGCACACCCGCCGGCCCGGCGCCGGCCGATCCCACTCATCCTGGGCCATCGCTGCCTCGATTCAGGGGTTCGTTGACATGGGCCATCCAAGCCACAGTGGACTTCGCCTCGGTAGTCATCGGCGTCCGCCCGCAAACCCTTGACCGTCGGCGTCCGCAGGTCAGCGCCTGCCGGTCAGCGCGAGTCCAGCCAGCAGCGCGACGGACGGAAGCGCGGCGTCTGGCAATCCCGCCGACGGCGAGCATCCGGGGTGTTGAGCGGCTATCCGGACTCGCAGCGCACCGGGGAGCATCCGGAAGCGCAGCGGCGGCGTGAGGGTCATCGCTTCCCCGTCGATCCCGACTGCGATCGGCGATTCTCCGGGGACCTCCATCTCCGGCAGTGACCAGCGCTTGACCATCCCATCGCCGACGCCTGCGTCCGGCGCGATGACCGAGACGCCGAGCTTGCCGTCCTCGAGGCTGGGACGCGTTCCGGAGCCGACAATCCGGCCGAGCCGGTAGACGTTGTTGGAGATCAACAGCGCCAGCCCGCCGTCATGGCTGGATCCATCAGGTTCGCGCCATTGCAACGGCAATCCCTGGGACTCGGGCCCGGCCACCTGCGGCAGAGTGTCCAGCAGCGTCCTGATCTTCGCGTCGCGGTAGCCCGCGCGGGCAACGGCGTCGCCGTAGAGGCCGACCGAGACGTTGTTGACGAATACCCGCCCGTTGACCTCGGCCAGGTCCACGATCCGCTCTCCCCCGTCGACGAACGCATCCAGAGCGCCCACCACGTCGTCGCGGTCGACCCCCAGGTCGAGGGCGAAGTGGTTGCGGGTACCGGCCGGAATGCACGCATACGGAATGCCGGCGCGGGCCGCCACCGTCGCCACCAGAGCCTGGGTACCGTCTCCGCCGGCCACCGCTACGGCGTCAGCGCCCTGGGCCAGCAGCTCCTCGACAGTCTCCTGGAGGTCCTTGCCGAGCACCATCTCGTGGGGCTCGATCCCGCGCCGGCGCGCTTCCTCGGCCAGGCGGAACTTCGTGGCCTTACCCCCGCCGGACTTGGGATTGAAGATCAGCACCGGATGAGTCGGCGCTGGGACCGGGGCCAGGCGCACGCGGCTGACCAGAGCCGCCCGGGCGCACCCCACCGCGCCGACGGCGAAGATCACCACCAGTGCGGTCTGCACCCAGTGGCTTCCCACCAGCACGGCGATCGCCGCGGCGATCGCCAGTACGGCAACGACGAGCCAGATCAGCCGCTGGGCGCCGCGGCGCAGCACTCCGTGCCAGGCGGCGGTGATCGCCACCAGGTCCAGCAGGAGCACGAACAGGCCGGCCGGAAAGTCTTGGACCAGGCTGACCAGCGCGATCGCAACCGAGGCAATCCCCAACACGATCGCCGCTGCGGCGAGGACTCGCTGTGATCGTGGGGCCATGACGCTAGCTGCGGCCGGCGTCGCTCTCCCCGGCCACCCGCCGGACCTCGACCAGCTCGAGACCGAGCAACTGGATTCGCTGCAGGACGCCGTGCAGCTGGGCTTGATCGACGATCCTCCCGGTGAGGACCGTCTCGGCAGGCTTGACCGCGGCGTCCATGTCATCAAAGGAAGCGAGCACGCTGTCGCCGACCTTGCCGCGGATCCGGATTTCGTAGCTGGCCGCCACTGCACCAGAAGATCGCACTAGGTGGGGTGAGGCTGCTTCACCCGGCGTGGGTGAGTTGCCGCCGCCTCGGCGATTTGGTGACCGCGCCGCCAGCTTGGTCGTGGTTCAATCAACCGCGCGGGCTGATCCGCGTTTGCCGTCCGGCCGCCCAGGATCTCGTCAGTGACAGCGTCCACTCAACCTCGCACCCCGGCCAAGGACATGGCCTGGGTGCCGGCAGGCGAGTTCGTGATGGGTTCGGATGCTTTCTACCCTGAGGAGGGGCCGGTCCGCCGCGTCGCCGTCGATGGATTCTGGATCGACGAGCACCCGGTGACGGTGGCGGAGTTCCGCCGCTACGTCAAGGCCACGGGGCACGTGACCACAGCCGAGATCGCGCCCGCGCCGGACGCGTATCCGGATGCCGACCCCGCGCTGCTGGTCCCGGGATCGCTGGTCTTCCGACCCACCCCCGGACCGGTCGACCTGCGCGACTTCAGCAACTGGTGGGCGTGGACGCCGGGTGCATTCTGGCGCCGTCCCGAGGGCCCGGGATCCAACGTCGGCGGACGGGAGCTTCACCCGGTGATTCACGTCAGCTACGGCGACGCCCTCGCCTATGCCCGTTGGGCCGGCAAGGATCTTCCCACCGAGGCCGAATGGGAGCGCGCCGCGCGCGGAGGTCTCGAGCAGAAGGTGTTCGCCTGGGGCGATGAGTTCGCGCCCCGCGGCCGGATGATGGCCAACACGTGGCAGGGAGAGTTTCCCTGGCAGAACCTGATGACCGACGGCTTCGCGCTCACCTCCCCCATCCGCAGCTTTGCCGCCAACGGCTTCGGGCTCTACGACATGACCGGCAACACCTGGGAGTGGACCTCGGACTGGTTCTCCTACGACCCGACGGCGACCGCAGACCAGGGGCCGAACTGCTGTGTTCCGCGCAACCCGCGCGTGGACTCGTCCGCGCACAGCTACGGCCCCGGCGAGCAAATTCCCCGTAAGGTGATCAAGGGCGGCTCGCACCTGTGCGCTCCGAACTACTGCCTTCGTTACCGTCCGGCGGCGCGCCAGTCCGAAGCGATCGACACTTCGACATCGCACATCGGATTTCGCTGCGTGATCCGGCCCGACGGTCCGGCGCCTAGAAGCTGAGCTCTTGTTCGGCCTCCTCGGCACTCACGAGTCCGATCGCCACCAGGTCGAGAGGATGTATCCAGGACTCGGCCATCAGGGAACCACCCGCGTTGCGGATCCCGTCGCGCAGCCCGATCGCCCACTGATGCTCGATCAGGGCAACGGCGGCGGCCGTCCCGGTCGGCAGCGTGTCCTCGACGAACCAGAAGTCCTGGGCGAGAGACTTACCCTCGGCGGCGGCCAGCGCGCCTGCCTCGGCTCCGAGCTCAGCGCCCTCCGCTCCGCCCGCGCCGGCGCCGATCAGCGCCCCCACCATCGCCCCGAGTTCGGTGGCTTCGGAGTTCGACAGATCGCTGGTCTCAAGGCGCTCCAGGCTGCCGTCCTCATGCTTGCGCACCACCATCAGGTCCAAGAGCCGGATGCCGGGCTGGGAGCGCAGTCTCTCGACCTCGGCCCGTAGCTCAGGGTGCGGCTGGTCGGTGGGAAAGCCCACCACCAGCAGCTGTACAGGTCCCACTTGCATAACTGTCTCCTCTCGGGACTAGCTGGCCAGCAGCTTTTGCTTGGCGGCTTGGAACTCCTCCTGGCTCAGAGCTCCGGACTGCTGCAGCTGGCTGAGCTCCTTGAGCCGGTCGACCAGGTCGGGACCCGCCGCCGAGGCTGCCGCGGGCGCGGGCGGGGCCTGAGACGTTGCCGGCTGCGCCTCCAGCTGCTCGAGGCGCTGCTCCTGGTCCTGCTCGCGAGATTGGCTCTGCGCCGCGTGCCGGCCGGCCATGACGCCGGCCCCTCCGATCATCGCCGTCCGCAGCAGCGGCCGCCTGCGGGCTCTGAACATTCTGGCTTCTCCTCACTGGTTGGCTGAGGCGCAGACACTCGCCGCCCGACGGGTGATTCGTCTTCACCCCGGCCGGGTGACGCCGCCGCAGACAGGTCACGATTGCCCCTACTGATCGCGTTGCGCGCGGGCCCGTCGCGGCATCCACAGGGCGACGAGCCGGGCCACGACTGTGACCAGGAACAGCTGCCCCATCAGCGCCTCGAGCATCGCCAAGGCGCGACCGAGGCCCGTGGCGGGGATCAGGTTGCCGTATCCGGTGGTGGTCAGTGTGCTGTAGCTGAAGAACAGATAGTCAGACAGCGTGTGGGTTCCCGCCGGCAACAGGAAGGTCCCACTCTGCAGGCGCGCGATCGCCTCGTAGATGAACGTGTAGACGAGCCCGAACAGCACGTAGCAGCAGGTGGCCCCCAAAACCGTCTGGCTTGACACGTGGTCGTGCTGGGTGAGCCGGCGGATGATCGCCACCAGCGACGAGGCCAGGAGGATCGCGATGATCAGTCCCGACACCCCGCCGGTCCGACCGCCCACGATGGCCGAGAGGACCGCTATCGCCACCGCGATCGTGGCCAGCAGCAGGGCGATGCGCTGGTGGTGTTTGGCGACGTTCGACGCCGCCAGCGTCGCCACCGCCGTGGTCGCGGCAATGATGGCGAGCACGACCTGAGACCAGTCATTGTTCGGGAGCGCGGAGGCGAGGACGTACGTCACCAGCAGCAGGAGCAGCACCAACCCGTAGCGATCGGTCGCCACCTCCACGGCGCGCTGGAGGGTCAAGCGGCGCGGGGCGCGCGGGGCGCGCTGGGCGCGACGGGACGTCGGCGGATCCGGGCTCACGCTCGCCGCGCCACGACGGTCATGGCGATCACCAGCGAGAGCGCCACGATCGCTCCGGCGGCTCCGAAGGCGTTGATGCCGGTCTTGTTGCGGATGCGGTCGGCCACCGCGACAAAGACGATCGGCACCGCCACCGACAGAAAGATGGTGATCGTTCGCAGCAGCCGCCGCTCCACCCTCTCCTCTGACTCGATCTCGCCTTCGGTCTCTCGGCCCGAGTAGTAGGAGACGGCGCGTCGACCCAGAGCCCGACAGTGGCTTTCACACGCCCACGACATCGCCAGCATGAACGTCACCGGGAAGATCCAGGTGATTGCCCAGATCCCGGCGCCCACGATCAGACCGCCCACCGCACGGACACGGGCC
>DASXJY010000027.1:0-14456 GCA_036497115.1 Solirubrobacteraceae bacterium
TTGGACGCCACACCCCCTGTCGCCACGCCGTCGGTGCTCAGCGGCCGGCGTCAGGAGCATCGCGCGGCGGTGGTAACGCCCGTCCGCTGAACGCCGGTCGCGGTCCGGCCGCCGGCCGGCTGGGAGCCGGAGAGTGGGGCGGTGATGGCGCGGGTGGGTCGGAGCCCCGCACCCGCGGCACCGGAGCGCTGCTCGCCCGTTCCGCAGGCGCGGCCCGCGGGGCGGCCGGCTCCGCCTGCGCCGCCCGCGCGGCGGCCAGCCCCGGAGCGTCCGGCTCCGCCTGCGCCGCCCCCTGGGCGGCCGCACCCGGAGCGTCCGGCGGCGGCGTCACCCGCACCCGGGTCACCCCCGACCGCGGGGTCTTGGTGATCAGGACCGCCTCGCCGGTCGGCAGCGACTTGATCTCGTTGGGGTGGACCACGAACCGCTCCACCTCACGGCGTGTGCCCAGGCTGGACGTCCGGCGACCAAACGGGCTCTGCATGTTCCGGGTCTCCTCCCAGACCGGCTCGGTGCCGATCATGTCGGCGATCAGCCGGGCCGAGGCGGGGACGTCCTGGCGGTGGGCGATCTTCACCGAGATGATCCCCAGCACCTGTTCGCGGAACCCGGGCGCGGCCCGGTCCAGATCGGTCAGCTCCTGCGTGGCCACCAGCACCGAAGCGCCCGCGTCGCGGCCGCGGGCCAGCAGAGCCAGGAGGTTGTCGGCGCCGAGGGCCGAGAACTCGTCGACCGCGATCATCGCCTGCGGGGGCCTACGCTGGCCGGTCAGCGCTTGGCGGCGGCCGACCGCCGCGGTGAGATCCTGGATCGCCAGCGTGCCGAGCTGTGCCGCCAGCTTGCCGTACAGGCTCGAATTGAGGCTGAACACCACCACCTCGGGACCCTGGAGCGCGTGGCGCAGATCGATGGTGTGCCCGGCGCCGGTGGCTGGCAGCAGATGCGGCCCGGCCGCCGACTCGGTCAGCAGCGCCAGCCGCGTACCGAGGCCGCGGACTGCGCTCAGCTGATCGGGGGTCATGCCCCCGAGGTAGTCCAGCACCTGTTCGGCCAGCGGCGCCTCCAGCTGGCGCAGCATCCCCGAGAGCCGTCGCGGCTCCATGAGGGCGACGACCTGATCGAGCCGAGGCGCGTGATCCGGGGCGGCCGCCTGAAGGACCCGGAACACCGTCTGCAGATAGCGCTCGGCGGCGCGCATGTAGTGGGGCTCGGAGAAGCGCTCGGCCCCGATCAGCTTGTCCTTGAGCACCGTGGCGTTGCCGTGGGCGAGCGGGTTCCAGTTCCCCGGGCCGTCCGGGGTCCAGAGAGTGAACGGCCGGCCGGCGACCTGCGCCGCGCGCTGCAGGCGGCCGGCGAATCCCGGTGATCCTTTGAGGTCGATTGCCACCACCGGGCCGCCGGCGCGGATCCGGTCCTCGAGAATCGCCAGCAGGGTGGTCGACTTCCCAGCGCCGCTGGCGCCGACGATCAGGCCGTGGGCAGCGAGCTGGGGCTCGGTCAGCGCGACTGGGCGGCCGCGGTCGTCGGCCCCCAGGACCACCGCGCCCTGACCCCGCGCGGCGGCATCCTCGGCGGCGGCCGACCGGCGGGCCGCCGACCTCCGGACGGCGGCGGCGATCCCGGAGATCGCGACGGCGGCGACTGACACCACCAGGACCCCGGTGACCGGAAGCACCAGCAGGCCGGCCAGAGCCAGTAGGGCCCAGTAGGGGGGACGGCGCGGGCGAGGAGCGGGCTTCACCGGCTGCGCTCGGCGTCGCCGGCGCCGGCCCCACGGGCAGTGCCGGCCCCATTGCCAGCGCCGGCCCCATGGGCAGCGCCGGCCCCACGGGCAGCGCCGGCCCCACGGACAGCGCCGGCCACACCGACAGCATCCGAGCGCGGATTGCGGTGCACCGTGCCGGCCGCTCCCCGAGCGCGCTCGGCGGCCCGCACCCGGTCCGCCGGCCGCCGCGCGGCGAAGCTGACCCGCTGCACGTGGACGAGGTGGGAGATCCCGAGCCGGGCGGCCGACTTGGTGACTGCGAGTCCCCTGGCCGGCTTGTCGACCAGGTATACGATCGCATCGACGTCTCGATCGGCGGCGTAGCCGGCCAGGATCTTCTCCAGGCGGGCGCTCGGCTTCGGCGTCAGCTCGAGCTCGAGCGCGACCCGGTGGCCCGCAGCGGTGTGCAGGACGAGGTCCGGATAGTGAAGCCGGTCACGTCCCCCCGGCCCCACGCCGCCGAGCCTGACCCCGAGCAAGTTCTGGCGCTGCTCGGCGCGGCCGTCCTCGGAGCGCATCTGGCGCTCGGAGACGATCGCCGTCAGGGGACCGAAGGCGCCGGCTCGCGCCGCCAGCCACAGCCAGGCCAGACCGACATCGTGCTGATAGGTTCCCGCCGCGCTCGGCCGCGGCGCCGGAAGGGTGCTCCCGACCGCGTTGAGTCCAGCCCGGGTGATCTGCTCGCAGCCCAGCGCCTGTTCGGACCGCCGGGCGTCGCGCAGGAGGCCACGGTCGAGCAGCGACTGCACCTGCGCCTCGGCGGCCGGCAGCCACACCCCCAGCAGGGCGGCGACATGGGTGGCGAGCACCAGCCGGTGCTCGGCCGCGAACTCGAGCGTCCGCCAGTCGTGATCGCTCAGCGCGTCCACATACCGTGGAGCGACCCGAGCGAGCGTTCTCGCCCCTCCAGCGCACCCGATCAGAGCTCCCCGGGCGTCGACGGCTCAGCGCCGCCGCCCCGGGTCAGCCCCCGGGGTGCGGAAGCGAGCTGGTGTCCACGACCTGGAAATCACGTCCGCTGAGCCGGCCGAGCTGGTGCAGCGCATCGTCGTTCCAGCGGGGGCTCGGGGCGCCCGACACGTACCAGGGGGAGCCGTTGTCGGCCAGGACCAGTCCGTAGCGCTTCATCGCCTGCGCCACCACTCGGGCCTGGTGGGGCAGACCCGAGATGTTCACGCCGGCCTTGAGGCGCACCCGCAGCCCCATCGGCGGCGCATTGGGTCCGGAACAGGTGGCGGCCTCGTGGCGCGCTGGGTAGACGAACCGGTGGCCGGTGCACGGAGCGGTGAATCGCAGGGCGTGGTCGATGGCCCCGCCGGCGACCTCCTCGTAGCGCGCCAGACCGGGGAGGATCGGCAGCCCGGCGGCGTCGGCCGAGGTCCAGCCGCGCGGGCGCAGCCGGTCGGAGTTCAGGTGGAAGATCGCCCCCGACCCCGCGGTCCAGCGCCCACCGCCATCGTGGGGATAGGCGGCGTAGAGCTCGTAGTCGGTGCAGGTGGAACGGTCGAGCACGATCACGTGGCGATCGCCGCTGGAACGCGGTCCGCCCTCGATCGCCACCCCGCGGGGGAGGGGATACCGGCCCCGGTCAGACTCGGTCGCGTACTGGAAGCGGACCGGCACCCGGCGGGCTCGGGCGCCGACCACGGTGATCGGGATCCCGTTCGGGGCGCCGGCGTACCGGGTGCCGAAGTCGGGATGCACGTGAGCGTCAAGGCCGATTCGCCCAATCATCGCGGCCGAGCTCCTGGCGGTCGGTAGCCGATCGACGCGCTGGTTGAACGGGTTGCCGGCCCCGAGCACCTGACATCCGGCCAGGCGTGGCAGCGGCGCGGAGTCAGCGCGGACCCTGGCCCCGGCCCGGGCGGTGAGCGCGGGGCCGCCCAGGACCTCAACTCCGGCCAGCCCGAGGGCGACCAGGCCCAGGAACAAACCGCAGCCTGCTGTCCGTACGGCGGCCCGGGACATCCCGGAAAACTACGCCACCACCAGCATTGCCCGCGGATGGGACTCAAACCGCGCCTCCTGCACGTCACCGATGTAGTCGCCGTCGACCTGCAGCGGCAGCGCACGATCGTCCAGCGAGCGCACGGCCAGCTGGGTGACCTCGCTGAAGGGGTGCACCCGCCGGTGGCGCGCCAGCCGCGCGCGCTTGGCCAGGGCGCGCCAGGTGATCGTGGGGATGTCGACGGGGCTGGCGCGTTGCAGGACCACGCCGGCGAGGTCGCCGCCGTCCAGCGTGGCCCCCTCGCCCATGTGCACCGGACGGTTGCCGAAGTAGGTGTAGGGGGCGGCGTTCTGAACGATCGTGGTGACGCCGTCGACCGTCTCGCCGCCGAAGTCGGTCCGCAACCGCGGGGGGCGGACCAGGTAGTGGCGGTTGAAGGCTCCGACGGCTGTCCAGGTGTAGTAGTACTCGCCCAGGCGAGCCTTGAGCCGCGGGTGGGCGTCGACGCGTTTGACGACGCTGGCGTCGAGCCCCACGCCGGCCGAGAACACGAAGTAGCGGTCGTTGACCAGTCCGACGTCGACGGCCCGCGGCTGCCAGGCGTGGGCGAGGCCCAGGAGGTACTCGGTGGCGTCAACCACATCGGTCGGGATCTCAAGGATTCGGCAGTAGACGTTGGTGCGCCCGCCGGGCAGGGGGAAGAGCGGGGTCTGGGAGCCGACCAGGCCGTTGGCGGCTTCGTTGACCGTCCCGTCGCCACCGAAGGCGACCACCACGTCGTAGCCCTCCTTGGCCGCCTGGCGGCACAGCTCGGTGGCGTGGTCGCGCGCCTCGGTGTCGACGGCGTGGACCTCGTAGCGCCCCCGCAGCGCGTAGACGACAAGGTTCTTGAGCCGGTCCGAGACCGTGGTCGCGTAGGGGTTGACGATCACCAGCATCCGCCGGCGGGGTGCGTCGGACTGCTCGAGCTCGAGCATCGCCTCGAGGCGCCCCTGCGGATCGGACGAGGTGCTCGCCATCGCCCCCTGCTGAACACCGGCGAGCCGGGGTCGTTACGCGGAGGTGAAACCCGCCGGGCGTAGGACCGGAACGGGTATACTTTCGCCCACATAGCAGTACGCATCCAGAGGGGTGGAGGGATATGGCCCTACGAAACCCCGGCAACCTCCCGCAAGGGAACGGTGCCAATTCCATCAGGCTCCAACTACAAAAGGCCTGGGAGATGTGGAACAGGGCGATGTTCGAGCCTCCGACCACAGACCCCGGCGGAGGTTTTTCATATGCCGCCCGAGTCGCTTCGCTGTAAGGAATGTCAGACCACCTATCCGCTCGACGCGCGGTACGTGTGCGAGCAGTGCTTCGGCCCCCTGGAGGTGGCCTACGCCGCCCGTGCTGACGCCGATCCCGCCGCGTTGCGGCGCCGGATCCAGGCCGGGCCGCACTCGCTGTGGCGCTACGGGGACTTTCTTCCCGTCCAGACGCCTCCCAAGGGAACACTGGCCGCCGGCTGGACGCCGCTGGTCCGCGCCGATCGGCTCGCCGAACGCCTCGGGCTCAGGGAGCTATGGGTCAAGAACGACGCCGCCAACCCAACGCACTCGTTCAAGGATCGGGTGGTGTCGGTGGCGTTGGCGCGGGCCCGCGAGCTCGGCTACGAAACCGTGGCCTGTGCCTCCACCGGCAACCTAGCCAACGCGGTGGCCGCTCACGCCGCGGCCGCGGGGCTTGAGTCCTACGTGTTCATCCCGGCCGACCTGGAGGAGCAGAAGGTGCTGGCCACGGGCATCTACGGCACCAACCTGGTGGCCGTGGATGGCAACTACGACGATGTCAACCGGCTCTGCACCGAGCTCTCCGGCGAACGCGAGTGGGCGTTCGTGAACATCAACATGCGCCCGTACTACGCCGAGGGCTCCAAGACGTTGGCCTACGAGACCGCCGAGCAGCTCGGCTTCGAGCTCCCCGACCGGGTTGTCGCTCCGATCGCCTCGGGGTCGCTGTTCACCAAGATCGCGCGGGGCTTTCAGGAGTGGATCGATCTGGGGCTGCTGGACGGTGAGCTGCCGACCTTCAACGGCGCCCAGGCCACGGGCTGCTCGCCGGTGGCCAGTGCCTTCGAAGCCGGGCAGGACTTCTGCCGGCCGGTCAAGCCCGACACGATCGCCAAGTCGCTGGCGATCGGGAATCCCGCCGATGGACCGTACGCGCTCGAGCTGGCCCGCTCCAGCCGGGGCTCGATCGACTCCGTCACCGACGATCAGATCCGCGAAGGGATCAAGCTGCTGGCGCAGACCACCGGCATCTTCACCGAGACCGCCGGCGGCGTCACCACCGCCGTACTGGCCAAGCTCGCCGAGCGCGGTGACATCGATCCCGACGAGCGGGTCGTGCTCTACATCACCGGTGAGGGCCTGAAGACGCTCGACGTGGCTCGCGGGACCTTCGAAGCGTGGCAGATCGAGCCGAGCGTCGACTCGTTCGAGCGGGCAGCCCACCGGCTTGGGGCGCTGGCCTAGACTCCCCGCCGATGTCGATCAGCGTCAAGATCCCAACTCAGCTCAGGAGCGCCACCGAAGGCGAGGCTCAGGCAAGCGTCAGCGGTTCGACGGTCGGCGAAGTGCTCGACGCGCTCTACGAGCGATACGGCGAGCTCCGGAGCCGCATCGCCGAGGACGGCGGTCTGCGGAGGTTCGTCAACGTCTACGTCGACGGCGAGGACATTCGCTTCCTCGACGGCCTCGACACCCCGGTCAACGACGGCGACGAGGTCACGATCCTCCCGGCGGTCGCGGGCGGCTAGAAATCAGGGCCGGGCTCAGATCCCCGGCCCTGGGTGCTCGGCCCCGTCTGACTCAGGCCTCGGCCGGCGCCGACGGCGCCGCGGCACCGATCCCCACCGGGCAGCTCACGCCGGTCCCGCCGAGCCCGCAGTAGCCCCAAGGGTTCTTGTGCAGGTACTGCTGGTGGTAATCCTCGGCGTAGTAGAACGGCCCTGCCTGGGCGATCTCGGTCGTGATCTCCGGATAGCCGGCCACCCGGAGACGGTCCGCGTAGGCGTCACGGGAGAGCTCGGCGGCCTGACGCTCCTCCTCGTTGGTCCACAGGATCGCCGACCGGTACTGGGTGCCGACGTCGTTGCCCTGGCGCATCCCCTGGGTGGGGTCGTGGTTCTCCCAGAACAGACGGAGGATCTCCGCGTAGGAGGTCTTGGCCGGGTCGAATACCACCAGCACCGCCTCGGTGTGGCCGGTGCGGCCGCTGCATACCTCTTCGTAGGTTGGGTTACGAGTGAATCCGCCCGCGTAACCGACCGCGGTCGTGTAGACGCCGGGGGCCTGCCAGAAGATGCGCTCGGCGCCCCAGAAGCAGCCCATCCCGACGATCACCTGCTCAAAGCCATCCGGGAACGGTGGCTTCAGCGTGGTCCCGAGCACCGCGTGGCGGTCGGCCACCGGTATCTCCTCCTCGCGGCCCGGGAGCGCCGAGGAGGCATCGATCATCGATGTCTTGTTGCGTAGTCCGAACATGGCTCTAAGACTACGACGGCGCGATTACGGGCCGGGAAATCCGCAAAGGCAACCTGAGCCCCGGTGGCGCCGATGCGCCACACTGGTTGGCGTGAGCGTTCCGGACCATCAGGACCCTCGCCGACGTGGCGGAGTCCGCCGTCCCCTCCTAGCCGGGTTTGCGGCGCTCATTCCCGTCGTCCCGATCGTGATCGCGCTGCTGCTCAGCTCCGGAGGGGGCGCGAGCGCCACGACGGCCACGTCCTCGTTTGCACCGGTCACCGCCGCCCCGGCCTCGACCCACACCCACCGGCTGCTGCCGCTGGGCCGGGGAGCGGTGGTGGCGCTGGTTTCCCATTCGACCGTGATGCGCTCCTCCCCTGCAGGCCACGTCTACGCGAAGGTGCCCACCCGCACCAAGTTCGGGTCGCCGCAGGCGATGTGGGTCGTTCGCATGTCCGGCCGGTGGCTGGGGGTGGTCAGCACGATCGCCGGCAACGGCAAGGTCGGCTGGATCGCGGCCAAGGACGCCTCGCTGAGCCGCACCGGCTGGCGCCTTACCGTCTCGCTGGCCCGGCGTCAGCTGACAGTGCTCGACAACGGCCGGGTCCGGCGGCGCTACAGCATCGCGATCGGCAAGCCGGCCGCGCCGACTCCCACCGGCCGTTTCGCGGTGACCGATCGCCTCACCACGGGCGACCCAGCGGGCCCTTACGGTTGCTGCATCCTGGCCCTGTCGGCGAAGGCGCCGCATGCGATCTCTGACTGGAACGGCGGCGACCGGATCGCGATCCACTCAACGCCTGAGACCTCGAGCATCGGCAAGCCGGTCAGCCACGGCTGCATGCGTCTCACGCTGGCCGAGGGTCGCTGGCTGCTCGACCACATCCCGCTGGGCACGCCGACCGTGGTCCGCGCCTGACGTCACACTCGGCCCACCGACGGTGGTGGGTTTGCTCGACAGAGCGCCGGGTATTCAATGCGCGAGGTCGATGTAAGGAGGTAACCATGCCCCCACGCGGCGTGAAGGAAGGCACCAAGCGGGCGCGGCAGTACGAACACGTCAAGGCGAGCGAGCTCGAGCAGGGCCGTGATGAGCGCCGGGCCGAGGAGATCGCGGCCCGTACCGTCAACAAGGAGCGCGCCCAGTCAGGTGAGTCACGGGAGCGGTCCCGGACCTCGGTCGATGACCTGTCCCCGGGACAGCGCGGCGGCCAGCGCTCGGGCACCAACCGACCCAAGGGTCGCACCCGCGACCAGCTCTATAACGAGGCGCGCCAGAAAAACGTGTCCGGGCGCTCCAAGATGGACAAGTCACAGCTCCAGCGCGCGGTCGACCGCGGCAAGTCCTAACCGTCAGCGGTAGCGAGAGCGCGAGCGAGGGGGGGTCCGGCCCGCCTCCTCCTCGCCGCTGGCCTGCCGGATCTTCTCGATCGATGCGCGCAGCAGCCGGGAGACCTGCATCTGCGAGGTGCCCATCCGGCGAGCTATCTCAGACTGCGTCAGATCGCGGCCAAAGCGCAGGTAGAGCATCATCCGGTCCGATTCCGACAGCGACTCCACGCCCTTGGCAATCACGCTCAGGTACTCGGCCTGCTCGAGGCGCTCGTCCTCGGCTCCGAGCATCTGGGCCGGTGCCAGCGGTGCCGACTCCTCGTCGTCAGGGCTCTGATCGAGCGGCGCGGCGTGGCGCGCGTGGTAGGCCTCGATCGCCTCCAGGGTCTGCTCCTCGGTGGCATTCAGAGCCTCCGCGAGCTCGGTGAGGGAGGGCGAGCGACCGAGCCGCGACGACAGCTCCTCGGTGATCCGGGCCAGCTCCACGGCGCGCTCCTTTACCCCGCGGGGGACGTGGACCGCCCAACCGCTGTCGCGGAAGTAGCGCTTGAGCTCGCCGAGCATCGTTGGGGTGGCGTAGCTGGTGAAGGCAAACCCCCGGTCGGGATCGAATTTGGCGATCGCCTTGAGCAGGCCGACCGTGGCCACCTGGGTCAGGTCCTCGAGTGGCTCGCCGCGGGAGTGATAGCGCCGGGCCACGCTGCGCGCCAATGGCTCGAACCGGCGCACCAGCTCCTCGACGACGGCCGGATCTTGCCTCTCTCGATGCAGCCTGAACAGCTCATCGGTGGAGAGCCCGGGCAGCTGATCGCGACCGAGGTTCACGGATGGAGCGGGGTGCGCTCAGGCACGCCGGGGTACGGATATGGCAGGCACATCGTTCGTACAGGTGATTTGAACGACGGTTTGCACCGGCAGATCCCCGCCATGGCCTCCCATCGTGCCCTGCTGCCCCTCAGGACGGCCCTAACTCCGTCCCGAGGCCCGCGCGATCATATCGACCTGAGCAGCGAGGCCGCTGCACCCCGCTCAATCCCCGAGCACGGCCTCCGCGCCGTCGGTAGGCCGGTGGAGCACGAAGACCTCGACCTGGAGCTCCTCTCCCAGATCGTTGGCGCTCATGAACGAGCGCACCCGGCGGCCCATCGTCGTTTCCACCGTCGCGATCAGCGCGTTGCGCATCGCGTCCTGAAGGCCCAGTCGCCCAGCTTGGACCAGGTCGCCCTTGTCGTTCTCCTCCAACGTGTGCTCGGCCTTGGTGTAGCCGCCCTCGAGCAGGCAGACGACCAAGTCGCCGTCGATCGTGACTCGGGAGTTGGTCGGCCCACGACCGACGAACTCCTTGTGGAGCCGAGCCATCGCGTTGGCGATCTCCAGCGAAGGCGACGAGGGTGACTCGACGGCCTGTCTGGTTGCCTGCATCTCAGGATTGAGGTTCACCATGACTCGGGCACGCGATTGTAATCGCTAGGTGCTCGGCTCCGAAGCGGAGCGTCGGCTACCAACGTCGCGGGTAGCCAGGCACTGATGTCAACTCTCGAGCCATTCCGCCACCCGCTCCAGATCGGCCACGAACTCGTCCATGGCCTCTCGGCGCGCGGCGTCGTCGCGCTCGCGGAGAATCGCCGAGGGGTGGGTGGTGAGGGTGACCAGAGGTGCCAGGTCTGACTCCATCGGCCGGCCGCGATCGCGTCCCACCCGGACCGAGGAGCCGAGCAGCGCCTGGGCCGCGGTGGCACCCAGGCAGACAACGGCCTCGGGGCCGATCAGGGCAAGCTCGGCGTCCAGCCAGGGGCGGCAGGCCGAGACGTGGATGCGGTCCGGCCGCTGGTGGATGCGCCGCTTGCCGCGGGCCTTGTAGCGAAAATGCTTGACGACGTTGGTTACGAAGACCTCGGATCTGGCGATGCCGGCCCTGTCAAGCCCGCGATCCAGGACCCCGCCCGCCGGGCCTACAAACGGGTGGCCCTCGACGTCCTCGCGGTCGCCGGGCTGTTCGCCGATCAGCATCAGGCGAGCCTTGCCTGCGCCCTCCCCGAGCACCGCCTGGGTGGTCCCCTCCCACAGTTCGCAGGCGCGGCAGCTCTGGGCCGCCTCGCGCAGCGACCGCAGGCTGGGCCGGGCCGGAATTGGAGGACTGGGATGTTCGCCGACGGACATCGGATCGACCAGAACCTACCCGGGCGATGAAACCGGCACGCATTGGATGTTCGGGCTGGAACTACGACGACTGGCGCGGGCCGTTCTATCCGCCCGGGGAGCCAAAACGGCGCTGGCTCGAGCTTTACGCACAGCGATTTGACACCGTCGAAGTCAACACGACGTTCTACCGGCTGCCGAACCGGGATGCCGTCGCTGCCTGGGTGACCCAGACCCCGGAGCGCTTCACGTTCGCCGTCAAGGCCAGCCGCTATCTGACCCACATACGTCGCCTACAGGATCTGACCGAAGGCGTGGCCCGGTTCTACGAGCGCATAGAACCGCTGATCGAGGCCGGCCGGTTGGGGCCGGTTCTGTGGCAGCTGCCGGGGAACTTCCGCCGCGACGACCAGCGCTTGCACCGCTGGCTGGAGGCGCTTCCGGACGGTATGCACACGATCGAGTTCAGGCACCCGAGCTGGTTTGTCCCCGCGGTAATGGCCGAGCTCCGCGGCCGAGGGGTCGCGCTGACGATCGGCGACCACCCCCAGCGGCCGTTTCAGTCTCACGAGGCGACGGCAAGCTGGCGGTTCGTGCGCTTTCACTACGGCGCGCGGGGGCGGGCCGGCAACTACTCGGCCCGCGAGCTCGAGACCTGGGCGCGCCGGATCGCACAATGGCGCCGGCGCCAGACGGTGTTCGCCTACTTCAACAACGACTGGCGCGGCTTCGCGCCGGCCAACGCCGAGACGCTGATCAGACGGCTGGGCTCAGCTTGAGCCATCCGAGGAGATCTGCGCGCGGTCGACGGGGAGCCCGAACCGCTGCTCGAGCTCACGGTCGTCGAGGTCCTCGCGATAGAGCTTCTCGCCCTCAGGATGGGAGAAGATCACGATCCGGTCGGCCGGGAACGTCAAAAGCGCGTCCTGCACCGCCTGCAGAGGATCGGCCTCGCCGGTGTCGGCGCTCGCCGATACCCCCTCGGAACCCAACTGGTCAAGGCTCTGGCGGCGGACCGCCTCGGCCCTGGCGATAGCCCGGTCGGCGTCCGAGAACCAGAAACGCAGCGCGTTCTCCTGCAGCGCGGGTGCCACGAGCATGACCTCGGACTCCTGGGGATCGGCTCGGTCGCCCAGCGCGGTGCGCAGCTGGTCGGCCGACACCGGCTCGCTGGTCAGGACGAGCAGCTTCATCGCGTGAGTTCCTACCCCTGGGTGGGGTGGCCAAACCGGTTACCGCGGGCGGGGGGAGGGTAAGCCCGATCCATGGACGGGCCACGGGAACTCTGGAGCGGGATCGCCACACCGGGTCCGCCGACGCCCGACCCCAGGCCGCCGACCCCACCCTCTCCGGGACCCGACCCAGCTCCGCCTACGCCGGGCCCGAGCCCCGGTCCGCCGGGGCCGCCTGACCCCAACCCACGGCCGATCTGAGCCGGCGCCGGCTCACCTCGCGTACAGCGACTCGAACAGCTCGGCGAAGCGGTCGCTGACCACGTTTCGCTTGACCTTCAGAGTCGGAGTCAGCTCGCCCTCCTCGATCGATAGATCGCGGTCGAGGATCTTGAACTTCTTGATCTGCTCCACCTGGGCGTAGTTGGTGTTGGCGCGGTCGAGCTCGCGCTGGACGAGCTCGTAGACCTCCTCGGTGGCGGCCAGTTGCGCCACGTCCTCGGGCAGGCCGCGCTCCTTGGCCCAGGGAACGATCTCCTCGGCGTCGAGGGTGATCAGCGCCACCGGGTAGGGGCGTCGATCTCCGTGCATGACGGCCTGGGAGATGAACCGTGACTGCTTGAGGTCGTTCTCGATGTTGGCCGGGGTGAGGTTCTTGCCGCCGGCGGTGATGATGATGTCCTTCTTGCGCCCGGTGATCGAGAGATAGCCCTCCTCGTCGAGCTCTCCCAGATCGCCGGTGTGAAGCCAGCCGTCGACCACGGTCTCCGCGGTGGCTTCGGGGTTGCGCCAGTACTCGCGGAACACGTTGGGTCCGCCCACCAGGATCTCGCCATCGTCGGCGATCCGCACCTCAACACCCGGCATCGGCCGGCCCACGGTGCCGAACTTGAAGTGATCGAGCGTCCCCACGGTCCCCACTGCCGTCGTCTCCGTCATCCCCCAACCTTCCAGCACCGGCACGCCGCAGGCGTAGAAGAACTCCAGGATCTCGGCGGCGATCGGTGCCGCCCCGGTCACCGCCTGATGGATCTGGCCGCCGAACAGCCCGCGCACTCGGGCAAACAGCCGCTCGTCGGCCTCCTCGAAGGTCCGCTCCATGTCTTTGGGAACCGGTTCGCCGCGGTCTCGACGGCGGCGCACCTCGACTCCCAGCTTGACCGCCTGGGCGAAGCGCTGGCGATCCTCATCGCTGGCCTGTTCCTGGAGCTTCATCGCCGCCGTGTAGAGCTTCTCGAAGATTCTCGGCACCGACGGCAGGTAAGTGGGGTGGGTGTCAACCAGCTCCTCGAGGATCGCCCGGGTGTTGCCGCCGAAGTAGACGATCTCCGTGCCCTGGTCAAACGAGGCCAGCTGCGAGGTCAGCGCGAAGGCGTGGGCCAGCGGGAGATACAGGTAGGTCGTCTCGCCGGGCTGCACGAACTGCAGCTCCTCGACCATCTCGCAGACCGACATGGCATTGCGATGGGTGAGGACCACCCCCTTCGGCGGACCCGTGGTGCCCGAGGTGTAGATGATCGTGTAGGCGTCCGAGGGCCCGACTGCATCGCGGCGCCCGGCCAGCACCGAGGCGTCCCCACCCCGCCCGAGTTCGCGTAGCTGGTCCAGCGACGTCTCACCGGCGTCGGGCTCGACCCCGATGGTCGTCTGCAGCTCGGACAGCTCGCCGCGGACCTGCTCGACCTTGGCCAGCTGGGCGGCGGTCTCGCAGAAGACGGCCTTGGCGCCGGAGTTGCCGAGCACCCACTGACACTCGTGAGGGGAGTTGGTCGGATAGACGGGAACCACGACGCCGCCTGCGGCGGAGATCCCGTAGCTGGCCAGAGTCCATTCCACGCGGGTGTCGGACAGGATGGCGACGCGATCGCCAGGTTCCACGCCCAGCTGTATGAGCCCCAGGGCGATCTCGTCGATCGCCTCGGTCACCTGCCCGTAGGTGAGCTCGTGCCACTCGCCGTCGGCCTTGTAGCGGGCCGCTGTGCGGTCCGCGAATCGCTGCGCCGCCGACGCCGGCAGCGCGGTGACGGTACTCGCGATGGCCCGGGTCTCCGATGTGGTCTCGCTCATCCTCGCTCCTTTGCGCGTCTCTCCCTGTGTCCACAAGGTCTGGCGGTGAAACACTCTTGCAGGTCTGTCAGCCCACGGAGCGCAGCTCGGCGTCGACCGAGACCTCGACCTCGTCGGCGACCTTGAGCGCGCCGAGCATCGCCGTGTAGGGCTTAATGCCCCAGGCGGTCTGCTTGACAATCGCGGTGCCCGAGACACGGCCGTCATCGGTGACCGAGAGGTCGAAGGCGACCGAGTTGACCCGGCCGGCCAGCTCGAGGTCGCCCGCCACTTGCAGGCGGCCGCTGCCACCGGGTCGGACGTCGGTGGAGCGAAACGCGATCCCGCTTCCCTTCAGCACCTGTTCGTCGATCGTCCGGGCGATGCCTGCCTTGTCGTCCTCGCCGAGCGACTGGACGCCGCCGCTGCCTGAGAGCACCCGCAGCGACCGCGCGTCGGCAGTGAGCTCGAGCACCGTCTGCTCAGGCTCGGGTGCGATCTGCAGTGTCGCGTTCCAGGCCCCAACCTCGATCACCAGGTCGTGT
>DASXJY010000028.1:0-7220 GCA_036497115.1 Solirubrobacteraceae bacterium
CGAGCTTCCGCCGCTGGCGATGACCACCGCGATGATCCCTCCCGCAACTGCACCGCCGATGACCGGCATCCATCGGCTAAAACGTGTCATTTCTGCCTTCTCATCTCCTGATGCTTGTGGTGCCTGGCTCTACGGATAGCAGTAGACCACCGATCGGTGAGCACCTTGTCAGAGTGGGGGAAGAAGTCTGTAAGAGTCGGCTTCCCGGTCAGGGAACCGCCAAACTCTCACCTGCGGTTCAGAATCCCCTGTAAACGGGCCGCTTCTCGTTCCGCGTGGTGGTGGATTCGCCGCCTGGTTATGCGGACCGTCGGGTATCCCGCCTGGAGCGTGATCGCATCCCGTTCCCGGTCTGACTCAAAGCTCCCGCGGTCCTTGTGGAACTCGTAGCCGTCGAGCTCGACGATCACCCGCTGCTGTGCGAACAGCGCATCGACCTCATAGCCGGCCACGCGGGCGTTCATGACCGGCTTGGGGAGCCCGAATCGTTCGGCGAAGGCGACGAAATCGTCCTCGAGCTCGGAGCGGGTCAGGTCTTTTCCGATCAGCTGCTGTATGGCGGTCGCGCCTGGGTGCCGCGGATTGCGGGTCAACACGTCGTTGAGTTCGCTCTGGTGGAGGTACCCGGCCAGCCGCGCCTCGTTGACCGCGCGCGCCAGTGCGCGGGCGGTTAGTTGCGGCGCGATGTCCAGGGCGGTCCGGGCCGGGCTGGTGACCGGGATTCCGTGGTGGTGGCGGATGTCTTCGGGCGGCAGCACTCGGCGGCGCCACGTCCGGATGCCGGCCCGCTTGCGATCAGTGAGCACCGTGACCTCGATCGGGTCCTCCCACCGTTTGCGCATGCCCCACAGCGAGGCTGCCGAGGAGTGGCTGAGCGCGGCGCCGTCGCCGCAGGCGAGCACGGCGGCAGCCGCCTTCGCTATCGGCTCGAGACGCGCATACCCGACGGCATAGACGCCCGCGTGGACCGGAACGAGTTCGCCAACCTCGATGCGGTACGTGATCGCCCGCTTCGTCAGCCCCATCCCCAGCAGCTGCGCGCGGGTCACGTGACCGTGCTGCCGCGGCGCTAAGGAGCGGATTTTCTCCGTTATACGTACCTTTTCCAGCACGCTCCCGGGAAGTGTCCCCTTCCCAGCCCAATCTCGGCCGAGACCCCCAGAAACGTCACAGAGTTATGACTCTCGAGCCAGCTCCACGAAGTAGTCCAGCGCCTCGGGGTTGGCCAGCGACTCCCGGCTCGCCGCCTCCTCCGGGGGGGTCCCGGTCAGGATCCGCTTGACCGGAACCTCGAGGATCTTGCCCGACAGCGTCCGGGGCACCGCCGCGATCTGGCGGACCTCGTTGGGAACGTGCCGCGGCGAGCAATCCTCCCGGATCCGGGTGCGGATCTCCTTGACCAGCGCATCCTCGAGCGACGCCCCCTCCCGCAACACGACGAACAGCGGCATCCAGCCGTCGGTCCCCTCCCGGGGCAGGTCGAGGACCAGCGCGTCGACGACCTCCGGCACGGCCAGGACCGCCGAGTAGATCTCGCTGGTCCCCATCCGCACCCCGCCCCGGTTGATCGTCGAGTCAGAACGCCCGTAGATCACCGCCGTCCCCCGTGAGGTGATCTCGATCCAATCGCCGTGGCGCCAGATCCCCGGGTACATCGAGAAGTACGAATCGTGCAGCCGCGAACCATCGTCGTCGCCCCAGAGAAACAGCGGCATCGACGGCATCGGCTCGGTTATCACCAGTTCGCCCACCTCATCCACCAGCGACCGGCCCTCGGGATCCCAGGCCTCCACGCGGGCGCCCAGAGAGCGCGCCTGGAGCTCGCCCAGGTACACCGGCAGGGTTGGCACCCCACCCACGAAGGCCGTGCAGAGGTCGGTGCCGCCGGAGGTCGAGAACAGCCACGTCTCCTTGCCGAGCTGGTCATAGACCCAGCGAAAGCCCTCCGGGGCCAGCGGCGATCCGGTCGATCCGACCGCGTGCAGGGCGCTCAGGTCGCGCCCCTCGGCGGGCTTCATGTCGCCCTTCAGGCACGAGGCGATGAACGCCGCGCTGGTCCCGAAGGTGGTGATCCCGGCATCGGCGGCCAGGTCCCACAGGACGTCGAGATCGGGATAGCCCGGGTTGCCGTCGTAGAGCACGATCGAAGCCTCGGTCAGCAGCACCCCGACCAGGAAGTTCCACATCATCCAGCCCGTGGTCGAGAACCAGAACACCCGGTCGCCGGCTTGGGCGTCGACGTGCAGGTTCATCTTCTTGATCTGCTCCAGCAGGACTCCGCCCTGGCCGTGGACGATCGGCTTGGGCAGGCCGGTGGTCCCGGAGCTGTAGAGGACCCACAGCGGATGATCGAACGGCAGCTGCGCGAAGCTGAGCTCCGAGGCGTCCAGACGGCCCAGGAAGCCGGGCTCCCAGCCCGTCCCGTCCAGGTAGCCGAATCTGACCACGCGCTGAAGCGACGGGATCTCGGCCGCGATCCGCTCCACCATCGCTCCGCGGTCGAAGTCCTTGCCGCCGTAACGGTAGCCGTCGATCGCCAGCAGGACCTTGGGCTCGACCTGGGCGAAGCGGTCGATCACGCTGCGGGCGCCGAACTCCGGGGCCGCCGAGGACCATACGGCCCCGATCGACGCGCAGGCCAGAAACGCCGCCACCGTCTCGGGGATGTTGGGCATGTAGGCCACCACCCGGTCGCCCTCCTCGACACCGATCTCGCGCAGCCCGGACGCGATCGCCGCCGTCGCGCTGCGCAGCGCCCCCCAGGTCCACGATCCCAGCGGCCGCAGCTCGGAGGCGTGGCGGATCGCCACCGCGTCGCTGTCCTTGCCGCGGAAGACGTGCTCGGCGAAGCTGGTCTTGGCGCCCGGAAACCACTCCGCGCCTGGCATCGAGCGATCACCAAGGACGGTGGCCCCGCCCTCCGAGAAGCGCACGTCGAAGAACTCGACGATCGAGCTCCAGAACGCGTCCAGATCGTCGACCGACCACTGCCATAGCGCGGCGTAGTCGTCGAAGCTCAGCCCGCGCTCGTGCTCCAGCCACTGCTGGTATCGAGTGAGCGTGGCGCGCTGCACACGCTCGGCTGACGGCTCCCAGAGAAGCTCGGGCTCGGCGCTGCTCATCAACGACGAACAATAGACTCGCCCGCGATGAACCTGCTGGCGCCCTTCGCCGGGACCGTGGTCTCGGTGCCGCAAGCGCACCAGGAGCCGGTCCGAGCCGGGGCGCCGATCGTTGTGCTCGAGGCGATGAAGATGGAGCACGAGCTGGTGGCCGACCGCGACTCGATCGTCGACCGGGTGGAGGTGGAGGTCGGCCAGACGGTTGCCGAGGGCCAGCTGCTGGCGGTGCTGGCCGAGACCGACAAGGGCGCCGCCGCCGATCCGCCGGCCCCCGACCCCGCGGCCGAGCCGGTTGGCGCCGCCGGGCGCGCCGACCTCGAGCAGGTCCGCCTCCGCCACGAGCTCGGCCTCGATCACAGCCGCCCGGAGGCCGTGGCCAAGCGCCGCGACCGCCACCGCCGCACGGCGCGTGAGAACCTGGCCGATCTCGTCGACGAAGGGTCGTTCGTCGAGTATGGACCGCTGATGTTCGCCGCCCAGGAGCGACGGCGGGCAAAGCAGGAGTTGATCGAGCGCACCCCCGCCGACGGCCTGGTCGGCGGCTTCGGCGCGATTGACGGCGAACCGTGCGTGGCCATGTCCTATGACTACACCGTCCTGGCCGGCACGCAGGGGATGCGCAACCACCAGAAGAAGGACCGCCTGTTCGAGCTCGCGGAGCGTCGCCGGGTGCCGGTGGTGCTGTTCGCCGAGGGCGGCGGCGGCCGGCCTGGCGACGTCGACATGCCGATCGTGGCCGGGCTGGATTGCCGCGCCTTTCACCTGTTCGCGCGGCTGAGCGGCCTGGTCCCGCTGGTCGGGATCGCGTCTTGCTACTGCTTCGCCGGCAACGCCGCCCTGCTGGGCTGCTGCGACGTGGTCATCGCCACCGAAGACTCGAGCATCGGGATGGGTGGTCCGGCGATGATCGAGGGCGGCGGGCTGGGCGTCTACGAACCCGGCCAGGTCGGCCCGATCGATGTTCAGTACGGCAACGGGGTCGTCGATCTGCGGGCCGCCGACGACGCCGAGGCGGTCGGCGCCGCCAAGCGCTACCTGAGCTTTTTCAGCCGCCAGCAGTCCGAGCCCGCCTCACCGCCCGATCAGTCCCGGCTGCGCGACCTGATCCCGACCAACCGCAAGCGCATCTACGACGTCCGCGCGGTGATCGACACCCTGTGCGACGAGACGCTCGAGCTCCGGCGCGGCTTCGGGCCGGGGATGGTCACGGCGCTGGCCAGGATCGGCGGACGGCCCCTGGGGATCGTGGCCAATGACCCCAGCCACCTCGGCGGAGCGATCGATGCCGACGGCGCTGACAAGGCGGCCCGGTTCATGCAGCTGTGCGACGGCTTCGCTCTGCCGCTGCTGTTCCTCGCCGACACGCCCGGCTTCATGGTCGGTCCAGACGCCGAGGCAACGGCGACCGTGCGCCACTTCTCCCGCATGTTCCTCACCGGGGCGAACCTCGGGGTGCCGGTCGGTACGGTGGTGCTGCGCAAGGGCTACGGGCTCGGCGCCCAGGCGATGGCCGGCGGCGGGTTCAAGGCGCCTGTGTTCACGGTCGGGTGGCCGACGAGCGAGTTCGGAGCCATGGGCCTGGAGGGGGCGGTCAGGCTCGGCCTGCGCCGCGAGCTCGACGCGATCGAGGATCCCGCCGAGCGCGAGCAGGCCTTCGATGCCGCCGTCGCCGCCGCCTACGAGCGCGGCCAGGGGATCAACATGGCCTCGTACTTCGAGATCGACGATGTCATCGACCCCGCCGACACCCGCCGCTGGATCGAGACCCTGTTCGATGACCGCGAGCCCGGCTGGTGGTCACGGCCCGGCAAGCGCCGGCCTCACATCGACGCCTGGTAGTCCTCAGCTGCAGTCGCCGCAGTCGCCGCGCAGCAGAACCTCGTGGCTCTCCACGCGGACCCCGAGGCGGCCGGACAGCTTGTCGATCGCCCGCTCCAGGCCGGTGTCGTTGAAGGCGATCAGCTTCCCACACTGGTCACAGACCAGGTGGTGGTGGTGATGGCCGCTGGGCTGGACCGGCTCAAACCGCGCCTGGCCCTCCCCGACGACGACCCGCTCGACCAGACCGTAGGCCACGAGCAGGTCCAGCACTCGGTACACGCTGGCCCGGGCCGTGGGCGTCCCGGCGGCCCGGAGCAGGTCCTCGATCTCGATCACGCTCAGCGCGCACGATTGGTCGGCCAGCACGTCGATGATCCGCTCGCGAGCTCCGCCGCGCTTGAACCCGGCCACCGCCAGCGTGTCGTAGACGTAATCGATCCAGGTTGGGAACTGCCCGACCGTCATTCGGGGGGAACGTTGCCAGGCGCGATCGTCCGGGCCGGGCGAGCTGTCGGCGCCGGACGCGAGATCCGGCGTGGGCGCCGAGTCCGCACCGGGCTCGAGGTCCGCACCGGGCTCGAGATCGGCCCTGGACGCTGGGTCTGCCCGCCCTGATCTGCCGCTCATGCCGAACAAGGGTAGCGCCCCGCCAAGCCAGAGCGAGAATAAGAATCAATCTCATTTAGGTGGTATGGTGGGGCGTCTCGTGGACCGCCGGCGTGCCCCCGCAGCTCTTCTCGCCTTCGCCTCGGCCGTGCTCATCGCGGGGGCCCTGACCGGCTGTGGCGGCGTGGCCGCGGGAGCCGCGGCCGGCAACACAGTCCGGGTCGTGGCGGCCGAGAACTTCTGGGGCAGCATCGCCCGCCAGATCGGCGGCGGCCGCGTAACCGTTCGCAGCATCATCGTCAACCCGGCTCAGGATCCCCACTCCTATGAGCCGACCTCCAACGACGCGCGGGCGATGGCCACCGCCCAGCTGGCGATCGTCAATGCGGTCGGGTACGACCCTTGGGCGCCGAAGCTGCTCGCCGCCAATCCGGTCTCGGACCGGCAGGTGCTGACCGTGGGGTCTCTGTTCGGCCTCCAGGAGGGGGACAACCCCCACCGCTGGTACGACCCGCCGGAGGTCGAGTCGGTGGCCGGGGCCATCGCTCGGGCGCTGATCAGGCTCGACCCCAAGCACGCCGCCTACTACACACAGCGGCTCGGCGCCTTCGAGAGCCGCGGTCTGGCCGGCTACCACGCGCTGATCGCGCGGATCAGACAGCGCTACGGAGGCGTCCCGGTCGGCGCCTCAGAGAGCATCTTTGCCCTGCTGGCGCCGGCGCTGGGCCTTCGTCTGGTGACGCCGGCGAGCTTCATGAAGGCGATCAGCGAGGGCAACGACGTCACCGCCGGCGACACCGCCGCCGCCCAGCGTCAGATCACCGACCACCAGATCAAGGTGTGGGTCTACAACTCCCAGAACGTGACCCCGGAGATCCAGCGGCTGACCTCGCTGGCCCGCGCTCAGCACATCCCGGTGGCCACCGTCACCGAGACGCTCTCCCCGCCCACCGCCAGCTTCGAGCAGTGGCAGGTCCGCCAACTCCAGGGGATCGAGGCGGCACTGCACCAGGCGACCGGGCGATGATCGCTGCCGGCGCCGAGGGGGCTCCGCAGACCCGCCCCCACCCCGCTTCGCCGGGTCCGGCGATCGAGCTCCGGGACGCCGCCGTGCGGCTCGGCGGCCGGCCGATCCTCGCGGGGGTGTCGCTGACCATCGAGCGGGGAGAGTTCGTCGCCGTGCTGGGCCCCAACGGCGCCGGCAAGTCAACGCTGATGAGAATGATTCTGGGACTCATTCCCAACTCGGGTGGGGGGATGGTGCGGGTGCTGGGTGGCTCGCCGCAGCAGGCCCGCCTCCGGGTCGGGTATCTCCCCCAGCGCCAGACATTTGACGAGTCAACCCGGATACGGGGCGTGGATCTCGTGCAGCTCGGGCTCGACGGCACCCGCTGGGGAATCCCGGTCGCCTTGAGCCCCCGGGCCCGCCGCCGGCGGCGCGACGAGCGCGCCCGGGTAGACGAGGTGATCGAGCTGGTCGGCGCGCAGCGCTACGCGGCGCGAGCGATCGGGGAGCTGTCCGGGGGCGAGCAGCAGCGGCTGCTGATCGCGGCGGCGCTGGTGAGGCGGCCCCAGCTGCTGATCCTCGACGAGCCGCTCGACAGCCTCGACATCCCCAACCAGGGTGCCATCGCCGCACTGCTGCAGCGCGTGTGCCGCTCGGAGGGCGTG
>DASXJY010000029.1:0-14329 GCA_036497115.1 Solirubrobacteraceae bacterium
ACCCGCTGCCCGCTGTGCGCCGCTTGGGGGGCGCTGTGCGATGAGTCGGGCGAGGTGCGACGCGAGGCACAGCGGGAGCGGATGCGCCGACCGCCCCGGCGGACGGGCGTGGAAGGGATTGGCGCCTCGTCCCAGCGGCCCGG
The DNA here is from genome assembly GCA_036497115.1 of Solirubrobacteraceae bacterium. GTDB lineage: Bacteria > Actinomycetota > Thermoleophilia > Solirubrobacterales > Solirubrobacteraceae > Palsa-465. Next base: position 144 of record DASXJY010000029.1, read on the forward strand.
GATGGCGGACCGGGCGACCGGGGTGCTCCACCCGCCCTGCTCGCGCGGGCTCTCGCTCACCTTTCATCCCCGGCCGCCCCAGCGTCGCCGGGCGGGTGGAGCCGCCCCGGCCGCCTGGTCGAGCCCCCTCAGCTCGTCGCCCCGAATAATGAGAGCGGTGAGGGTCATCGGCGGTACGTACGGCGGGCGTGAACTGGTCGCCCCGCGCGGCCGGAGAACCAGACCGACGTCGGACCGGGTCCGCGAGGCGCTTTTCTCGATCCTGGGGGATGTGGGCGGGGAGCGGGTGCTGGACCTGTTCGCGGGGTCCGGTGCGCTGGCCATCGAGGCGCTCTCCCGGGGGGCGGCGGAGGCGACGCTGGTCGACTCGGCGCACCCGGCCGGGGAGGCGATCCGGCGCAACCTGGGGCGGCTCGGGATCGAGGCCGAGGTGGTGCGCCAGCCGGCGCTGCGGTTTCTCCAGCACGCACGCGGAATCGCGCGTCAATACGATCTCGTCTTCATCGATCCCCCATATCGCCTGGCGAGCACCCTCGGACGGGAGCTCACGGCGGCGCTGGCGCCGGTTCTTTCCGCCGACGCGCGCGTGGTTGCCGAGAGCGATCGTCATCGGCCGCTTCAGTTAGAGCTCGAGCTGCTCGACGAGCGCCGCTACGGCGACACCCTGATCCAAATCTATGGCTCCCGACAACCGCATCGCGATCTGCCCGGGTACGTTTGACCCGGTCACCTACGGCCACCTCGACGTGATCAGCCGTGCCTCGGCCATGTACGACACGGTGATCGTGGCCGTGGTCAATCTCCCCTGGCGCAAGGGCAGCACGCTGTTCAGCGGCGAGGAGCGAGTCGAGTTCGTGGTCAACGCCACCAGCGATCTGCCGAACATCACCGTCGAGACGTTCAGCACCCTGCTGGTGGACTTCGCGCGCGAGCGCGGAGCGATGGCAATCGTCAAGGGTCTGCGGGCAATATCGGATTTCGAGTACGAGCTGGAGATGAACCAGCTCAATCGTCGGCAGGCGCCGGAGATCGAGTCCGTTTACCTGATGGCCTCCCCCAAGTACAGTTTCCTTAGATCGAGCGGAGTCAAGGAGCTGGCGACATTCGCGGGAGAGATCGATGATCTCGTACCCGACGAGGTGGCGCAGCACTTGAAGGATCGGCTCGGCCGCTGACGAAACAGAGGTGCGCGATATGGATGTCCTGGTACTCATAGACAAGCTTGACGATCTGGTCCACAACGCCAAGCCCGTCCCGCTGACCGACCAGGTCCGGGTCGACAAGGAAGAGATCTACGACATCCTCGACCAGATGCGGGCGACGATCCCCGAGGAGATCAAGCAGGCGCGGTGGATCGTCAAGGAGCGCCAGGAGATGCTGGCCGAGGCCAAGCGCGAGGCCGAGCGGATCGTCAAGGAGGCGCGCGAGCGCCAGGAGCGCCTGATCTCCGAGGAGGAGATCACCAAGCAGGCCGAGCGTGCCGCCGAGGACATCATCGAGGATGCCCGGGCCCGCGAGCGGGAGATCCGGCTCGGCGCCGAGGACTACGCCGACGAGATCCTCAACACGCTCGAGGTCAACCTCAGCAAGTTCATCGCCGCCGTTCAGCGCGGCCGCGATCGGCTGGCCGGCAAGGACGAGCCGGCCGAAGTCTCCTAGCCGGCGGCCAGGACTAGTTCCGGCGGCCGGTCAGCGCCAGGCCGGCGCCGAGCGCGATCAAGGTCACCCCGCCACCCGCGCTGAGCATCTCCAGGCGCCGGGGGGAGCGGCCGAGCCATTTGCGCGCCGTGCCGGCCGCGATCGCCCAGGTGCCATCGGAGAGCAGCGCGACAAGCGCGCAGAGCAAGCCCAGCGAGGCCAGCTGGAGCGTCTGGTGGCCCTGCGAGCGGTCGACGAACTGCGGAAGCACGGCGGTGAAGATGATCAGACCCTTGGGGTTTGTGGCCCCGACCACGAACCCCTCGCGAACGATCTTGGTCAGGCTCCGGGGCGCGACGCCGACGGTCCCCAGCACGCCGGCCAAAGCCTTGCGATCGCGGATGTTGCGCACCCCGAGGAGGATCAGATAGGCGGCCCCGATCAGCTTCAGCACCGTGAACACGGTGTCGGAGCTGGCCAGGATCGAACCGACGCCGATCACCACCAGCACCAGCTGGAACATCAACCCGGACGTGTTTCCGAGCACCGTGGCCAGGGCGGCCCGCCGTCCCAGCGCCACCCCCCGGCTGACCGTGAACAGGACGCTCGGTCCCGGGATCACGATCAGCACGTAGACGGTGACCAGGAACGCCACCAGGTGATCGGTCGGCAGCATCGCCACGAAATCTACCGGTGCCTCAGCGCCCGGCGGTGAACGGGATGCGCCCCGGCTCAGCGGATCTCGAACGAGGAGAGGCCCTCGGGCTCCTCCTCGGTGCAGTTCACCGAGTCGACCTGGGCGCCGGACGGCCCGCTGCGGCAGAACTGCACGACTTCTTGCACCGCCGCGGCCGGCCCTTCGAGGACCACCTCGACCGCCCCGTCGCGGCGGTTGCGCGCCCACCCCGCCACACCGGCCGACTCGGCCCGCTCACGCGTGGAGTCACGAAAGAAGACGCCCTGCACCTGTCCGTGGACCACCAGCCGCCTGCGGATCAGCTCGTCTGCCACGCCCCCATTATCCGTCCGGCCCTCGCGCAATGCTGGGCAGCCCGATGGATGCCCTGTTTCTCGTTCTTGGCCTGATTCTCGGCGCGGTGGCCGTCGTCGTCGCGCTGCGCCCGCGGCTGCGCGCCGCCGTCGGGGAGGCCGGGCGCGCGGCCGAGCTCGACCGGGAGCTGGTCCGGGCCAGGGCCGACCTCGAGCACGAGCGGTCGCTGGCCACCGAGCGGCTGGCCACGCTGAGCGATGCCCAGGAGCGGCTGTCGGCGTCGTTCAAGGCGCTCAGCGCCGAGGCGCTGCAGTCCAGCATGGCTCAGCTCGCCGAGCTCTCGCGCTCGCAGCTGCAGACCGCCCAGGCCCACGCCCAGGGGGATCTGGAGAAGCGCCAGCACGCCGTGGAGCAGCTCGTGGCCCCGCTCAAGGAGCAGCTGGGGCGAGTGGACGGCCAGCTGATGCGCCTCGATCAGGAGCGGCGTGAATCGCGGGGGCGCCTGGAGGCGCAGCTGCACTCGATGGCCGAGACCAGCGAGCGGCTGCGGACCGAGACCGGGGCGCTGGTCACGGCGCTGCGCAAGCCCAACGCCCGGGGCCAGTGGGGTCAGATGCAGCTGCGCAACGTGGTCGAGCTGGCGGGCATGGTCCGCCACTGCGATTTCGTCGAGCAATCGGCGGTGTCGGGCGACGAGACAACTCTGCGGCCCGACGTGATCGTCAGCCTACCCGGGGGCAAGCAGGTCGTGGTCGACGCCAAGGCCCCGCTGCAGGGGGTGCTCGATGCCTATCAGGCCCGTGACGAGGCCGAGCGTGAGAAGCACCTGCGAGACCACGCCCGGCTGCTGCGAAAGCACGTCAAGTCGCTGGCCGAGAAGGCGTACTGGTCGGGCCTGGACTCGGCGCCGGACTTCGTGGTCATGTTCCTGCCCGGGGAGCATCTCTACGGAGCGGCGCTGGAGGCTGATCCGGCGCTGATCGAGGACGCCATGGCGCGACGGGTGCTGATCGCCACCCCGACCACGCTGCTGGCGATGCTGCGGGCGGTGAGCTACGGCTGGCAGCAGGAGCGGGTCGCCGAGTCCGCCCAGGCGATCTCGGATCTGGGACGCGAGCTCCACACGCGGCTGGTCAAGCTTTCGGGCCTTCTGTCCACGCTGGGCGCCCGGCTCAACAGCACCGTGCGCGCCTACAACGAGACGGTTGGCTCCTACGAGGCCCGGGTCCTGCCCGGCGCGCGGCGGTTCGCCGACCACGGAGCCGCGGACGGCCGCGAGCTGCCGGAGATCGAGCACGTCACCACCAGCGCGCGCAACGTCAACGCCACCGAGCTCACGCTCGAGCTGGGGATCGACCCCGAGCCCGAGCGCCGCCCGGTCCGCCCGCGGCGGTTGCGCGCCGCCGAGTAGCGCCTACCCGGTCGAGGCGCCCCCGGGCCGCTCGAAGCTGCGCGAGCGCCACCAGTTGAGCAGGTCCTCGCGCTGGTGCTCGAGCGGTTCGGCCGACGGTTTGCGCACCTGGATCTCGGCCAGCGCCTGATTGATGTCGATTCCGTCGTACACGGCGACAACGCCGGCGGCGACCGCCGGTGAGCGCTGCCAGCCCGCCCGGCAGTGCAGGTACACGCGGTCGCCTGCGCGCAGCCAGCCGACCACGGTCTGGACCGCGACCTCGAGCGCTTCGGGAGGGAGGCGACCGAAGTCGGTCAGGTTCATCCGCCGCTCCTCGATCCCGGCCGCCTTCAGCGCCGCGGTCACCTGGGGGCGCCGTCCCGTCTCGTACTCCTCGTCCTCGACGAGATTGAGGATCCGGTCGATGCCGAGCTGTTCCAGCACCGCCACGTCGGAGTCGTCCAGGGGGTAGGCGCCGATCAGCAATTCGTCGTGCACATCGGCGAAGCCGTAGGAGCGAAACCACGTGGACACCAGCAAGATGATGGCTGGTCGGGGCCACCACCGCTCCTGGCCGCCTGCGTGATTGGATACCGGGTCATGCCTGGAGCCATCGCCGACAGCGTGCACATGGCGAACACGTTCGCCAGAGCGGGGGTTTTGCGGCCCTCCCGCCCCGATCGGGCCCTCCGGGCGCTCCTCGGCCTGCACCGTTGGGGACCGACCCTGGCGGCGGGTTACCTCGGATCCGCCGCCCGGTACCCCGAGGCACCGGCCCTGATCGACGAGCTGGGCACCGTGAGCTTCGCCCAGGTGGAGCGGCGCAGCAACGCCCTGGCCCGGGGAATGGCCGGATACGGGGTCCGCGCCGGGGACCGGGTGGCCATCATGTGCCGCAACCACCGGTACTTCGTCGAGGCCAGCATCGCCTGCTCAAAGCTGGGCGCCCACTCGGTGTATCTGAACACGGCCTTCGCGCCCCCTCAGGTGGCGGACGTGGTCGGCCGCGAGGACCCCGCCGCGATCGTCTACGACCAGGAGTTCGGCCCGGGGGTGAACGCCACCTCCGAAAACCGCCGGGGCTTCGTGGGCTGGTGCGACGACCCCTCTGCGGCTGTTCACCCGGTGCTCGAGGAGCTGATCGCCTCCCGCTCGCCGGAGCCGCTGCAGCCGCCCGAGCAACCCGGCCGCGCGGTGATCCTGACCTCCGGGACGACCGGCACGCCGAAGGGGGCCAACCGGGCCAATCCCAGCTCGCTCAGTCCGGCGGCGGCGCTGCTGTCGGCGATCCCCCTGCGGGCTCGGGAGAACACGATGATCGCCGCGCCTCTGTTTCACTCCTGGGGCTTTGCCCACATGGTGCTGGGCACGGCGCTGGCCTCGACCTTGGTCCTGCAGCGCCGGTTCGATCCCGGCGCCACGCTGCAGGCGATCGCCGAGCACCGGGCCACCGCGCTGATCGTCGTTCCGGTGATGCTGCAGCGGATCCTGGAGCTCAGTCCCGAGAGGCTGCGCGGCTACGACACGTCATCGCTACGGGTGATCGCGGTCAGCGGCTCGGCGCTCCCCGGTCCCCTGGCTCAGCGCGTGATGGATGCCTTCGGAGACACGCTGTACAACCTCTACGGCTCGACCGAGGTCGCTTGGGCGACGATCGCCTCGCCGGCCGATCTGCGGGCCGCCCCGGGAACCGCGGGCCGGCCCCCGCGGGGCACCGTCGTCAAGATCCTCGGTGACGGTGATCGCGAGCTCGCGCCCGGCGAGACGGGCCGGATCTTCGTCGGCTCAGAGATGCTGTTCGAGGGCTACACCGGTGGCGGTGACAAGGCCCGGGTCGGGTCACTGATGGCGACCGGCGACGTCGGCCACTTCGACCCCGACGGCCGGCTGTTCGTCGACGGGCGCGACGACGACATGATCGTCTCCGGCGGCGAGAACGTCTTTCCGTCCGAGGTCGAGGACCTGCTGGCCGGGGCGCCGGGAGTCAGCGAGGCGGCGGTCATCGGCGTCGCCGACCCGGAGTTCGGCCAGCGGATGCGGGCGTTCGTCGTGGCCGCTGCCGGCGCGTCGCTGACCGAGGATGGTCTGAAGGCCTACGTCCACGACAATCTGGCCCGCTACAAGGTCCCGCGGGAGATCGTGTTCGTCGACCGGCTGCCGCGCAACGCCACCGGCAAGGTCCTCAAGCGCGAGCTCTCCTGACCACCGCGCGGCGGCTCGAACGCTCCCTCAGCACGGCCGGGCCGGGCTAAGCTCGAAGCATGTCCCGACGTACCGACACTTTCGACCTCGGGGGACTGCGACTCAGCGCCGGCGAGGGCCGGCGGCTCGATCTCGAGGTGGCGATCGATCCCTTCGAGCTGGCCGGCGAGCGCTACCGCGTGGCTGACGCCCCGGTGGCGGTACGGCTCGACATCTCGCGCACCTCAGGTGATGGCTACGCGCTCAGAATCCGCTTCCAGGCCCGGCTCGAGGGACCCTGCATGAGATGCCTGAGCCCGGCATCGCCGGTGGTCGACGTCGACGCCCGCGAGGTCTCCCAACCCGGCGACGCGGACGAGCTTCAGTCCCCTTACGTCCACGATGGGGCCCTCGAGGTGAGCGCGTGGGCGCACGATGCACTGGCGCTCGCGCTTCCGACGCAGCTGCTGTGCCGCGATGACTGCGCCGGCCTGTGCCCGGTCTGCGGCGAAGACCTCAACGCAGCGGGACCGGATCACCGCCACGAGCCGGAGCCCGATCCGCGCTGGGCGAAGCTGTCTGAGCTCAAATTCGACAATTAAGCGGTTTTTCGGCCCTTCGGCGGGTAACAATCAGCGCAAATACCGGGACCGGTTTGGTTAAGGGCCGGGCACTTTCAGCCGATCAAGCTAGAGAATGAGTTCAGACCGCGAGCCGGACGGCCCGTCCGAATCGGCGACCGCGCATCTGCGGGGGCTGCTGGACCTTGCCCGCCTTGTGCGGCCGGAGCCCGAGTTGACCGAGGTGTTTGCGGCGGTGGCGCGGACGGTCTCACGGACGCTGGGATTCGCGACGGTGGCGATCAACATCTACCGGCCCGAGACCGACGACTACCAGGTCAGCTCCGTCTACGGCAACGACCGGGCGCGGGAGGTGCTCCTGGGCCGGGTCACCAGCGCGGCCGGCTGGGCGTCGATGCTGAACGAGCGCTTCCTGGCCTCAGGTGTCTATTTCATCCCCGGCGGAGCACTGGAATGGGACGACAAGATCGCCTCTTACACCCCGGATCTGCGCCCCGCGCCGGCCGGCGACGAGTCGGCCTGGCGCGCCGACGACGCCCTGCTGGCGATCCTCCAGGGATCGGGCGGCCGCCGCTACGGGATCATCTCGGTCGACGAGCCCCAATCCGGCCGGCGTCCCGACGATGAGCTGCTGGAGGTCCTTAGCGCGGTGGCCGCCCACGCCGGCCTGGCGATCGAGAGCTCTCACCAGTTCGCCCAGCTCGAGGCGACGCTGGCTCGCCACCGAGCCGTGCTGGAATCGTCGCTGGACAGCGTTATCGCGATCGACAGGCACGGCCGGGTGCTGGAGTTCAACCCGGCCGCCGAGCGCACCTTCGGCTATCGCCGCCAGGACGTGCTCGGCCGTGAGCTGGCCGAGCTGATCGTCCCGCCCGAGAGCCGGGAGAGCTATGTCCGAGGCCTGACCCGCGGCTTTGAACAGGACGACTGGCGGCTTCTGGGCCAGCGGATCGAGACTACTGGGCTGCGAGCCGACGGCACCCGGCTGCCGGTGGAGCTGGCCCTGACCCTGGTCCCCCGCTCCCACGAGGAGGGGCCACTCGGTTCCGAGGAAGGTCCCGTCGTCTACGGCTTCGTGCGCGACATCTCCGAGCGCCGGCGCGGCGAGGAGCAGCTCACGTACCTCGCCTACCACGACCCGCTGACCGGCCTGCCGAACCGGATCCTGGTCGAGCAGCAGCTCGATTTGGCCCTGGCCCAGGCTCGCCGTGCGCGGGGGTCGGTGGTGATGATGTTCGTCGACCTCGATGACTTCAAGGAGGTCAACGACCGTCTCGGCCACGCTGCCGGCGACCGCCTGCTGGCCGCGGTGGCCACCCGGCTGCGGGGCGTTCTTCGCGACAGCGACCTGCTGGCTCGCCAGGGCGGAGACGAGTTCATCGTGCTGCTCACCGACCGCACAGAGGATCCCGAGGCGGCGGCCGAATCGGTGGGGGGAAAGCTGCTGGATGCACTGCGTGAGCCGTTCGTGGTCGCCGGCCGCGAGCTGCGCACCGGGGCCAGCATCGGGATCAGCATCTATCCGCACGATGCCGCCGATACCGAGGCGCTCCTGCGTCACGCCGACGTCGCCATGTACCAGGCCAAGACGGCCGGCGGAGGTCGTCTCGCCTTCCACCAGGCGACGGGTCCTAGCCCATCGCGCCGGATCAGCATCGCGTCTCAGCTGCGGCGCGCCATCACCCGTTCCGAGCTCGAGCTCCACTACCAGCCGATCTGGCAACTCGGGCCATCCCGTGCCATCTGTGGGGTGGAGGCGTTGATCCGCTGGCGCCATCCCGAACGCGGTCTGCTCGCCCCCCAGGCGTTCATCGGGGCCGCCGAGCAGAGCGCCGCCGGCGAGGATCTGATGGATTGGACCCTGCGCGAGGCCTGCCGGCAGGCCCGCGAGTGGGCCCACAGCGAGCTGCTGCCCAAGGTGAGCCTGAACGTCTCCCCCCAGCAGCTGCGGGCGTCCGGATTCGCCGGGCAGGTGCTGTCGCAGATCCGCCACCACGAGCTGCAGGCAAGCCAGTTCACGATCGAGCTCACGGAGTCGGCCTGGACCGTCGATTCTGCGGTGACGCTGAGCGTGGCGGCCGACCTGCGGGCCGGCGGTGTCGGTCTGGCGATCGACGAGTTCGGCGCCGGTTACTCCTCGCTGTCACGCCTGCGCGAGCTCGGCTTCGATGTGATCAAGCTGGATCGCCGGCTTCTGGCCGACATCCCCGCCGACCCCACCGCGGTGGCCGTCCTGCGGGCGATCCTCGACCTGGGCACCGCCTGCGGTGCCGGGGTGATCGCGCAGGGCGTGGAAACCGAAGACCAGCTCCAGCACCTGGTGGCCAACGGGATCTTCCAGGCCCAGGGGTTCCTGTTCGGAAAACCACTCACCGCCGAACGGCTGACCCAGCTCCTCGGCGAGCACCTGATCGAGGGCCGGGCGGTGGCGTAGCCCGACGTCTGCCGTGGGCGCCGCCAGGCAGGCCCCGCCGCTCGGGCCAACGCCCCTGCTAGCCTGCTGCCACCGATGGCCGTCCCCAAGCAGAAGCAATCACACGCTCGTACCACGCAGCGCCGCTCACAGCACAAGGTCAGCGCGCCTGCCTACAACGAGTGCCCGCAATGTCACAGCCCCCGGCGCCCCCATCGCGTCTGTCCGGTGTGCGGCAACTACCGGGGACGCGAGGTGGTCGCCGGCTCCGGCGAGCAGTCGGGCTGAAGCATCCGGTCCGATGGTCACCGTCGCCGTTGATGCCGGCGGGGCGGACTTAGGCCCCGCAGAGGTCGCCGCGGGCGCCGTGCGCGCGTCGCGCACCGGCGTCGGTGTGATCCTGTTCGGTCCGTCGGCCGAGATTGGGCCGGTACCGGACTCGGTCGAGGTCGTGGACGCCCCGGTCTCGATCGCCAAGGCCGCCGACCCGGCGTATGCCGTCCGGTCGACGCCCGAGGCCTCGATCGTCCAGGCCGCCAAGGCGGTGGCCAGCGGGCGCGCCCAGGCGCTGGTCTCCGGAGGATCGACCGGCTCCGCTCTGGCCGCCGGGCTGTTCAACCTCCGTCGCGACCGCGGGATCTACCGCCCCGCCCTGGCGCTCCCAGTCCCGATGCCGGGGGCCAAGCCGGTGCTGCTGCTCGACGTGGGGGCCAACGTGACCTGCCGCCCCGAGCACCTGGTCCAGTTCGCCCACATGGGTTCGGCCTTCGCCCGGGCCGTGATGGGGCTCGATCGCCCGCGCGTGGCCCTGCTCTCCAACGGCGAGGAGCCGGGCAAGGGCACGCCGGACTTGGTCGATGTCCACGAGCAGCTCGCCGGCGACAGCGGCGCCGGCTTGAACTTCGTCGGCAACATCGAGGGCACCCAGGTCACCGACGGCGCCGCCGACGTGGTGGTCATGGACGGGTTCACCGGCAACATCACGCTGAAGCTGATCGAGGGGGTTTCGGGGCGGACGCTGCGCGCGATCCGGGATGCCGCCATGAGCTCGCCCCGGGGAAAGCTGGGCGGTTGGCTGATGGCACCGGCGGTCCGCCGCCTGCGCGACGAGATCGATCCCGAGGGTCCGGGCGGGGCCTACATGCTCGGCCTGCGCCAGCTCGGCGTGGTCGCCCACGGGCGCTTCACCCGCAACGGCTTTGCCCGCGCCATCGAGGTGGCCGCGCGAGGTGTCGAGCAGGACGTGATCAGCGCCACCCGGCAGGCGCTCCAGGAGGCCGGGGCGCTGCGGACGCCGGCTCATGTGGGAGCGGGGGCCGACGATGACTAGGGCGACTGGCGCCCCGTCCGCTGCTACGGCTACGGTGTTCGGCCGATGACTCGCGAGCAAGTCTTCTCGCTGATCCGCGCACATCTGGCCGAGGAGCTGGAGATCGATCCCGCCTCGATCGCGGAGTCGACGCGGTTTCGCGAGGATCTCGAGGCCGACTCGCTGGACCTCTACACGCTGGTGCAGGAGCTCGAGGACTCCTACGGCGTGCGGATCTCCGACGAGGAGGCGGCCAAGATCCTGACCGTCGGCCAGGCGGTCGAGTTCGTGCTCGCGAGCGGCGCGGGGGATGGTCCGCGCTCGTCGGCGACCGCGACCCAAGGCCCTGACGCTGAGTGAGCGACGATCGCGAGCGCGCGACCGGCGGGAGCGAGTATCCCCGCTCGATCGAGGCTCCCCCCGGGGCCACGCTTCACGACCTGCTGGAGTTGCTGGGCGACGAGCTGGCCCGCCCGGTGTTCACCCACGCCTCCTGGACGGCACGGCGCTCGGACTCCTACGAGCGGCTGGCGTTTCTGGGCGACAGCGTGCTCGGGCTGGCCATCACCACGCACCTGTTTCCCCGGCTGGAGGCCGACCGCTTCGGACCCGGCCGGCTGACCAAGATCCGCGCCCAGGCCGTCTCGGGCCGCTCCTGCCGGGCGGTCGCGCAACGGCTCGGGGTGCCGGAGCGCCTGCGGGCCGCCGCTCCTGCGGCCGCGGCAGCCGGGGTGGAGGCTCTGATCGGCACCGAGCGGGTCCTGGCCTCGGTCATCGAGGCGGTGATCGGAGCCTGCTATCTGGAGTTCGGCTACATGGCCACGGCGGCCGCCGTGGTGGATGCCTTCACACCGGAGATCGAGGAGGCGCTGGAGCGTCCCGTGGATCACAAGTCGGCTCTGCAGGAGCGCCTGGCGCGACGCGGGCAGCTCGTCTCCTACGAGGTCATCGCCGAGCACGGCCCGCCTCACGACCGCACCTTCACGGTGGTGGCCACGATCGCCGGGACGCACATCGGGACCGGCGTCGGGCGCAGCAAGAAGGACGCCGAGCAGGAGGCCGCTCTAACTGCCCTGGAGTCGATCCAGAAATGAGCCGCGCGGCCGGCCAGAGGCGGCATTCGTGTATTTGAAGTCGATCACCGTCAAGGGCTTTAAGTCCTTCCCGGATCGCTGCAAGCTGGAGTTCGGCCCCGGTGTGAGCGTGATCGTCGGCCCGAACGGCTCCGGTAAGTCGAATGTGACCGACGCCGTGCTCTGGGCCCTCGGCGAGCAGTCGCCGGGAGCGGTCCGCGGGCAGTCGATGCAGGACGTCATCTTCGGCGGGGCGCCGGGCCGCCAGGCGGCGGCTCACGCCGAGGTCGAGCTGGTCCTCGACGACAGCGAGGGAGTCCTGGCCCTGGGCTCCCCCGAGGTCTCGATCCACCGCCGTCTGGATCGAAACGGGGAGGGCGAGTACCGCCTGGCCGGCGCGCGCTGCCGGCTGGTCGACGTGATCGAGCTGCTGTCTGACACCGGGCTGGGCAAGGAGATGCACTCGGTCATCTCCCAGGGACGGGTGGAGGCGATCGTCACCTCCAAGCCCCGGGACCGCCGGCTGCTGATCGAGGAGGCGGCCGGTCTCGGCAAGCACCGCAAACGCCGTCGCCGGGCGCAGCTCAAGCTGGTCCGCACCCAGGAGAACCTCGACCGCGCGCTGGACGTCGAACGCGAGGCCCGGTCGCGGCTGCGCCCGCTCAAGCGCCAGGCCGAAGCCGCCGAGCTGCACGCCAGGCTCGAGCGCCAATCGCTGGAGATCCGGTGGGAGCTGGCCCGCGACGACCTGCGCGAGCGCCAGCTGGCGCTGGTGGAGGCAGAACGGGCCGCCGCCGCGGTCCGGGACCGGCGCTCGAAGCTCGAACGCGAGCTCGAGGAAGTGGCCTCCCGCCGCGAGGCGGCCGAGCAGGCGCTGGCCGCTCGCAGCGCCCGCCGCGAGGAGCTGTCGCGGCGGTCCTTCGCCGCTCGGGGCGCCGCCGAGCGGGTCGGATACCGCCAGGAGGCGGTGAAATCCGCTGCCGCCGCCATCGACCGTCGCCTGGCCAGCGCCGAGCCGGCCGTAACCGCGCTGCGCACCGAAGTTGCCGCCGATCAGCCCGACGTCCGGGCGGACGCCCGCATCGTCGAGCTCGAGCAGGCGCTGGCGGCGCTTGACCGCGATCGCGAGGCCGAGCTGTCGCGCCAGCTGCGCGAGCTCGAGGCCCGGCTCGCGGAGGCGGGAGAGGCTGTGGCGGCGGCATCCGAGACGGCCGAGCGGGCCCGGGCCGAGCGCGCAGCCGCCGAGGCCGCGGCCGACCAGGCTCGCGCCGGGGTGCGCGGCGCCGAGCGGGCCGTGGAGGCGGCCCGGCGCGAGGCCGCCCGGGTGGGCAGCGAGCTGGCGGCCGTCAACCAGTTCCTGCGCCACCAGTCCGCCGCCCCGGGCGGCGCTCGGTCACTGGCCGACGAGCTCGATGTCGACTCCGGATACGAGCTCGCGCTGGCCGCAGCGCTCGACGGCCGGCTGCGCGCCGCCGTGGTCGACGACCACGGCCAGGCCGCCGGTCTGCTCGACCGCGCCGGGGCCGAGGGGGGACGGACCCTGGTCGCCGGTTCCGGGCTCGAGTCGGGGCCTCGGACTGAGCCCGCCGGTGCGCCCGCCGGAGGCGAGCGGCTGATCGACCATGTGCGAGCCGCCGGCTCGGCCCTGGCTCTGGCCCGGGTTCTGCTCAGCGATGTCTGGGTGATCGACGATTTCGGCCGGCTGGGCGTGGGGTTCGCCGGCGTGGCGGTGACGCGCGGTGGGCGGGTGTGGTCGGCGCGCACCCACGAGCTGCGCCAGGCCCCGGCGGTCGGCGAGGATCGCGTCCTGGCCGAGCGCAACCGGCGCGAGAGCCTGATCGGCGAAAGCGAGGCCGCCGCTCAGGCCGAGCTGGCCGCCCGGACCGAGCTTGACCAGGCATCGGCCGCCGCGGTGGGGGCCGACTCGGCGCGCGACGAGCTGACCGCCGCCCACCGGGCTGCGGTCCGAGCCCTTGACGAGGCCGGCGAGGAGCAGCGGCGCATCGGCGCGTTGATCGAGCGCCGCCGCGCCGCCCCCGACGACGGTCCCGCGGCCGGCCGGCGCTCGCAGCTCGCCGCCGAGCTGGCCGCCGAGCGCCAGATGCAGTCCCGGGCCGAGCGCGAGCGATCCGAGCGAGACGCCCGGATCGAGCGGCTCGAGGCCTCGATCGCCCGCGACCGCGCCCTGGCTCCAGCGGTGGCGGCGACGATCGCCGCGCTGGATCGCGTGGGCGACGCCATCACCGCCTGCCTGGGCCGGTTCGAGGCCGACCTCGCGGCCGACCACCAGGCCGGCGAGCACGTGGCCGGAGAGCTGCGGGCCTGCGCCCAGCAGGAGGCTGAGCTCCACGGCCGGCTGCAGCGCGAGAACGAGTCGCTGACCGAGTGCGAAGTGCGCCTCCAGCGAGGCCGTGACCGGGCCGGCGACGCCGAGCGGGAGTGCCGGGAGCTGGCGGCGCGGCTCGAGCTCGAGGCCGGGCCCGCCGAGGTTGCGCTGGCGGGCGAGGAGCGCGAAGCGCTGAGCACGCGGCTGCAGCGCCTGGCCCGCCGGCGCGAGCAGCTCGGGCCGGTCAACCCGCTCGCCCAGGACGAGTACGCCGAGGCGCT
>DASXJY010000030.1:0-42465 GCA_036497115.1 Solirubrobacteraceae bacterium
GCCTGCGCATTGGGGACGATAATCGGGGCCAGAAAGCGGTTTGAGCTGCGCCGGCAGGAGTTTTTCCTTTCGCTGAAGGCCTCCTCGCAGCCCCACCGGCTGCTGACCCTGACCGGGATCCTGCCGCTGCTGGTGCTCAACCCGGCAACCGACCTCTCGCCCTCGCCTCGGGTCTGAAGCCAACTCGACGGCCGGACGACACGGGTCTGGCCGGTCGGTGCGGGGAGGTTGGTTTCGGGGGCCTGCAGGGAGGTTTGTTTCGGGGGTCGCCGGGTACCGTCAGTTTCATGTGGCTTGGACTTCTCGGGATCATCATCGCCGCCTTTGTGGCGATCGCCGGAGTACTGACCGGCGGCATCTTCACGATCATCCTGGTGCCCCTGGCGGTGATCGCCGTCGTGGGCACGATCATCTACGCGATGTGGGGCTATGCGGCCGGCGCCGGCACTCAGCAGGAGGCGGAGTCACTCGGCGATCCGTTGCCCCATTCGGCGCACACCAACGCAGCTCCGAGGCCCAACACGCCTGACGAGCTGGTCAAGGCCCGCCAGCGCCAGTAGGAGAGGCGATGCCCCAGGTTCCGCAACCGGTAACCGACGACGCGATCAAGGTCCGCCAGGTCTCGCACTACCAGTTCACCTGGGTGGCCGGCGAAGCCGGCGCCAGCGGCACCTTCACGCTCCAGCTGGTACTCGACGAAGGCGCCTGGGAAGAGGTGGTCACGGTCACTGCCGAGGACGCCGAGGTGCTGCAGGCGCTGCTCTCAGACGCCACCACCGTCTACTACGACATCCCCCGCCGGACCCTGATGTTCGGGACCGGGGCGCCCGGCGAAGGCTGATTCCCCAAGAGCTGGCCGGGAGCGGCCGGCGACTGACGCCGCCGACCGCTCCCGTGGGGGAGGAGAGGACAGCGCTTGGGTCCTACCGCGATTCTGCGCCCGGCAACCCCGGCCGGTTCGAAATCAACCTCAACCTCGAGCGTCAACTTCGAGCGCGCCTGGGGTCTGCGCCCGGGGCTAAGGCCGGCGACCCACCCCGGTCAGGAACTCACGCCAGCGGGCCGAGCCCCCGGTCGCCCGCGCCAGCGGCGGCGTGTCCTGGTCGGCGCCGTCGTGGAGGCCGTCGAGCAGCTCTCGCAGCGCCTCGAGGCCGCTGTGGCGCGCTTTCCAGCCCAGCTCGGCCTGGGCGCGGGCGCAATCCATCACCGGCACCGCCAGGGCCATGTCCAGCCAGCCCGGCTCGCTCGGAACCAGCCGCAGCGCGTACGCCGCCGCGGCGGCCCCCCGCAGGGCGGCGGCAGGGACCTTCACCGACTGGGCGTTGAGCAGCTTGGCCAGCTCGCCCGGCCCGATCACCGGCTCCGCCGCCAGGTTGAACGCTCCGCCGGCGTCGCTGATCAGGGCGCGGCGGTAGGCGTCGCCGACATCGGCGCTGTGCACCGCCTGGAAGCGAAGCCGCGGCACGTCGGGGACGACGGGGATCAGACTCGGCTTGATCAACCGGTTCGGCACCAGCGGGCCGAGGAACAGGCGTCTGATCTCGGTGGCCGCCTGACGCTTGAAGATCAGACCGGGCCGCATTCGGACAACCCGCAGCTCTGGCTGCTCGAGCTCGAGCGTGTCGAGCATCCGTTCGACCGCGGCTTTGTGGCGGGAGTAGAACGAGCTCTGGATCCCCTCGGTGGGCCACGATTCGTCGACGGCCCGATCCTTGGGGCCGGGTGAGTAGGCGCCGACCGAGGACGCATAGACGAGGGCCGGCACCCGCGCCTCGACCACTGCCCGCAGAAGTCGCCGGGTACCGAGGACGTTGACGTCGGAGGTCACCGATTCGTCGCGCCCGGGCTGGATCAGCCAGGCGAGGTGGACGACGGCGTCGGCGCCGCGCAGGAGGTCGACCAGCTCGGAAGTCACGATGTCGACCTTGTGAAACGACGTCTTGGCGAAGGGACGCTGCGGAACGCGCCGGACCAGGCCAACGATCTCCTCCACGCTGGGCTCGGAGGCCAGCGCTTGCAGCAAGCTGGTGCCGACGTTGCCGGTGGCGCCGGTGATCACGACCCGCATCGGCTAGCCGATCTCCCGCACCAGCCGGGGGGCGGTGGCCTCGCCGCGGATTCCGGCCGCCAGCGGAGGCGATTCCCAGGCCGGCTCGTCGCCCCCCTCCCAGCGTTCGAGATCCGGGCGCTGCAGTCTCGCCCGGCCCAGCAGCACGATGTAGAGCGACAGCGCCCCGCCGCCGGCGGCGATGCCGAGGCTCACCCACATCGCGGTCGAGATGCCCGCCGCCGGGGTGGCGCCGACGGTCAGCGCCAGGTGCAGGAGGATCGGCGCGACCATGAACGCGGCCACCCCCCGCAGCAGCTCGATGAGCGCGAACACACGCTGGATCTGAGCCGAGCGGACCGAGAATCCGGCCATGAACAGCGCCGGCGATACCGAGGCGCCAACCCCCAGGCCGACCAGGCCCGAACCGACCAGGACCAGCATCTGGGGTCCGGACGCGACCCCGACCAGCACCGCTGCGCCGCCGCTCAGTAACACCGTCCCGCAGAGCACCAGCACGGGAATGAAACGCGTTCGGAACAGGGCTCCGAACAGCGCCGCGGTGACCAGCGCGCCGCCGAACTGGGGCCAGAACAGCATCGCCGTGTGGGTCGGATCCTTCGCCGCCAGGGCCGTCTGGACGAGCTCGATGACGGCGACCGAGGCCGCTCCCGCGCTCATCGCCACCACGATTCCGGCCACCGGAAACGTAGTCGACAGCTGCCTGACCGGCATCAGCGGCCGCCGGACGGTGTACTGGTAGATGACCAGCGTCACCACCATGGCTACGCCGACGAGCAGCGGCGCCAGCACGATCAGGCTGGTAAGGGAGTGGGTCTGAAGCTGGGCCGAGCCGAAGAAGGCCGCTGCGCAGCCACCGCCTGCCAGCACGATCGCCACCCAGTCCCAGGGGGCGCTGTGATCCTGGGGTCCGACGTCCTCAAAGGTCAGCACGGCGAACAGCAAGGCCACCGCGCCGGTACCGGCGATGATCCAGAACAGGGGCCGCCAAGCCGCCGCACCGGCTTGCACGCCTCCGATTACCGGACCCAGAGCCACGGCGCCGAACACGCACATGTTCATCGTCGCGCCCGTCCAGGGCATCTTCGAGGCCGGCCAGCCGATCACCAATGGGGGGACCGCCGCGATCAGCATCAGGCTCGTGCACATGCCCTGCAGCACCCGCCCGGCGATGAACAGCCCGGAGGTTGGCGCCCACGCGGCGACGATCGAGCCGATCACGAACAGCGTCGCGTACAGGATCAGCATCCGGCGGCCCCGAAGGTGCACGGCGAACTGGACCGCCAGCACGGTGCCGAAGGCGTAGGCCGCGTTCGCCAAGCCCGTGGTCAGCTGCAGCGCCTGCTTGCTGAGACCGAGGTCCTTGGCCAGGATCGGGTCCAACGGGGTGATCGCACTGGTCAGGGCCAGGTAGGGGATCAGTGCGAACACGACCAGGGCGACGGCCCCCAGATAGCTGTCGGCCAGCGGTCCCCGGAATCGCATCAGCGCTCCCACCCGGCCACACCGGCGTGCTGTCGCTGGCTCACCCCGTCGCCCCAGCCCGCGGCCGGTGCCAGGAGCGGATCCCACCGAGTGACGGCGGACTCCATGACGGCCTCGTGCAAGATCAAGCCGATCAGCGCCAGTCCGGCCATCGCGGCCGCCTCGAGTAGGGCTAGCCACAGCAGAACCGACCCCGAGAAGCTGAGCGATGACACCACGGTCCAGCCACCGATCAGCGCCAGCACGACGTCGAGACCCCGCTGCGCCGGACCCCGGCCGCGGGCCAGAAAGGCGCCGGCGACGACCAGGACGACCAGGCCCCCCACTCCGAAGGCCAGCCAGCGGAGCGCCGGCGCACCGAAGGCGAACCGTGCCGCCAGCAAAAACGAGGCCGCCACGAGCACGAACAGGTTGGAGACAAATCTCGACGTCACCGTCGGCTTGCTACCCCAGGCTGGCGGCGGAAACCAGCTGCGCACCTGGTTTCGACCACCAACGCTGGGTAATCACAGCGCGATGACCGAAACGATCCCCGGGCTGCCGCCGCTGGAAAGCGAGCATTCGCCCCAACAGGAACGGCCGTTGCGCAGCTACGGCGCGCTGATGGTCACGTTCACCGCGCTGGCCGCCGGGTTCGGCGTCTGGTACCGGCGCAGCGGCCGCGAGCTGCCGGAGTCGATCGGGGCGCGGGATTTTGCCCTGCTGACAGTGGCCAGTCACAAGATCTCCCGGATGGTCGCCAAGGACCGCGTGACAAGCCCGGTGCGGGCGCCGTTTACTCGTTTCGAGGACGATGCCGGACCGGGCGAGGTCGACGAAAGTGCCCGCGGTCGCGGACT
Source organism: Solirubrobacteraceae bacterium (assembly GCA_036497115.1). Lineage (GTDB taxonomy): Bacteria > Actinomycetota > Thermoleophilia > Solirubrobacterales > Solirubrobacteraceae > Palsa-465. Next base: position 4,393 of record DASXJY010000030.1, read on the forward strand.
GCGGCGGGCGATCGGCGAGCTGCTGCTGTGCCCGCACTGCCTCGGGTTGTGGGCCAGCTCGGGGCTCACCGCGCTGCTGCTCGTGTTCCCGCGCTTCACGCGCTGGTTTGCCGCCACCCTGTCGACGTACTTCGGAAGCGAGCTGCTCCAGATCGGTTACAAGAAGACCCAGGAGCTGCTCGGCGATTGACCCCGTCCGGAGGCAGGGTGGTTTGAAAGCAACCTCCCGGCCGGTCGCGGTTTGGGAACCCGGAGGTGCGGTAGCTGGCGAGCAGGAACGGACGCTTCCCCGGTTAACCGGGGCGGCGCGGTCCTCTCACGCAGCTCGGAACGCGGGTGGTGAGGCAGCGGCGACGGCCGCAAATCAGCCTCTTCGCCCGCGTTCCGGCGTTGCGCCTGGACCGGAGCGCCGATCCCGAGCAGGCTGGGCTCGCCGAGTCTTGCCTCTGGCCCACGCGGCGACCTCGCTACCGGATCGCCTCCGGTGCGCGTAGTCTGGATACGTGGAGGCATTGACAGTGACGAAACCGAGCCAGCGTGGGCTGGTCGTCATCGGTGCTTCCGCGGGTGGCGTCGAGACACTGCGGCGTGTGGTGGCTGATCTGCCGGCCGATTTTCCCGGCAGCATCTGCATCGTCCTGCACATCGCGCCTGGCAGCCCCAGCGCGCTGGCGGCGATTCTGGACCGGGCGGGCCCGCTGCCCTGCCAGGCCGCCGCCGACGGCGACGCGCTGCAAACCGGCGAGATCCTCGTTGCTCCGCCTGACCGCCATCTGGTGATCGCCGATGGCCGCGTCGGTCTCACCCTGGGCCCGCGCGAGAATGGCCACCGACCGTCGGTCGACGTGCTGTTTCGCTCGGCCGCGCAGGCCCAGTACAGCCGCGTGGTGGGGGTCGTGCTCTCCGGTACCCGTGACGACGGGACAGCCGGCCTGGCGGTGATCAAGTCCCACGGCGGGGCGGCGATCGTGCAGGACCCCGAAGAGGCCCTGTACGGAGGAATGCCGTCCAACGCACTGGCCCACGTCCGGGTGGATGCCGTGTCGCCATCGGGTCAGATCGCCGACACGATTGTCCGAATGGTGAGCGCGAGCTCCACGATCCTGCGCCCACCGTTTGACAATCCCGGTCACAGCGCAATGCCCAGCGAGCCCGTCGTTTCGGTATGTCCCGAATGTGGCGGGGTCTTGACCGAGCACCGGGAGGCCGGCCTGACCCAGTGGGTGTGCCGGGTCGGGCACCGTTACTCGCCCGAGAGTCTCGCCGACGCCCAGGCCGAGGGCGTGGAGGGCGCTCTGTGGGCGGCGGTACGCGCGCTCGAGGAGCGCCAGGCGCTGCTGCAGCGGATGGCCGAGCAGCTGGAATCGCGCCACCAGCACCGATCCGCCCACTCCTTCCGCCGACGCGCCGCCGAGGCCAGCCGGCAGGCGGTCTCGGTTCGACAGGCCCTCGGCCATGCCGCCGCGGTGTCTCTGCAGCACATTGCCGACGACGCCGACGGCGCACCGGGTGAGGAGGTGGCCTATGACGAGCCGTGACGGACGGACGCTCGACCAGCTGCTCGAGTTCGTCAAGGAGGCGCGAGGATTTGACTTCACCGGCTACAAGCGCACCAGCGTGGACCGGCGAGTGGCCAAGCGAATGGGCGATGTCGGGGTCGAGCGCTACGACGACTACATGGACTACCTCGAGCTCCACGGCGAGGAGTATGCGGAGCTGTTCAACACGCTGCTCATCAACGTCACCGGCTTCTTCCGAGACCCTCAGACCTGGGAGCACCTGGCGACCGACGTCATCCCTCAGCTGGTGGCCTCGATGGGCAGCGACGTGCCGATCCGTGTCTGGTGCGCCGGCTGCGCGTCGGGGGAGGAGCCCTACACCGTGGCCATGGTGCTGGCCCGTGTGCTGGGAGATGCCGGCTTCCGGGACCGGGTCAAGATCTATGCCACCGACGTCGACGAGGCGGCCCTGGATCAGGCCCGCCACGCCACGTACCTGCCACGCCAGATCGAGGATGTGCCCCAGGATGCCCTGGAGCGGTTCTTTGAGCGAACCGATCAGCGCTACGCGTTTCGCAAGGACCTGCGTCGATCGGTGATCTTCGGCCGCAACGATCTGGTCCAGGACGCGCCGATCTCCCGCATCGACCTGCTGGTGTGCCGCAACACGCTCATGTACTTCACGGCCGAGACCCAATCGCAGATGCTGCGGCGGTTTCACTTTGCCCTCAACGACGCGGGCATCCTGGTCCTCGGCAAGTCCGAGATGCTGATCACCCACAGCGATCTGTTCACCCCGGTGGATACGAAACGGCGCGTGTTCCGCAAGGTGATCAAGCCGACGTTGCGCGAACGGGTGCGGATTCTGGCCTCCGATCCCGGCAACGGCGCCTCGATGACCGTCGCCGAGAACCTGCGCGAGGCGGCGTTCGACAGCGCCTTGGTGCCGCAGGTCGTGCTCGACGTCAACGGGACGCTGGTGATGGCCAACGGTCCGGCGCGGCGGATGTTCGGACTCGGTGTGGGCGACTACGGCCGCCCGGTTCAGGATCTGGAGCTGTCCTACCGGCCGCTGGAGCTGCGGACCCACCTGGACCTGATCGTGCGCGAGCCCCGCTCGGTCGAGGTTCCCGAGGTTCGCTGGGTCCAGGACGACCAGGAGCGGATCCTCGACGTCCGTCTGGCGCCCCTGCTCGGCGACGGGATTGTGATGGGAACCAGCATCACGTTTCAGGATGTAACCGAGGCTCAGGCGCTGAAGACCGAGATCACCAATTCCAGGCACGAGCTCGAGCAGGCCTACGAGGAGCTGCAGTCGACGGTCGAGGAGCTCGAGACCACCAACGAGGAGCTGCAGTCGACCAACGAGGAGCTCGAGACCACCAACGAGGAGCTGCAGTCGACCAACGAGGAGCTCGAGACGATGAACGAGGAGCTCCAGTCCAGCAACGAGGAGCTCGAGACGATGAACGAGGAGCTGCGCCACCGCAGCCTCGAGCTAAACGAGATCAACGCCTTCCTGGAGACGATCCTGTCTACGGTCGGACTGGCGGTGGCCGTGCTCGACCGCCGTCAGCACGTCCAGATCTGGAATGGGCAGGCCCGCGAGCTCTGGGGCCTGTCGGCGGAAGAGGCAACCGACCAGCATCTGCTGGCGCTCGATTTCGGGCTTCCGGTGGAGAAGCTCAGGCAACCGCTGCGCGCGCTGCTGCAGGACGGAACCGCTCGCCAGGAGCTCGTGCTCGACGCCACCAGCCGGCGCGGGAAGGCGTTTCAGTGCCGGGTCGTCTGCCTGCCATTGCACGCCGGCAACGACGGAGACGTCTCCGGCGTGGTGGTCATGATGGAGCCTGCGTCGTAGCCCGGCGTTCGCGAATCTCAGCCCGCAGCCTCTGGCTGTGCCGGCGCGTGAGATCGATCAGCCGAGCCCGGTCGGTGTATCGGGCCGCGTTGCGAGCATGATCGGCCTGGAGTGCCCTGACCGTCCCCAGCAAGCTCACCTGGAGGGGCTCGTCGAGCTCCTGGGTGGTGTGCTGCCAGGGTGACGGCCGATTCTCGATCACCTCGGGTTCACGGGCCAGCGGGGCGCTGCTCGCCGCGTGGGGCAGTTCCTCGAGCAGCAGCCAACCCCGATCCCGGCGCACTATGGCGCCCCGCTCGCTCAGCTCTCTGAGCGCCAGCGTCACGGTCGGACGCTTGGCGCCGACCAGCTCGCCGAGCGCATCGTGGGTCAGCGCCAACGGCAGAACGGTGCCCGACGCGGTTACGCGGCCCCACGATTCGGCCAGCAGCCACATCATCGCCAGCACGCGATCCTCGACACGCGGCAGCTGGCAGATCGCCAGCTGGGTGGCCAAGCGCTCGTTCTGGTCGGCCATCCTGGCCTGGAGTCCGACCGCCAGGGCCGGAAACCGCTGGATCATCAACAGCGCGTGGTCGTCCAGTATGGCCAGCGCAGCCGGTCCGGCCGCCCGGTATCCGCGCTGCACCAACAGCGCCGAGCCGGGCGTGCCGACGACCGAGACCATGTCTCCCGGCCCCAACAGCCTCAGCGCCGCTTGCTCGCCCAGCAGGGCACGGTGCAGCAGCATCCCCTCGAGCACGATCGCCCCGAAAGCGCTGCCGCCATCGAGCATCGACTCGAGGTCGATCTCGCCCCCCTCCACCGTGCGGACCGGAACCGAGACGCGCGACGCCAGCTCCCGGTCCTTTGGAGAGAGGAAGCTACCGAGGTCCGGTTCGGCTTCCAGCAGCCGAACCGTGGTACGAGTCACTGCCGTCACCACGTTGCTATTCAACCACCAATCGATGACGATCAAAAGACCCGAGCTCCCCATTGCGGCTCGGTTGTGGGGCATGGCTACGGACTCGCCGGGGCCGATCAGCGGACGCGAGGCAGCACGTGCTCGCGATAGGCGGCGAAGAACTTATCCTGCTCGGGGCCGATCTGGTTGACGTAGAGCTCGTCGAATCCAGCCTCCGCGTAGGCCTCGATCGCGCTCACGTGCTGATCGACCTCGGGGCCGCAGGGGACGTCTGACAGCTGGTCGTCGGTGACCAGCTCGCTGGCCTGCTCGAAGTGCGCGGGAGTGGGGAGGATCTGCGCCAGCTCACCCGGCAGTCCCTCGTTTGGCCACAGCCGGCGGACCTGCTGGCGCGCCGACCCCTCATCGTCGCCCCAGCACACCTTCAGGCCCCCCTGGACCACCTTCCCGTCGCCGCCCTGGGAATGAAACAGCTTCACCGACTCAGCATCGGGGCCGACCGTGCAGTAGCCGTCGCCCGCGCGCGCGGCGAGCTTGACCGATTTGTCGCCGAAGCCGGAAACCACGATCTCGGGCGGCGATTCGGGGAGGTCGTAGATCCGGGCGTGCTCGACTCGGTAGTGGCGACCGCGATGATTCCGCACGCCGCCCTGCCACAGGGTCCTGAGCACCTCGATCGCCTCCTCGAGCATCTCCAGGCGCTCGTCGGCGACCGGCCAGCGGTCGCCGAGAATGTGCTCGTTCAGTGCCTCCCCACTGCCGACCCCCAACCGGAAGCGACCATCGAGCAGGACGGCCGAGGTGGCGGCCGCCTGGGCTATGACCGCCGGGTGGATGCGGATCGTCGGGCAGGTGACTGCCGTGGTGATCCCCATCCCCGGAGCGGCGACGGCGATGGCGCCGATCGTTGACCACACGAACGGGCTGTGCCCCTGCCGGTCGTTCCAGGGGTGGTAGTGGTCAGAGATCCAGAGGTCCTCAAATCCCGCCTGCTGCGCCTTGACGGCCTGGTCGACGAGGTCCTTGGGGCCCCACTCCTCGCTGGAGAGAAAGTAGCCGACCTTCATCGATGGTCCTCGGTCATCAGGGGTCACAGATGCCCAGCCTGCGGCCATCTAACCGTCGCCGGGCAACTCGGCTCGTTACCGCGCCGTCGTCACCGGGTAGCAGTTGCGCGATGACGCCATCAGAGGCCGCGAAGGCTGAGGATGGGCGCCAGGAGGCCGCGGAGGCCGAGGATGGGCGCCAGGAGACGTCGCTGGAGCGTCTTGACCGCAACACGATCGAGCTGCTCAACGAGCTGCGGGTCGCCTCGACGGGGATCCAGTTCATGTTCGCGTTCCTGCTCGTCGTCCCGTTTGACAGCGCCTTCAAGGACATCTCCTCGTTCGAGAAGACGGTCTACTTCGTGACGCTGTTGTGCGTGGCGATCTCGGCCGTACTTCTGATGGCGCCCTCGGTCCACTTCCGGATCCTGTTTCGCCAGGGGGAGAAGCGATATCTGGTCAGCCTCGCCAACCGGGTGGCGATCACCGGCATGGTCTTCCTGGGCTTCGGCTTGACCGGGATCCTGATCCTGCTGTCGGACTTCGTCGTCGGTGGCGTGGCCCCGATCGCGGTCGGGGTGGCCGCGTTTTGCGGCATCGCCACCCTGTGGTTTGCGATCCCTCTCCGTCGCCGCGAAGAAAACGCCGACTGAGATCGAGCCTCAACCGCCGCCAGCTGGCGCGTTGCCCCGGGCAGCGGCGCGTTCAGCCTCGCGCCCGCGCTTGATCATGAAGGCGCCGATCGAAGCCGCCAGCGTGGCCACGACGGTGATCGCGTAGGCCTCCATGGCGATGTCGAGAATCCGACCGGGCAGCGAAAACGGGTTCGGCAGCTGCGAGGAGACGGTCAGAAGCTGGGTGGAGGTCCAGAACAGCGCGCTGCCATAGCTTTTGATCTCCGTACGCGGCACGTCGTGCTCAAACAGGAGTGCCAGCCCGGCGCAGATCACGTCGATCCCCACGGTGGCCAGCGCCACCACCATGATGCGATCGCGCAGCTGCGAGTGGGCCGGCGTCGCGGCCCGGATAACCGCCCGAATCTCGCGGCCCGTCGACCTGACAACGCGCGCCACATACATGGTTTCGATATTCGGCATGTGCGCGGCGGGGTCCTGTGCGCCACCATATGCATGTCACGCGCGCCGCGGGGTAGCCGGGACATTGAGCCCAAACGACAGGAGAAAGCAAATGCCAACCCCATTGCAGGCCCTCGCCGAGCGCGGGCAGAGCGCTTGGATCGACTACTTGTCTCGCCCCTTCGTCCGCGACGGCGACCTGGCTGGACTGGTCGACGACGGAGTCGTCGGCGTGACCTCGAACCCGACGATCTTCCAGGGGGCGATCGCCGAGGGCAATTCCTATGACGACCAGATGCGCGACCTGCTCGCTCACGAGACCGACCCCCAGAAAGTGTTCTTCGCCCTCGCCGTGGAGGACATCCAGGGCGCGTGCGACCTGCTGGCCCCGGTGTTCGACCGCGGTGAGGAGACGCGGGACGGCTGGGTGTCGCTGGAGGTGGATCCGAACCTCGCCCACGATGCCGAGAAGACGGCCTCCCAGGCCAAGCAGCTGCACGCGATGGTGCAGCGCAAGAACCTGTTCGTGAAGATCCCGGGCACCCAGGAGGGGCTGGCCGCGATCGAGGAGACGATCGCCAACCAGATCCCGGTCAACGTGACGCTGCTGTTCTCGCTGGAGCGCCACCGCCAGGCGGCCGAGGCGTACCTGCGCGGACTGCGCCGTCTGCGCGACAGCGGCGGCGATCTCAGCCAGGTGGCTTCGGTGGCCTCGTTCTTCGTCTCGCGCGTTGACACCGAGGCCGACAAGCGCCTGGAGCAGATCGGCGGCCACGACGAGCTGATGGGCAAGCTGGCGATCGCCAACGCCAAGCTCGCCTACCAGTCCTACAAGGAGATCTTCAGCGGCGACGATTGGGAGGAGCTCAAGGCGGCCGGCGGCTCGCCGCAGCGCTGTCTGTGGGCCTCGACGTCGACCAAGAACCCCAACTACCGCGACGTCGTCTACGTCGAGGAGCTGATCGGTCCGGAAACCGTCAACACGATGCCGCGCCAGACGATCGAGGCGGTGCAGGACCACGCAAAGATCGAGAGCACGCTGGAGCGAGGCGTCGACGAGGCACGCCAGACCCTCGAGGAGCTCGCGGACGCCGGCGTCGACTACGACGATGTCGTGGCGGTGCTCGAACGCGAGGGCGTGGAGAAGTTCGACGCCTCGTTCAAGGAACTGATCGAGGGCGTCGCGGCCAAGCGCGAGCAACTGGTCACCGCCTGACCGATCCCGAAAGGACCACATGAGCACCCCCACCGCCGTAGACCCGACGCCCCCGTCGCCGAGTCCCACGCCAGCGCCGAGCCCGGCGCCGCCCCCGCCGGAGCCGACCCCGCAGCCCACCGGGCCGACTCCGCATCCGGGGCCGCCGCGGCCGGAGGCGGCGTGACGAAGACCCGCCGGTAGGGCCGTCGGTCTGGAAACGAACAGCCGCGGTTAGAGACGCGCCCGGCGCGGTAGTTGTGTGGCGTGTCAGGGTCACGGCTGCCCCCGTTGCTGCGCCAGCTGGCGAGCGATCCGCTCGGTCTGAGCCGCTCGGCACAGTCAAAGCACTCCGAGCAGCTCCGGCCACGAATCGCCACCGCTGACCGGATGGTCAAGTCGGTGTGTCCGTACTGCGCCGTGGGCTGCGGCCAGCGTGTGTACGCCAAGGACGGCCGCGTCATCCACATCGAAGGCGATCCGGATTCTCCGGTATCCCGGGGCCGCCTGTGCCCAAAGGGCTCGGCCTCTGAGCAGCTGGTCAACTCGCCGATGCGTGAAGCCCGGGTCAAGTACCGGCGGCCGGGGGCGACCGACTGGGAGGAGCTTTCACTCGAGCAGGCCACCGAGATGATCGCCGATCGGCTGATCAAGACGCGCGAGGAGACCTGGGAGGAGTCAGACGAGGAGGGCAGGCCGCTCAAGCGCACACTGGGGATGCACTTTCTCGGCGGCGCCACCCTCGACAGCGAGGAGAACTACCTGATCAAGAAGTTCTTCACCGCCGCGGGAGCGGTGTCGGTCGAGAACCAGGCCCGGATATGACACAGCTCCACGGTTCCCGGTCTGGGAGCCTCGTTTGGGCGCGGAGGCGCCACCACCTTCCAGCAGGACCTGCAGAACTCTGACTGCATCCTGATCATGGGCTCAAACATGGCCGAGCAGCACCCGGTCGGGTTCCAGTGGGTGATCGAGGCCAAGGAGCGGGGGGCCAAGGTATTCCACGTCGATCCCCGTTTCACCCGGACCAGTGCCATGGCCGACCGCCACGTGCCGATCCGGTCCGGCAGCGACATCGCCTTCCTCGGCGGGATCGTCAACTACATCCTCGAGCGGGGGGAGTGGTTCGAGGACTACGTCCGGCACTACACCAACGGGCCGGTGGTCGTGGGACGGGACTTCCGGGACGCCGAGGACGCGGCGGGCCTGTTCTCGGGCTGGAACGAGAATGACCAGCGCTACGACATCGAGAGCTGGGCCTATGACCAGACCGAGCCCGAGACGGCGGGCGGAAAGCGAGAGCAGCGCTCAGAGGTTTCAGGCGAGCAGGCCCACGGGGCCCACGGGATGAAGCTCGAGCAGGGCGACCCGCCCCATGTGGACTTCTCGATGGAGCACGAGCGCTGTGTGCTGCAGATCCTCAAGCGCCATTTCGCCCGCTACACGCCGCAGGTGGTGTCGGAGCTGTGTGGCTGCTCTGAGTCCGACTTCCTGGCCGTCGCCGAGGCGCTGTGCGCGAACTCGGGACGCGAGCGGACCTCGGCGATCGTCTACGCGGTGGGCTGGACCCAGCACACCGTCGGCGTTCAGAACATCCGCGCGGCGTCGATCGTGCAGCTGCTGCTGGGCAACATCGGCCGCCCCGGCGGCGGGATCCTGGCCCTCCGCGGCCACGCCAACATCCAGGGCTCGACGGACATCCCCACGCTCTACAACATCCTGCCGGGATACATACCCATGCCCCACCCCCAGGAGCACCCGACGCTGGAGACATTCATCGAGCTCAACGGTCCCAGCACCGGAGCGTGGGGAAACCTGGGGAACTACATGGTCTCACTGCTCAAGGCCTGGTGGGGAGATGCCGCCACCGCCGAGAACGACTACTGCTTCGACTACCTGCCGCGGATCAACGGCGACCACTCGCACTACGCGATGATGCTCAAGATGCTCGACGGCGGGGTCAAGGGCATGTTCTGCGTGGGGCAGAACCCGACCGTTGGGTCGGCGAACTCAAAGCTGATCCGCCAGGCCCTGGCCAAGCTCGACTGGTTGGTGGTGCGTGACTTTCAGCCCACCGAGACGGGGATGTTCTGGTCTGACTCGCCCGAGCACGAGTCCGGCGAAGTCCGAGCGCAGGACATCCAGACCGAGGTCTTCTTCCTGCCCGCGGCCGCCCACACCGAGAAGGAGGGGTGCTTCACCAACACCCAGCGGCTGCTGCAGTGGCGCGAGAAGGCGTGCGATCCACCGGGAGACGCTCGCTCCGAGCTGCACTGGATCTATCACCTGGGATGCAAGGTGCGCGAGAAGCTGGCCAACTCTAACGACCCCAAGGACCGTCCGATCCTCGATCTGACGTGGGAGTACCCGCTGGAGGGCGTCCACCGCGAGCCCGACGCCGACGAGGTCCTCAAGGAGATCGGTGGACACGGACCAGGACGGGCCTGCCTGCCCAGCTACGACGAGCTCAAGGACGATGGATCGACCAGCTGCGGCTCGTGGATCCACGCCGGCATCTACGCCGACGGGGTCAATCAGGCGGCGCGCCGGCGACCGGGCCGGGAGCAGAACTGGATCGCTCCGGAGTGGGGGTGGGCGTGGCCCAAGAACGTCCGCATCCTCTATAACCGCGCCTCCGCGGACCCGGAGGGAAGCCCGTGGTCGGAGCGCAAGCGCTACGTGTGGTGGGACAGCGAGGAGGGCAAGTGGACAGGCCTCGGCGACTCGCCTGACTTCCCGCCCGACAAGGCACCGGACTACCGGCCGGATTCCGACGCCACCGCGCTCGATGCCATCTCCGGTGACAAGCCGTTCATCATCCTTTCCGACGGGCGGGGCTGGCTGTTTGCTCCCACCGGGCTGATGGACGGCCCACTCCCGTCCCACTACGAGCCCCAGGAGTCGCCGGTCGTCAACCCGCTCTACCCGCAGCAGCGAAATCCGGTGCGCCAGACCTACGACCGTGACCAGAACCGATACCACCCGGTCCCGGGACAGGGCGGCGAAGCGGTGTTCCCGTTCGTGCTCACCACCTATCGCCTGACCGAACACCACACCGCGGGCGGGATGTCCCGGACCGTCCCCTACCTGGCCGAGCTCCAGCCCGAGTTCTTCTGCGAGGTGTCTCCCCAGCTGGCGTCCGAGCGCGAGCTCGAGCACGGGGGATGGGCGACGATCGTCACGGCTCGCAACGCGATCGAGGCCCGCGTGCTGGTCACCGAGCGAATCCGGCCGCTGCCGGTCGGGGGCCACCCGGCCCGGCCGGTGCACATGGTCGGAGTTCCCTACCACTGGGGCGGGCGGGGGATCGTCACCGGCGACTCGGGCAACGAGCTGCTGCCGCTGGTGCTCGACGCCAACGTGCACATCAACGAGTACAAGGCTGCCACCTGCGACATCAGGCCAGGGCGGCGGCCGCGGGGACGGCAGCGGCTATCGCTGGTCGCCGACTACCGGCGGCGGGCCGGGATCGACCGATGAGGCGCCGGCTCGTGGAGCATCGGCCGGGGAGGAGCGAGTCGTGAAGCTCTCGGTCGAGCAGTGGCCGGCGGCCTACGGGGAGGACGCGAAGCCGCGCAAAGGTTTCTTCACCGACACCTCGATCTGCATCGGGTGCAAGGCCTGCGAGGTCGCCTGCAAGGAGTGGAACCAGGTTCCGCCGGAGATCGAGGGGTTCTCCGGCCACTCCTATGACAACTCCCGGTCGCTGGGCGCCAACCGCTGGCGCCACGTCGCGTTCATCGAGCAGCGGTTGCCCGCCGACACCAACGAGGGGGCCTCGCTGGTGCAGGCCGCCGAGCGCGGGGCGGCCGTCGACGCCGGCCTGGCCAGCTATCAGGAGGGCGAGGGGATGCGCTGGCTGATGGCCTCCGACGTTTGCAAGCACTGCACCCACGCCGCCTGCCTGGAGGTCTGTCCCACCGGCGCTCTGTTCCGCACCGAGTTCGGCACCGTGGTGGTGCAGGAAGACGTCTGCAACGGCTGCGGCTACTGTGTGCCGGCCTGTCCGTTCGGCGTCATCGATCAGCGCGAGGACGACGGGCGGGTCTGGAAGTGCACGCTCTGCTATGACCGCTTGAAGGACGATATGGAGCCGGCCTGCGCCCACGCCTGCCCCACTGACTCGATTCAGTTCGGCGATCTCGGCGAGCTGCGCGAGCGCGCCGACGCGAGGGTGCAGCGGCTGCGGTCAGAGGGCCAGGATCGCGCCCATCTGTACCTCGCCGACTCCGACGACGGCGTTGGTGGCGCCGGCGCGTTCTTCCTGCTGCTCGACGAGCCCGAGGTCTACGGGCTGCCCCCGGACCCGGTCGACCCGGTCCGGGACCTGGGCTCGATCTGGACCGCCACCGCGGCCGCGGCGGTGGCGCTGGGGGTCGGGCTGGCGGCGGCCATCGTGGGCGGCCGGAAGTGAGCCAGAGCGATGGCGCGGCCAGCCCCGCGCGGGTGAGCCAGCGCGACGACGCTGCCAGCCCGACGCCGGCGGGCGAGCGCGGCCCGGTCTCCTACCACGGCCAGCCGGTGCTCAAGGAGCCGGTCTGGAGCTGGGAGATCCCCTGCTACCTGTTCACCGGCGGCCTGGCCGGTGCCTCGGCCGGAGTCGCCTACGGGGCGGGGGTGCGGGGCTGGGAAACCCTGTCTCGGCGGGCCTGGCTGACCGCCTCGGCCGCGATCGCGGTCAGCCCGCCGTTGCTGATCTCCGATCTCGGCCGTCCGGAGAGGTTCTTCAACATGCTGCGGGTGTTCAAGGTGACCTCGCCGATGAGCGTGGGCTCGTGGATCCTGTCGCTCAGCGGCGCCACCATCAGCGTGGCGGCATTTCACGACTGGACCGGGCGGTTGCCGCGCCCGGCGGCGGTGGCCCGGCCGCTGGCCGCGGTCTCCGGCCTGGCCCTCTCCACCTACACCGCGGCGCTGCTGACCAACACCGCGGTGCCGGTTTGGCACGAGGCGCGCCGGACGCTGCCGTTTGTGTTCGGCGCCGGGGCGGCGGTCAGCGCCGGCGGGGCCTGCGCCGCCGCCACGCCGGTCGACTGCGCCGGTGGCGCGCGACGGCTGGCGATCGGAGCCGCCGCGGCCGAGCTGGCGGTCACCCAGCTGATGGAGCGGCGGCTGCAGATGCACGAAGAGGTCTACCGAAGCGGCCGGGCAGCGCTGTTCTCGCGGGTCAGCCGGGGCTGTCTGGTGGCCGGGGCGGCATTGATGGGCGCCCGCGGGGCCGCCAGCCGCCGCGCCGCGGTGGCCGCGGGGGCGCTGCTGTGTGCGGGCGGGCTGGCCACTCGGTGGAGCGTGTTCGAGGCCGGCAAGCAGTCGGCCGCCGACCCCCGCTACGTGGTCGAGCCGCAGCGGCGCCGGCTCGACGGCTGACTCACACCCCGGATCGGTTGCTCCTGCGGATCTCGGGTAAGACTTGGCGCGTCATCCGACCCTAGGAGCCCCGATGTCCGAATCCGACACCTACAAGATCGTCGAAGTCGCCGGAACCTCCCCGGAGGGCGTCACCGAAGCGATGCAGTCAGGCGTCCAGCGAGCCGCCAAGACGCTGCGCGGCATCAACTGGATCGAGGTCACCAGCATCCGCGGCCACGTCGAGGGAGACCGGGTGGCCCACTTCCAGGTCGAGATGAAGATCGGCTTCAAGCTCGAGGAGCAGTAGCCGAGGCAGGAGCCGGGTGGACGTGTACGCCCGGCGCCGGCGGGTAGCGATCAGGTGAAGGACAGTTGTGCGAAACGAAGGAGTGAAAATGTCAGATTCACTGAAGGGCAAGCAAATCGCCATCATCGCCACGAACGGCGTCGAGCAGGTCGAACTCGAGAAGCCTCGCGAGGCGGTGGCGCAAGCCGGAGGCGAGGCCGAGTTGCTGTCTCCCGAGGAGGGCCAGATCCAGGCCATGAACCACGATCTGGAGCCGGCTGACAAGTTCTCGGTCGACAGGCCAATCTCCGAGGTCTCGCCCGCCGACTACGACGGCGTGATTCTCCCCGGTGGCACAGTCAACGCCGACAAGCTGCGGATCGAGCCCGACGTGATCTCGTTCCTGCAGGAGGTCTTCAAGGCGGGCAAGCCCGTCGGCGTGATCTGCCACGGCCCGTGGTCGCTGGTCGAGGCCGACCTGGTTCGCGGGCGCACCTTGACCTCCTATCCGAGCCTGCAGACCGACATCCGCAACGCCGGCGGCGAGTGGGTCGATAAGGAGGTCGTGGTCGACGAGGGTCTCGTCTCCTCGCGCAACCCCGACGACCTCCCTGCGTTCTGCAGCAAGATCGTCGAGGAGTTCGCCGAGGGTAGGCACGAGGTGGCGACCTCGGGGGCCACCAGCAGCTAGTCGTCCCATCGCAGGGGGCTCGGGCGAGCACTCACCACTCGCGACTCGCCCAAATTGCGGCCCGTTCGTGTGATTTCGGTCACACGATCGGGTCGCGGCCCGCTAAGGGGGAAGCCCTTAAGTGGGAGGCGCCGCGTCGGCGCGTCCTCAGAAAGGATCGATAGTGAGCCAAGCAAACGAAACTGAACGTACCGCCGGCGGCCTCGTGGGCCGCGCGGTGGGCAAGGTCAAGGAGGTCGTCGGTCAGACGGCCGACAACGACGAGCTGGCCCGTGAGGGGCGGCTTCAGCAGGCCCAGTCAGAGGCCGAGCGGGAGGCGGCGGCCGCTGCCCGCCGGGCCAACGAGGAGCAGCAGCGGGCTCAGGTCGCCGAGCGCCAGGTGCAAGCCGAGCGCGAGCACCGGGAGCTGCGCAACGAAGTCTCGGCCCAGGAGCGCGAGGAGCAGATCGAGCGCGACCGCATCCAGGCCGAGCAGCGGGCGGCCGACCGCGCGGCAGCCGAGCGTGAGGCCGCCGACGCCGAGCTCGCATCCGAGCGCGGCGCCGCCGAGCGCTGCGTGCAGACGGCCGAGCAAGGCCGCGTGAGCGCGGCCGAACAGGCCAATCGCCTCGAGCGCGAGGCCCAGGAGGCCGAGCATCGCGCCGAGCGTCTCGACCCCAGGCAGGAGGACAACCAATGAACGCACGAACACTCACAGCAGCGACCGTCGACAGCAGCCTCAAGGTTGCGCGGCTACCGCTTGATTCAGCGATTAGGCTGCTTCCCGGTAAGCGGATGGGACCGGCTTCGGCGGCGCAGCTGGCCGTCGACCGGGCCGATGCGACGATCCGGTCGGTTGCCGCCTCCGCCCTTCGCGAGGACTCGCTGCGCCGTGACGCCCACAAGCGCCAGGCGGCGGCGGACCAACGCCAGCGAGCGACGAAGCTGCGGCGCCAGGCCAAGCGCACCACCGAGGAGGCAGAGGGTCGCGTCGAGTCCCGTCAGGAGGAGGCGATCAGCCGCCGCGAGCGGGCCGGCAACACCGCCAGCACCCGGCGTGCCGAAGCCGCCAAGAAGCAGCAGCGGACCAACCGCACGGCGGCCAAGACCCAGAACAAGCGCACCGAGGCAAGCCGCGAGGCGAAGGCCAAGACGGATGAGAAGATCGAGCAGGAGACCGCACGCGAGCGGCTCGGGGCCGTCGAGCAGGAAGAGCAGGCTCTCCGTCGCGGTGAGGCGGCGCTTGACCACAGTGATGAGGCCCAGCGGCTCGCCGACGCGGCCGCGCGGGTCAAGGAAGCGCGCAAGGACGACGCGCCGTCGACGGCGGATACCTCGCCCGAGACAAGTTCCTCACCGACGGCTGACTCATCGCCGCCGGCACCTTCGGCGCCGTCGACAAACTCGCCGCTGTCGGCAGATTCGCCGGTCTCGGCAGATTCACCGCTGTCGGCAGATTCGCCGGTCTCGGCAGATTCGCCGCTGTCGGAAGATTCACCGCCAGCGCCGGACCCAGCCCGCACTGCGGACTAGGGAGCGGCCGAAGAAGACAGCTCGTCTCGGCGCCCGCCCTCCAATGATGTGAGCGGCGGGCGCTCGATGACGGGCACCGCCGCCACCGTCCCGTTCTCCCAGGGCCGCAGGTAGTTGCCCCCGATCACACTGCGGCCGGCGGGGAGCCGCAGTTCGACCGCGGCCAGGATGGCGTAGGCCATCTCGCCCAGGGCCCGCAGCGGCTGATGGCGGTTCTGGCGAGTTCCGAGGTGGCATTCGGCGAGGGCGTCGAGCCCGTGGCGACGCAGCGCATCGATCAGCACGGCGATCTCGACTCCGTACCCGACGGGAAACGGGATCGCGGCCAGCAGCCCGCGCCGGGCGGCGAACTCGCCCGCCAGAGGCTGGGCAAAGCCGGCCAGGCGGGGTTCGTGAAGGTTCAGCAGCGGCCTGGCCATGAGTTCGGTGACCCGGCCCCCCTCGTTGGCCAGCTGTCGATCGCCGGCCTGCAGCGGACGCTCGAAGGCTCCCTTGACGAGCTGGAGCGAGTCGTCGCCGAGGATCGGTCCCAGCAGTCCCAGGAGATGGCTGGGCTGAGGATCCAGGGTGTCGCCGTCCAAAAAGCCGACGATCTCCCCGCTGGTGACGTGCAGTGCTCGCCACATCGCGTCGCCCTTACCGAGAGCCGGCCCGTGCTCGGTGGCGACCTCGTCCTGCTGCACGACGGTCGCTCCGGCCGCGGCGGCGATCTCGGCCGTACCGTCCGCCGACGCGGCGTCGATCACCACCAGCTCGTCGACCAGTCCCAGCTCGGCCAGCGGCTTGACGGCGCGGGTCAGCACCCCGTCGATCGTCTCCGCGCAGTCCTTGGTCGGGACGACAACCGTGACCGTGCTGTCGCCCTTGCGGGCGGCGAGAAGGTCGGGCGTGAACTCGGATGCGACGTGCCGGCGGTGTGCTAACCAGATCGAGACGTCGAGATCGACAGACAGTCCACGAGCGGCGCGCCCGTCCGGCCGGGCCGAGGTGCGCACCAGTACGTCCGCGGGGCGGGCGATAGCGATCCCATGTTCGTGGAGGCGGGCGGCGAAGGCGGCATCCTCGAGCGCCGTCACCGGCTCAAGACCCCCGACCTCCCGGTAGGCCGAGGCGGTGATCCCGATCGAGGCGCCGGCGAAGTGGTGGTGCTCGGCGTTGGGCTCCAGTTGCCGCACCCGCTGCAGACGGGCCGCTGCGTCGCGTCGGCGGCGGGCCAGAACCGCCTGCGGAAGCGCAGACTGGTGCTCGGGCTCGAGCTCGATAAGTCCCGCCACGGCCCGGGCCCCCTGCTCGATGTGGACGAGCTGGCGCTCCAGCCAATCCGGCGCCGGCCGCGAGTCGGCATCGGTGCAGGCGATCAGGCCGTCCGGCCGGTGCCGGGATATCACTCGCGCTGCCGCGTCCATCCCGGTGCGCCGGGCGGCGCCGGCTCCGCGGCCGGGCCCGGGAATCGTGCTCAGCCGCAGACCGGTGGCGGCGGCATACCGGGCGACCACGTCTGCGGTGGCGTCCCGGCAATCGTCGAGCACGACCACGATCTCAAACGCATCGTCGGCCAGCGTCTGGTCGGCCAGCGCCAGCAGGCAGTCACCGATTGTCTCCTGCTCGTCGCGAGCCGGAACGACCACCACCGCCTTCAGCTCCAAGGTGCTCCCTCCGCGATCAGTTCCCGGCCCCGCTCGTAGTCCTCGTCGACCTGATGGGTGAGCACACCGACGACCCGGCCCGAGCCCCCGTACCAGACGGTGAACGCTCCATCGTTGCCGCGCTCCATCCGAGCCTGGTCATATCCGTCACCCCAGGCCGCGTACTTCAAGGTCCGCGAGCCGATCGTCGACCAGAAGCCGGGCACGTCGTTCCAGCCGGCCCTCACGCCGGCGGCGGTGGAGCCGGCGACGGATCCCTGGCCCAGGGCGTCGCCCCAATGCTCGACGCGCAGTCGCCGACCGGCGGCGGTGTTTTGCGCCAGGCAGACGTCACCCGCCGCGAGCACGTCCGGGGTGGTGGTCCGCATCCCGGCGTCGGTCACCACGGCGCCCTGCTCGAGCTCGAGTCCTGCGGCGGCGGCCAGCTCCGACCGGGGCGCGACTCCCGCCGCCATGACCACCAGCGGCGCCGAGGCGCGGAGATCGCCGGCCACCACATGCAGCGTCTGGCCATCGCGTTGGATCGAGTGCACCTCGGTGCCCATCCGCAGCTGCACCCCGTCCTGGGCGAGCCAGCGGGCGATTTCGGCCGCGGCGCCCTCGCCGAGCCGAGCCACGTTGGGGGCCGGCTCGTCGGAGATCAGGGTGACATCCTGGCCGCGGGCACGCAGCGAAGCGGCGATCTCGCATCCGATGAACCCCGAGCCGATCACGACCACCCGCCCCGAGGCGTCAAGTCGCCGCTCCAGCTCTCGCAGGTGATCGAGTGAGCGCAGGACGCGGACGGCGGGGTCATCCGCACCGGGCACCGGCAACCGGACCGGCTCGGCGCCGGTGGCCAGGACACAGCTCGTGTAGGTCAGGGAGCGCCCGCCGGACAATGTCGCCGCGTGCCGACCCGGATCCAGTGACACCGCTCGGCCCGACACCAGGCTGACGCGCTGCTCGGCCAGCCAGGTCTCGTCCTCGATCGGCAGCTCGGCCTCTGACATCTCGCCCCGCAGCAGCTCCTTGGTCAGCGGCGGGCGGTTGTAGGGCATCCGCTGTTCGTCGGTGACGATCGCCAGCGCACCCTGACCCTCAGCGTCTCGATAGGCACGGGCGGCGGAGAGCCCGGCCGGGCCGCCGCCGATGATCAGCAGCTCGAACTCGTCGCTCACCGGCGCTCCAGGACGTCGAGCCGGTAGTCGTCAGTGTTCGGCGAATGCATGATCTGCAGCCAGGGCTGTGAGCGCAGCGCCTCGTGGACCTCGGCGGCGGTGAGGGGCCGGTCCGGGCCACTGGGACGCCAGTGCACCGCCACCAGGCGCGCTCCGGGTTCCATCAGCTCGCTGAGCAGCGGGAGTGTGTCAGATAGCGCCTGAGGCGACAGGTAGTAGAGGATCTCCGAGGCCACCACGAGGTCGTAGCGGCGCCGCGGGATCGCCGCGGGGATCGTCCCCACCAGGGTGGTGACGGCGACCGCACCGGCCAGGCGGCGACGTGCCGCCGCCACGGCGCTGGGAGCGGCATCGATCGTGGTCAGCGTGTCGCAGCGGGGTGCGAGCAGGGCGCTGAACACGCCGATCGAGCCCCCCAGCTCGAGCCCGCTGTGAAACGGCCCGGGACCGCAGGCGTCGAGCGTGGCGGCGTACTTGTCGCGCTCGTAGGCGCTGCTGGTGTAGCCCCAGGGGTCTGGGTCAGCGCGATAGAGCGCCTCGAAGTCGGCTGGGGACATCGGGGACATCGGGGATCGCATCCTCACTGCGCCAGGCGGTCAAGGACGGCTTGGCCAGATCGGGCCAGCAGCGGGTCGAGGCGGTGCTGGAGCAGGAACAGCTCGAGGTCGCGGCGGGCCCGGTCAAGCGGCGCGGCGCGCGCGAACGGCTTGGAGCCGCAGGCCCGGGCGGCCTCGTCGAGCAGCGTCCGACACGTGTCGTAGATCGCGGCCCGCCCGTGCAGGGCGATGGCGGCCAGATCCTCGGTCTGTCCGTCCATCGCCGGGGCGGCAACCGTCATCCACGCCTCCAGGGTCCGCTGAGCGGTCAGGAGCCGCCCGGCGGCGAGGGACTCGACGTCGCTCCGGACGGGCCGGCTGGCGAGCTCGACCAGCGCGGCCTCGACGGCGGTGTCGGCCATGCCTACCCAGGAGGCGGCGGTCCGCAGGGCGTCCCGGGCAAACCACGGCTGGGCGGCGATTGCGCCCGGCGGCCCGAGCTGGGCCAGGATCGGGGCATCGTGAAACACGACCCGGTGCGATACCGAGGCGCGCAGCCCGTGAGCGCGATACCAGCTCTCGTCGACCTCGATCGAGCGCTCATCGGTGAGGTCAATCCATACCGAGAGCGGCGGCCCGCCGCGTTCGTCGCGCGCCAGCACCAGCGCCCGGTGAAGTCCGCCGGCTCCGGAGCAGAATGTCTTCACGCCACGCAGGGACCGACCGCCCACGACGGTGGCGGGGTCGCCTTCGCCGGGCCCCGGGTCACCGCCCCAGACCCCGCCACGCAGCTCGCCGGCGCCAAACGCGCCCAGCTCATCGGCGCCGACCGAATCAGGAGCCTGAACGGCGATCCGCTCCACAGCGTTCAGGTGACCGTCGAAGATGCGGCCCAGCGAACCGTCGGCCCGGGCCACGCGGCGCACCAGGTCAAGCTCGGTCGCCGCCGGCGGCCGCTCGGCGCCGGCGAGCGCGTTGAAGCTGGTCGCCCCGGCCCGCTCCAGGGCTGCGAAGGCCTCCTCGGGGAACCGAGGCAGCGGATCGGCGTCCCGGCTGGCGGCGCCGGCGGCGATCTTCTCCAGGGCACCTTCGAGGTGCAATTCGGTCTGTTGGAGCACGGAGGTCAAATTTAGAGCGATCTCGGATCCTGGCTTGCTCAGGAGAGCGACCTCGGCGCCAGACCGCTCGCCCGCGCATGCTCGATCGCCAGCGCGGCGTAGGCAATCGTCTGCCCGGCATCGGCCCGCCGGGCGCCCGGACCGATCCCGTCGTGGGCCAGCACGATGGCGTCCGCGGTCAGCGCGTCGCGCGTGGCCGCGAACATCGAGGCCGCGCTGTCGCCACGCCAGTCGTGGGTGTCAACCGTCCAGCCTACGAGTCGCAGGCCGTGCTCGGCGGCCACCACCGCGGTCCAGTCGGCAGTCACTCCCCAGGGCGTTCGCCACAGGCTGGGGCGGGCACCGAGGCCGCGAAGCCGCCGCAGCGCCCGATCGGTGTCGGCCCGTCCCCACTGGACCGCGCGAGCATCGTGGCGCACGTGCTCGTCACAGTGGAGGCCCACGGTGTGGCCCTCGGCGAGCATCCGCTCGATCAGGCCTGGTAGCGCCTGCGCCCGCGGCGCGATCGGAAAGAACGTGGCCGTGGCCCCGGCGGCGGCGAGCAGATCCAGGAGGCGAGGCGTCCACGTCTGATCGGGCCCGTCGTCGAAGGTGAGGGCCAGCCGTCTCACCGTCGCCTTCTACCCGCGGCGGCGTCCGAGACCCCAATCGGCGACATTGTTAGGCCCTGGCGATCTGCGGGGTAGCCTGAGCCAAACCAATGGCGATCGCGATCCTCGACATCGACGGCACCCTCGTCGACACCAACTACCACCACACGCTGGCCTGGTTTCGCGCCTTCCGCCGCTACCGGGTGACGCTGCCGTTGTGGCGCATCCACACCCACATCGGAATGGGTGGCGACCAAGTGGTCAAGGCGGTGTGCGGCGAGGAGATGGAGAACGAGCACGGCGACGAGATCAGGGATGCCGAAAAGGAGGAGTACAGCGGCCTGATCGGCGAGGTCCAGACGATGAAGGGATCACGCGAGCTGATCACCTCGCTCAAGGACCGAGGCCACGCCGTGGTCCTGGCCAGCTCGGCCAAGCAGGATGAGGTCGACCACTACCTCGACCTGCTGGACGCGCGGGAGATCGCCGACGGCTGGACGACCTCGGCCGACGTCGAGGCCACCAAGCCCCAGCCGGATCTGGTCCAGGCGGCCCTGAAGGTGGTCGAGGATGCCGACGGGCCGGCCCTGATGATTGGAGACACCCCGTGGGACGTCAAGGCGGCGCTGGGCGCCGACGTCAAGACCCTGGCCGTGGTGACCGGCGGATTCTCGGTGCAGGAGCTGCGCGATGCCGGGGCCGCCGACGTGTTCGAGTCGGTGGCCGAGCTCGGAGAGCGGCTGGGGGAGACCCCACTCGGCTGACACGGACCGGGCGGGCGGGAGAGCGACAGCGGGCGGTCGCCGTATCTCGGCCGGTCTCAGACCTGGGACTGCTCGCTGAAGCGCTGCCGGCATTCGGCGATCTCGCGCAACGCATCGCGGCGCGGGCGCCAGCCGGAGATCTCGACCGTCTTGTTGGGCTCGAGCTCCTTATAGATCGAGAAGAACTGGTCGATCTCCTGGAGCAGGAGCTGTGGCAGCTGCTGAACCTCGTCGTAGTGGTTCCAGTATGGGTCGTGCACCGGTACGCAGAGGATCTTCTCGTCGGGGCCCTTCTCGTCGCTCATCACGAACATGCCGATCGGCTTTACCTCGATCAGGCAGCCCGGGAAGGTGGGCTCGGTCAAGCAGACCAGCACGTCGAGCTCATCGCCGTCCAGGGCGAGGGTGTCACGCAGGTAGCCGTAGTCGGTGGGGTAGGTGGCGGCGCTCCACAGCAGCCGGTCGAACTTGATCCCGCCCAGCTCCTCGTCGTACTCGTACTTGTTGCGGGTGCCCTTGGGGATCTCGACGACGCAGACGAACGTCTGCGGATCGTCGGCCGGCGCTGACTCGCTCATCGTCGCCGGGACACTACCGCGCCGGCTGAGCCACAGAGCTAGGACGCCGGGGGACGCTCTGAGTACCGGCCGAGGCCCGGGGTAGCTGGCAGCAATGACCAAATTTGGCTACACGATGATGTGCGAGCAGTCGCCACCCGATCAGCTGGTGCGCGACGTGCAGGCGGCCGAGGCGGCGGGATTTGACTTCTCGGTCATCAGCGACCACTACCAGCCGTGGCTATCCGAGCAGGGCCATTCGGGGTACGCCTGGGCGATCCTCGGCGCCGCCGCCCAGGCCACCGAGCGGATCGGCCTGATGACCTACGTGACCTGCCCGATCCTGCGCTATCACCCCGCCGTGGTCGCCCAGAAGGCGGCCACGATCCAGATCCTGTCCCAGAACCGGTTCCGGCTGGGCCTGGGCGCGGGGGAGAACCTAAACGAACACGTGGTCGGCGTACGGTGGCCGGCGGTCGGTGTCCGTCACGAGATGCTCAGCGAGGCGGTCGACATCATCGCCGAGCTGTTCGACCGAGACGGCAACGGCAACGGCGATGGCGATGGCCGGCTCAACTACCGCGGCCGCCACTTCGACGTCGAGCAGGCAAAGCTCTGGGACCTGCCTGAGCAGCGGGTCCCGATCGGCATCGCCGTCTCAGGTGAGAGTTCATGCCGCCTGGCCGGCCGCAAGGCCGACCTGATGGTCGGGGTCGAGCCCAAGCCTGAGCTCGGAGAGATGTTCGACGCCGCCGGCGGAGCCGGCAAGCCGCGGGTGGGTCAGGTCCCGCTCGCCTACGACACCGATCGCGATGCGGCGGTCGCCCGCGCCCATGAGCAGTTTCGCTGGTTCGGGCTGGGTTGGAGGGTGAACGCCGACCTGCCCAACCCGGAGGGATTTGACTCCGCTACCCAATTCGTGACCCCCGACGACGTTGCCGAGGCTCTGGGCTGCGGTCCCGATGTCGAGGAGCACGTGGAGAAGATCAAGCCCTACATCGAGGCCGGCTACGACGAGATCGCGCTGGTGCAGATCGGCGCCGACCAGCAGGAGCAGTTCGTCGCCTGGGCGCAGCGCGAGCTGCTGCCGGCGCTCAGGTCGCTAGAGCTCTAGCGATCTCGCCGGCCACCGCTTCAGCGCCGGCGCGACCGAGCACGATCGTGAAGTGGTTCACGTCGGGGACCGCCACCGCGCGCCGGCGTGCGGCATCGGCCTGCGCCCATTCGCGCACCAGGGCCAGCGGCTGCATCGGGTGGGGATCGTCGACCATTCCCCGGGGTGCGCAGAGCAGCACGGCGGGGACCGAAAGCGTCAGGGCATCGCGGGGCTCGAAGAGATCACGGCCATCACCGGCGATGACCTTGGGATTGACGGCGGGACGCAGGCTCGGCGGCGAGCCCACGAGGTCGTGCCGGGCGTACTCGTCCAGATCACGGGAGTCGATGTCCGAGCCGGCGAAGGCCGGATGCTCGTCCCACCAGGCGCGGTACGCAGCCGGACTCTCGAAGGTCATCTCCAGGCGCTCGTATGACGGTCCCAGGAAGCGCTCCAGAAACCGCTCCGGATCGACGCCTTCGCTGTCGGGGATCTTGAGACCGCCGTCGACGAGGACCAGGTGATCCACCCGCTCAGGGTGCTGCATGGCGAGGCGGGCGGCGATGTAGGCGCCCAGGGAATGGCCGGCCACCACCACCCGCTCGAGCTCGAGGTGGTCGAGCACGGCCAGCAGGTCGCGGACGTGGGCGTCGATCCCGAACGGCTCGGGCAGCTCGTTGCTGGCACCGCGGCCGCGCAGGTCCGGAGCCACCACGCGGGCCCGTCCGCCGAGGGCCCGGGCCGCGGCCAGCCAGCTCCGGCTGCTCGAGGTAAGCCCGTGGATGGCCAGCACAGCCGGTGCGCCGGCGTTGTCAGGGTCAAGTCGGTAGGTGGCGAGCTCGCCGCCCGTCACCGGGACGTCAACGCGGCTGCTCATGGACCAGCCGGCGCTCGCCGGATGCGAACTGATCCGGCGCGGGCTCTTCGACAGCCGGCGCGGGTGAAACCGCCCACGGCCGGCGCATCGCCAGCCATCCGCTCGCGGCGCCCAGCAGGGTCGCGCACAGGATCCAGCCCAGCGCGGTGGTCCCCACGCCGACGTACTTCAGGCCGGAGGCGAAGATCACAAATGCGATCACCGGCCGCACGTAGCGGTCCGGGACGCTCGAGGAGAGCAGGCTGCCGACCAGCACGGCCGGGACGCTGCCGAGGATCAGCGAGCCGGTGACCGATACCTCGACATGGCCAAAGGCCAGCGCCCCCAGGGCCGCCGCCACGGTCAGCGGTACGGCCTGGGTGAGGTCGGTGCCGACCAGCTGATTGGCCCCCAGCCGGGGGTAGATGAACAGCAGCCCGACGATCATCAGCGAGCCCGATCCCACCGAGGTCAGCCCGACGATCAGTCCGCCGACGATGCCGACGGCCAGCGTCAGCAGGGGGCGGGGGTGGACTTCGGTGACGAACGCGGTGCGGGCGTGACCGCTGCGGCGGTCCAGCACGAACCGAAGCACCATCGCGCCGGCCCCCACCAGCAGGGCAATTCCGAGGAACACCTCGATGTTGTTCTCAGCCGATTTGGCGTCGCCGATCCGGTGCAGCAGGTATGCCCCCAGGAAGGCGGCGGGAACCGACCCCAGCACCATCCAGCGCACCAGCTTCAGGTTCACGGTCCCGGCCCGCATATGGACAACCGCGCCGATCGGCCGCATCACCACAGCGGCGACGAGATCGCTGGAGATCGCCGTCGACGGAGTGATCCCGAACAGGAGGATCAGCATCGGGGTCATCAGCGCGCCGCCCCCGGCGCCGGTCATGCCCACGAGCAGGCCGATGATCGCACTGCCGAGAACGATGTATGGATCGATGTGCACGCTGCCCTAGAACCCCTCGCCGCCGCTCCGAACCGGGGAGGGTAGCCGCCAGGCGCGCTGCGGTGAGACCTCGTCGATCAGCTGAAGCAGCGCGGTGGTCAGCTCCTGGGGGCGCTCCAGCGGTGACATGTGGCCGGTGTCGGGCAGCTCGATCAGCGCCTGGAGGTGAGGGAGGGTCTCGGCGATCCGGCGAGCGTGCGCGGGCGGAGTGAGGCGATCGCGGTCACCGGCCACCACCAGCGTGGGGACGGTGAGCTTGGAGACGGCCTCGTGGAGGTTCATGTCCGACAGCGCCACCCCGGTGGCGGCGCGGGCGTCCGGCGAGCAGTCCATCAGCATCCGCTCGTAGAACGCCACCTGACCGGCGGTGGCGGTGGGACCGAACGCCATGTAGCGGATCGCCGCCTGCTGCAGCGGAGACGAGACGCCCGGCATCCGGGCCCGCGAGCCGAGTACGACCCGGCTCGCCGCCGGATGCTTGAGCCACTTGGCCAGCTGGCCGAACAGCAGATGGCCGCTGATCAGGTCGCCGAGGCCGGTGTTGACCAGCACCGCCGCCTTGGCTCGCGCGCCGACCTCGTGGTGCTCGGCCCAGGCGGCGATCGACATCGCTCCCAGGGAGTGGCCGACCACGGTGGCCCGCTGCCGGGCGCCTAGGACCGTCTCGAGGTCCTCGCCGAAGCGTTCCAGCGAGTAGTCGTGATCAACGGCCGGATCGCTGCGACCATGACCACGCAGGTCATAGGCCACCGCGCGCAGCCCGCGCTCGGCGAGCCGTTCGATCACCGGGCGCCAGAAGCCCAGCTGTTCGGTCCAGCCATGAGCGAGCACCACGGTGTCGCCGCCGGGCGGACCGAACTCCTGGGCGTGCAGCTCGGTGCCGTCGACCGAGCGCGCGGTAAGCGCCCGACCGTCCAGCTTCGTGCTGAGTCGCGCATAGTCATCGTCGCGAGCCAGCCGGCGCAGATGGCGACGCTCGAGCGCCAGGCCGGCCGCGCCGGCGGCGACGGCCGAGACGGTTAGAGCGCCCGCAGGGACTCGACCTCGGCGCCGGTTTGCCATCTCGGCAACCCTACCCCGCAAACGGGCCGATGGATCACCGCGCAGTCTGCGTAGGATCTGCAACCGTGCGGATTGGAGTGCTCACCGGCGGCGGGGACTGTCCCGGGCTCAACGCGGTCATTCGGGCCGTGGTTCGCAAGGGGATCGACGCCTACGGCGATGAGCTGGTGGGGTTCCGCGACGGGTGGCGCGGGGTGCTGGACGACGTTCACGAGGAGCTCACAATCGAGTCCACGCGCGGGATCCTGCCCCGTGGCGGAACAATTCTGGGCAGCTCGCGGACCAACCCTCTGGGGCGTGAGGACGGCGTAGGAGTGGTCGCCCGGAGTTTGGAGCACCACCGTCTGGACGGGCTGATCGCGATTGGCGGTGAGGACACGCTGGGCGCGGCCAGCCGCCTCGTCGAGGCCGGTGTCAAGGTGATCGGGGTTCCCAAGACGATCGACAACGATCTCGGAGCCACCGATGTGACCTTCGGGTTCGACACCGCGCTGCAAGTGGCCACCGAGGCAATCGACCGTCTGCACACGACCGCCGAAAGCCACCACCGCATCCTGGTGGTGGAAGTGATGGGACGAAACGCCGGCTGGATCGCTCTGCACTCGGGGCTCGCCGGCGGTGCCGACGTGATCCTGATCCCCGAGATCCCGTTCGATATCGGAGAGGTTTGCCGCCTGATCGACCGCCGCCACCATCGCGGTCGCTACTTCTCGATCGTGGTCGTGGCCGAGGGGGCGACGCCCAAGGAGGGGACAATGAGCGTCTCCACCGGCGAGCTGGACGAGTTCGGCCATCCCCGACTCGGCGGGATCGGTCACCAGCTGGAGCGCGAGATAGAACAGAGGACGGGCTTTGAAACCCGGGCCACCGTCCTCGGCCACGTCCAGCGTGGCGGCACCCCGACCGCGTTTGACCGCGTCCTGGCCACCCGCTTGGGGCTGGCCGCGATCGATGCGGTCCACGACGGCGGCTGGGGGATGATGACCGCTCTGCATGGCAACGAGATCGCGCTGGTGTCACTGTCGGAGGCCGTGGCCGAGGTCCGCCGTGTCCCGTCGCAGGAGTACCAGCGTTACGGAGTCCTGTTTGGGTGACCGCCGGCGGGGGACTGGTTACGGAAATGCCATCTCCCCTCTCGGCCATCCGACTATGCTGGAAATGCGCCTGTAAGCGACTCAAGGAGGCCTGAAGAGATGAGCAGCCCCGAGGCCACGAACGTCAACCCGAACCTGCGCTCACTCACCGAGGCGGGCACCAGCCCTTGGCTCGATCTGTTGCGGCGATCGCTGATCACCGGGGGAGAGCTGGCCAGGCTTGCCGCCGAGGACTCGCTCAGGGGCGTCACCGCCAATCCCTCCATCTTCGAGAAGGCGATCCTCGGCTCAGACGACTACGACGAGGAGCTGCACGAGATCGCCGGTGATCTCGATGCGCAGGCTATCTACGAGCGCCTGGCGATCAAGGACGTCCAGCTTGCCGCCGACGTACTGCGGCCGGTGTGGGAGGCCGAGAACGGCAACGACGGCTTCGTCTCGCTGGAGGTTGCCCCGGACATCGCCCACGACCAGCAGCGCTCGATCGAGGCGGCGAGGGACTTCTGGCAGCGGCTCTCGCGCCCCAACGTGATGATCAAGATCCCCGGCACCGCCGAAGGGGTGGGCGCGATCGAGCAGGCGATCTACGAGGGGATCAACATCAACATCACGCTGCTGTTCTCGGTCGAGGCCTACGAACGGGTCGCAGACGCGTACCTGAGCGGCCTCGAGCGCCGGCTCGCCGAGGGAAAATCGCTGCGGGTCTCGTCGGTGGCGAGCTTCTTCGTATCGCGAGTCGACACCGTTGTCGACAAGCAGCTCGAGCAACTGGGGCGCGAAGACCTCTTCGGCAAGGCCGCGATCGCCAACGCTCGCCACGCCTACCGCATCTTCGAAGGGATCTTCTCGGGCCCGCGCTGGGAAGCGCTTCACCACGCCGGGGCGCATGTCCAGCGTCCGCTGTGGGCGTCCACCGGGGTCAAGAACCCGCGCTATCCGGACACCATGTACGTCGACGAGCTGATCGGCGCCCACACCGTCAGCACGATGCCGCTTGAGACGCTTCAGGCGTTTGCCGACCATGGCCGCATCAGCGGCCCGACCGCCCAGCACAACCCTGACGACGACCTCACCGCGCTCGCCGACGCCGGCATCGATCTCGGTCAGGTCACCGAACAGCTTCTGGCCGACGGAATCGAGCTGTTCGAGGAAGCGATGGACAAGCTGGTGCGGGGGATCGAGGAGCGCCGGCAGGGCGTGCTGACCGGGATTGCCACTGACGGGTCATGAGCGCCGCCGAGGAGTCATGAGCGCGGCCGAGGAGTCATGAGCGCCGCCGAGGAGTCATGAGCGCCGCCGGGCAGTCATGAGCACGGCGACGCCTCCGAGCCCGCTGGAACTGGCAAACCCGCTCACCGAGGGCCTGGAGCGCCAGCCGGTTCACCCCACGTCGCTCGTCATCTTCGGCGCCACCGGCGACCTGGCTCACCGCAAGCTGCTCCCGGCGCTCTACAACCTCGCGCACGAGGGGGCCCTGCCGGAGCGGTTTGACCTTATCGGAGTGGGGCGCCGCGACCAGGCCCGCGCAGACTTCCGGGAGGCCACCGTCGCCTCGATCGAGCGCTTCTGCCGCCGCCGTCCGGAGAAGGGGGTGCTCGACGGGCTGCTCAGCGACATCCGTTACGTCCAGGGCTCGTTCGATGAAGATCGGATCTACGCCGAGTTGGCGCAGGCGCTGGCCGAGTTCGACGATCGCGCCGGCCACCCGCTCGACCGCGTCTTCTATCTGTCGACGGCGCCCGAGTTCTTTCCGCTGATCGCCCAGAAGCTGGGGGCGGCCGGTCTCAACCAGGCCGACGACGCCCAGGTCCGAGTCGTGATCGAGAAACCGTTCGGCTACGACCTGGCCTCGGCGCGCGCGCTCAACGCCCAGCTGCTGGAGGTCTTCGAAGAGCCGCAGATCTTCCGGATCGATCACTACCTCGGCAAGGAGACGGTGCAGAACCTGATGGCGATGCGGTTCGCCAACGCCCTGTTCGAGCCGGTCTGGAATCGCAACTACATCGATCACGTGCAGATCACAGCGGCCGAGGACATCGGCATCGAAGGCCGGGCCGGCTACTACGAGCACGCCGGCGCATTGCGTGACCTGGTCCAGAACCACATGCTGCAGCTGCTGGCGCTGCTGGCGATGGAGCCTCCGACGGCGTTTGACGCCGACCGGTTGCGCGACGAGAAGCTCAAGGTGCTGGAGGCGATCGTTCCCCCCGACGTGTCGGAGGTCTCCTCGATGGCCGTCCGCGCGCAGTACGGCCCCGGAGTGGTGGGCGGCGAGCCGGTGCCCGGCTACCGTGAGGAAGAGGGGGTGGCCGCGGACTCGCGGACCCCCACCTACGCCGCCCTGAAGCTCCACGTGTCCAACTGGCGCTGGGCGGGGGTTCCCTTCTATCTGCGGACCGGCAAGCGGCTAGCCCGCAAGCTGACCGAGATCGCGGTGATCCTCCGGCCGGTTCCTCACATCGCGCTGCAGAGCTCGGGCTCGGTCGGCATTCAGGCCAATCAGATCGTGTTCACGCTGCAACCCGACGAGGGCGTCTCTGTCTCGATCGGCGCCAAGATTCCCGGCTCACGGATGCGCATCCGGCCGGTCAACATGGAATTCCGCTACGGAACAGCATTTTTGTCGGAGTCGCCCGAGGCCTACGAGCGCCTGATTCTCGACGCCATGCGCGGTGACGCCACGCTGTTCACCCGCAACGACGAGATCGAGGCGTTGTGGGGCATCATCGATCCGATCCTCGAGGCGTGGGACACCGACACCTCGTCTGAGATTCCGCAGTACGCGGCAGGCTCGTCCGGTCCCGACGCCGCCGCCGAGCTGATCCAGGACGACGCCAGGATGTGGCGGCGGCTGTGAGCGAGGACATCTGGGCCGAGCACGACACCACTCCCGACGCGATCGAGGCGGCGATGCGCGGCCTGCTGCGCCGGCGCCACGCCGCCAACGAAGAGCTCGCGCCCGCGCGCGTGCTCAACATGGTGGTGATCGTCGACCGCCAGTGGAAGGGGGAGATCGCCAACCGCCTGGAGCGTGCCGGTCGCTACCACGCGTCGCGCACCGTGCTGTGCGCGATCGAGGAGGGCCGCAAGACGCTCGACGCTGTCGCCACCGTCACCTACGAGGAGCCAGACAGCGGCACGATCGGGGTGATGCGCGAGCAGGTCGAGATCGATCTCGGTCCCGAGCACGTGGTCGGGCTGCAGACGATCGTGGATCCGATCCTGGTCACCGAGATGCCGACCATCGCCTGGTCTCCGCACGGACACGATGAGGCAGTCGATGTCCTGCTGCCTCTGATCGACGTGATGCTGATCGACTCCGATGACCCCCGTGACCCGGTCGAGGCGTTCGAGCACGCCAGGAGCCTTTCCGATCACGGCTACGTGGTCGATCTGGCCTGGCTTCGCACCACGCCGTGGCGCGAGCGCCTTGCCGCCAGCTTCGAGCTGCCCCAGCGGCTGGCTGCCCTTCGCCATGTCAGCGAGCTCGAGGTGCGCCACCAGGGCGGCTCGGCGGCGAGTGGGCTGCTGCTGACCGGCTGGCTTGCGTCGCGGCTGCAGTGGAGCCGGGGACCACTGGCCGTCGAAGGTCGCGGCGATCTGACCGGGGCCGTACAGCGTGACGACGACGAGATCGCGGTCCGGCTGCGGACTGCGGTCCAGGAGGCGCCGGGGCTGGCTGGGGTGACGGTCAGCTGCAGCCGCGGCACCTCGCTGTCGCTGCAGCGTGGTGTCGGCGGCCTCGACGCTCACGAGGAGCTACTCGACGGCGGCTCGCGAGACTGGAAGATCGTCGGCGCCTCACGCGGCGAAGGGGGCATCCTCGGCGAAGGGATCCGGCAGGCTCTGCTGCGCGATCCCACGTACGGGCCGGCGCTCAGCGCCGCCAGGGAGCTCTGTCCGGTGTGAGCGTGGTCCTCGAAGTCGTGGAACATCCGGCCCGGGCCTGCTCGGCGATGATGGTCAGCGCCGCGATCGGCGGGGGCGAGATCGTGCTCGCTGGCGGCTCGACGCCCAAGGCCGCGTATGTCGAGTTCGTCCAGGCCGTACAGGCGGCCGGCATGGACCTGAGCCGGACGAGGTTCTGGATCGGCGATGAGCGCTGCGTCGACCCCTCCGATGACCGCTCGAACTTCAAGATGATCAAGGAGTCGCTGCTCGATCCGCTGGCCCCGGTGACCCAGCCAGCCGTGGTCCGTATGAGGGGCGAGCTGGGGCCCGAGCCGGGGGCCGAGGACTACGAGCGCGAGCTGCGCGCTGCCGGTCCGCCGCAGTTCGACCTCGTGCTGCTGGGCATCGGTCCTGACGGCCACACGGCCTCGCTGTTTCCGGGCCAGGCGACGCTCCAGGAACGCCGGCGTCTGGTCGTCGGCGTGCCGCAGGCCGGTCTTGAGCCGTTCGTGCCGCGGATCTCTCTCACCCTTCCGGCCCTTGGCGCCAGCCAGCAGATCGTGGTCCTGGTCGCCGGCGAGTCCAAGGCCGACGCCGTGGCCGAGGCGTTTGGACCCGCATCCGATCCCGACCCGATGGTTCCGTCTTCGCTGCTGGCTGCCAATGCCAGGCTGGTCACGGTCCTGCTTGACCCTGCCGCCGCCTCGGGTCTTGACCTTGGGGAGTCCCGTTGAGCGAGGTCATCGGCGTCGACCTCGGTGGCACCAAGATCGCCGTGGCCCAGCTGCGCGAGCGTCAGCTAACCGACTCGGCCGTCAAGCCGACCGACCACAGCAGCGTCGACGCCCTGATCGACCAGCTGACCGAGACGGTGCAGTCATGTCGCAGCCAGGACCTGGCCGGGGTCGGGGTCGGGGTGCCCTCGGTGGTCGACTTCGACACCGGTCGGATCGTTTCCACGGTCAACCTCCCGCTGACCGATGTCCCGCTGCGAGAAGTGCTCAGTGAGCGCCTCGGCGTGCCGGTGTTCGTTGACAACGATGCCACCGTGGCTGCTCTGGCCGAGGCCTACGACGATCAGATGCGGTTGGTCGCCCGGGACCTGGTGATGATCACCGTCGGCACCGGCGTCGGCGGCGGTCTCGTGCTCGGCGGTCGGATCTACCGCGGCGCCACCGGAGGCGCTGGCGAGCTCGGCCACACCCTGATCGGCCTTGACCTGTCAGGTTCGCCGCCGCCGCCGGGGAGGTTTCCCCAGCACGGCAGCCTGGAGCGACTGGCCGCCGGACGGGCTCTGGACGCGATGGTCGAGGAGTGCATCGAGACGCGGCCCGCGTCCGGGCTGGCCCAGATGCGCGCCAAGGGCCAGGAGGTCCTGGGCGCCGAGGCCGTGACTGCCGCCCACGAAGGAGATCCCGACGCC
Source organism: Solirubrobacteraceae bacterium (assembly GCA_036497115.1). GTDB lineage: Bacteria > Actinomycetota > Thermoleophilia > Solirubrobacterales > Solirubrobacteraceae > Palsa-465. The sequence continues at coordinate 36,560 of DASXJY010000030.1, forward strand.
TCGGCGCTGGTGGAGCGGTGGGCCGAGCGCCTCGGCATCGGGGTCGCCAACGCGATAAATACCTTTGACCCCGAAGAGGTGGTGATCGGAGGCGGAGCGGCCCGCGCCGGCGACCTCCTGCTCGACCCGGTCCGCCGCGTGGCCACCGGTTATCTGGTGCCGGGACTGGGTCGGCGCACGACGATCAGGCTGGCCCGCCACGGCGTCCGGGCCGGGGTCCTGGGGGCAGCGCTGCTGGCCGCCCACGAGGTGGAGGACTCGGCGGCGGACGATTCCAGACAGGCCTCGACCAACCTCGCCGGCTGAGACTGTGGCCGACCACATCTACATCGTTCGCCACGGTGAGACCGAGTGGAGCGCGTCCGGTCAGCACACCAGTCGCACCGATCTGCCGCTGACCGATCACGGTCGGCGCCAGGCCGAGGCCCTCGGGGAGAGGCTGGCCGGACAGCAGTTCGCGCTCGTGCTGACCAGTCCGCTGCGACGCGCGGTCGAGACCTGCGAATTGGCTGGGCTGCGAGCGCAGGCCGAGCTCTGCGACGACCTGCACGAGTGGGATTACGGGGACTACGAGGGGCTGACCACCCCGCAGATCCGCGAGCGCGATCCCGAATGGAACCTGTGGCGCGACGGGTGTCCGGCCGGCGAATCGCCGTCGCAGATCGGCGCCCGAGTGGACCGGGCGCTGTCGCGGCTGCGGCAAGCCGACGGCGATGCCGCCGCTTTCGCGCACGGTCACGTGCTGCGGGTGCTGACCGCCCGGTGGCTGGCCATGGAGGTCGCCGCCGGGGCGCGGTTCAAGCTCGCCGCGGCCGGCCTGGGGGTGCTGGGCTACGAGCGCGAGACGGAGGTCCTGGAGCGATGGAGCGCATGACAGATGTCATGGCCGATTTCGGCCGCTCACCACTTACGCCGAGGCCCGTCCGAGCTTACGCTGCTTGCCATGATTTCAACCCAAGCCAATTCCGAACCGGCGATCGCGGTCCGCGATCTCCACAAGTCCTACGGCGACACGGAGGCCGTCCGCGGGGTCAGCTTCGACGTCGCCCGCGGAGAGGTCTTCTGCCTGCTGGGCCCTAATGGCGCCGGCAAGACGACGATCGTCGAGATCCTCGAGGGCTACCGCACCCGGACCAGCGGCGACGCGCGGGTACTGGGGATCGATCCGGCGAGCGGATCGCGCCAGCTGCGCGAGCAGGTGGGGATCGTCTTGCAGCAGTGCGGCGTCCAGCGCGACCTGACAGTCGCCGAGCTGGTGGAGATGTACGGGCGCTATCACGTTCGCCACCGGGCGGTCGACGAGGTGATCGACCTCGTCGAGCTGAGCGAGAAGCGAGACACCAGGGCCCACGCGCTCTCAGGCGGTCAGCGGCGACGGCTCGACCTGGCCCTGGCCCTGGTCGGCGACCCGGCGCTGATCTTCCTCGACGAGCCGACGACCGGCTTTGACCCCGCGGCCCGGCGACAGGCCTGGTCGACGATCCGCTCGCTGTGTGACCTGGGCAAGACCGTGTTCTTGACCACCCACTTCATGGACGAGGCCCAGCAGCTCGCCGACCGCGTAGCGGTCGTGCGGATGGGCGAAATCATCGCCTCGGGGCGGCCGGACGAGCTCGGCGGCCGCGATGTCCGCCCGGCCGAGATCAGGTTCTCGCTGCCGGCGGGCTGGTCGCTGGGCGACGTGCCCGAGCTGCCCTCGGTGGGCCGCCGCCTCGAGGGCGACCGCGTGCTGGTGATGACCCACGAGCCGGTGCCCGCCACCCAGGTGCTGACCACATGGGCGGTGGAGCGCGAGGTGGAGCTAGGTCACTTCTCGGTCACCCAGCCCAGCCTGGAAGACATTTACCTGGAGCTCACCGGGGCCGCCCCGGGAGCGCCACAGCACGAGTCCGCAGCAGAGGAGGCTTCAGTATGAGCGCGGTTCCCCAATCGAGTTTTCGGCGCGACCTCGGCCTGGTCGCGTGGCAGATCCGCTACGAGCAGCGCGCCTACTGGCGCAACCGGGGCCGCGGCATCTTCACGTTCGTGTTCCCGATCATGTTCCTGGTCATCTTCGCCAGCCTCGACAAGGGCCAGACCGTCTCCAGCCGCGGCGGGATCCCCTACGACGATTTCTTCGTTCCCGGCATCCTCGCCTACGGCGTGATCGCGACCACGTTCGTGAACATGGCCATCAGCACCGCGATCCTGCGCGACGAGGGGATTCTCAAGCGGATGCAGGGAACGCCGCTGCCGCCGTGGGCCTACGTGGCCGCGCGCATCGGCTCGACGGTTTTGATCATGCTCGCGTTGACGGTGGTGGTTCTGGGGCTGGGAGCCGGGGTGTGGGGGATTGACTTCCGGGCCGCGGCAATCCCCGGGCTGGTCGTGACGCTGCTGCTGGGGACCGCGGCCTTCACCGCGCTGGGCATCGGCATCGCCCGGTTCATCCCCAACGCGGAGGCGGCGCCGGTGGTGGTCAACCTCCTGATCCTGCCGCTGACGTTCATCTCGAGCATCTGGTTCCCGGCCGATTCGCTGCCCAGCTGGCTGAAGACGATCGCGAGCATCTTTCCGGTCAAGGCGCTGGCCGAAGGTCTGCAATCCGTGTTTGACCCCCGCCATGGCGGGGCCGGCCTGAAGGCCACCGATCTACGGACGCTGGCCATCTGGACGGTCCTGGGGATCGTGCTGATGCTGCGCTTCCTCCGTCAGCCGCAGGGTGAGGTGGCGTGAGCTTGTGAAGGTCGTGGCGTGGCTCGGATCGGTGGTTGCCCGCCCGAGTGAGGCGGCGGTGAAGCGGTTCCGGGAGTTTCTGGTCGAGGACCGGTGGCTGCGGGGTCGTCCCCGCGGCTCCGGTCGGCCGGCCGTGGCGCTGATCTGGTTGGGGTTCGTCCTCTTCCCGGTCGTCGTCGCCATCAGTGAAGGTGGGTTGTCCCCGGGCGGCCACGCGCTGGTGATCGCTGCCGCGGTGGCGTTCGTGATCGCCTACGGCTGGCTGGTGGTGAGCTGGAACCGGCCCCAGGACGGACGGCTGCTCCCGGTGCTGTTCGCCGTGATGGTGTGTCTGACGGTCGCGCTTACGCTGACCGATCGCGGCGACTGGGTGTTCCTGTTCACCTACTGCTCGGCCTGCGCTGCCCTGGCCGCGCCGTCATCGCTGGCCTTCGGTGCCGTGATCATGTGCGCCGTCCTGGCCGTGGTGACCGGGGCGATGGCCGGCGCCTCCTGGGGCAACGGGATCGGATACGGCGCCAGCGCGGTCGGAGTCGGGTTGCTGCTCGTGCTGATGCGCGACCTGCGAACGCGAAACCAGGAGCTGACCGAGGCCCGCGCCGAGCTGGCCCGTAACGCGGTGGCCCGCGAGCGCGAGCGCTTCGCCCGCGACCTGCACGACCTGCTCGGCCACACGCTGTCGGTGATCGCCATCAAGGCCGAGCTGGCCGGGCGTCTGCTCCCCGACCGTCCGGATGACGCCGCCCGGGAAGTGGGCGACGTGGAGCAGGTCGCCCGCAACGCGTTGAGTGAGGTGCGCGATGCCGTCAGCGGCTACCGGCAGCCGACCCTGGACCGCGAGCTGGCCGGGGCCCGGATGGCCCTGTCGGCAGCCGGGATCGAGGCCGAGGTCGAGCTCGCGCAGGTGCGATTCGATCCTCAGGTGGAGGCCGTTCTGGCCTGGGCGGTGCGCGAAGGAGCCACCAACGTGATCCGACACAGCGGCGCCAGCCATTGCACGGTCACGGTCACGTCGCGCCTGGGCGGGGCGGAGGTCGAGGTTGCGGATGACGGCGATGGCGGGGGCGCGGGGGACGGCAGCGGCGTGAGTGCCGGCGGGATGAATGGGAGCGGGGTGAATGGGCACGGCGGGCACGGGCTGGCGGGCCTGCGGGAACGGGCCACGGGGCTTGGCGGGTGGGTGGAGGCGGGCGCCCGGCCGGCGGGGGGCTTCCGGTTGGCGGTGTCGGTGCCGGTCGATGGTCAGGCCGGGGGCGACCCGAGTGGGAGTGGCGCGGGTGGGTCCGACGCGTGGGCGTCTGGCTCGTGCGGGCCCGACGTGCCTGGGTCCGACGTGCCTGGGTCCGACACGCCTGGGGGCGGCAGGTGATCCGGATCTTGATCGCCGAGGACCAGGGCATGGTCCGGGGCGCGCTGGCCAGTCTGCTGGAGCTCGAACCCGACCTCGCCGTCGTCGCCCAAGTGGGCCGAGGCGACGAGGTGCTCGACGCTGCCGCCTCGCAACGGCCCGATGTGGCGCTGCTCGACATCGAGATGCCCGGTGCCAGCGGGCTCGAGGCCGCCGAGCGGCTGCGCGAACAGATGCCCGATGTCCACGTCCTGATCCTGACCACGTTCGGCCGCCCCGGATATCTGCGCCGGGCGATGGAGGGGGGCGCGGCCGGATTTCTGCTCAAGGACGCGCCGGCCAGCGAGCTGGCCTCGGCGATCCGCCGGGCGGTCGACGGCGAGCGGGTGGTCGATCCCGGCCTGGCCGCCGCCGCGCTGTCGCAGGGGGCGAGCCCTCTGACCCCCCGCGAGCACGAGGTTCTGGCTGAGTCGCGACGCCGCTCCACCGTCGCGGAGATCGCCCAGGCCCTGTTCCTGTCGCCGGGCACGGTCCGCAACCACCTGTCCTCGGTGATGCAAAAGCTCGACGCTCGCAACCGCGCCGAGGCGGTGCGGCTGGCCGAGGAGCGGGGCTGGCTTTGATTCGCTGTTGGCCCGCGGCGGCCTGGGCCGGCGCGATGGCCTCGGCCGAGTGGAGGCTCTGACCCGAGAAGATGCGGCTGAGAGGATTCGAACCTCCACGCCCGTGAGGGCACGGCGACCTGAACGCCGCGTGTATACCAGTTTCACCACAGCCGCTGGCTGGCCTGGAAGTTAGCAACTGCCGCTGCGCCCGGCCGGTCGCCCTTTTCGGCCTGGCGGCAGCGCCGGGCGGTGATCGCGTCCGCCACGCTAACCTCAATCTCTCCGGGCCCGCGCCCCTCTCGTGTGCCCGGAGCAGCTAATCCCGCCGCTATCGTCTAGGGGACTAGGACGCCGCCCTCTCACGGCGGAAACCCGGGTTCGAATCCCGGTAGCGGTACTAACGAAGTGCCTGCAAACGACGCAGTTCTGGTCCTCTATGGTGGCCAATTGGTGGCCAATTCGCTTCGTACGAAGACGGCGGGGGCCGCCCCCGGTACCGAGCAGTCAGCAGTTCGACGTCTGCCGCAGTCCGGGAACAAGAGGCCCGACGGAGCCGTCGACGGCCGGTGAGACCATCGGGAACATGCCCAGCATCAGGTCCGATCGGGCTCCGGCGATGACCACGCGCCCCCGCCGTCGGGAAGCTCACAGCGTGAACTACGCGCGACGCCAGCAGTACCGCAGGCTGTCGCGAGCCGCGGCGATGGCGATGGCGAGCGCCGGCACCGGACTACTGGCGCTCGCCGCCATCGCGGTGGGAGCGATCTCAGCCGCCGGAGTCCTGCTCGTCCTCGCTCTCGGGGCTGGCCTCTACGCTCGCCACTGGATATCGCTCGCCGGGCGCAGCCGCGTGGGTGCTCGCTCGGAGGATGAGGTCCGGCGCGTGCTCGAGCATCTTCAGGCGGAAGGGTGGCGGCTCCGGCACTCGCTGCCGTGGCGAGGCCGGGGGGACATCGACTCCCTGGCGATCGCGCCCACCCGAGTTGCGTTCGCCATCGAGACCAAGACGAGGAGGTACGACGATCGCCATCTCGCCCGGGTGCAGGAACAGGCGGCGTGGCTGTCGCGCCGGCGTCGGCGGTGGTGTCGGCGCGGCGCCGTGCCGGTGGTCTGCCTCGTTCGCCCGCGTGGCGTCGAGCGGGTCGAGCACGGCGTCCTCCTGATCTCGGTCGATCGGCTGATCCCCGTGCTGCGAAGGTGCGGCTTCAGCCAGCGCACTGCGGTCACGCGCAGACGCA
>DASXJY010000031.1:0-2618 GCA_036497115.1 Solirubrobacteraceae bacterium
GACGGCCGTGCGCTGGTGCCGATGACCGCGCAGGTGGCCGGGGTGCTGGCCGAGATGGAGCCTGGCCGGCTCAGCGTGGCGGCGGCCCGCTGCCTGGAGTACGTCGAGCGCGGAGAGGCTCCACCGCCGGCGCGGCTCACATTCGGTAGCGGCGTCGCCGGCCAGCGGTTCTCGCTTCAGGTGCTGTGGGACCACGATGTGGCGGCCGCGTTCGAGCGACTGCCGGGAGCGGTCCGAAACGAGTTGAAGGTGGACCCGTGGATTGCCGACCAGCTCGATGCGTTCGTCGCGCTGCATCAGGTGGAGGTCACGCCGGCGGCGGGGGACCAGCTTGCTGCGCTCGTCGCCGAAAACCGAGCGGCGCGCAAGGCAGTTGCGGCCTCCCGGGCGCGGGAGGCAGATCCAATCGATGAGATCGCGGGACGTCTGGGCGGCGAGCTCGCGCCGTTTCAGTGGGCAGCCGTTCGTTACGCGCTCGAGGCTCGCCGCTGCTTTCTGTCTGACGAACAGGGGCTGGGCAAGACCGTCGAGGCGCTCGCCATCCTCGAGGCCGACGATGCGTTTCCCGCCGTGGTCGTATGCCCGGCCTCGATGAAGCTGACGTGGGGCCGCGAGGCGGCTCGCTGGGTACCCCATCGCTCGCTCGCAATCGTCTCGGGACGGAGGGTGATGGCGGAGCGGGCCGAGCTGACCGTGCTCAACTACGAGATCGTCGACGCCCACCGCCAGACCCTGGCCCGCCGGGGCGTCAAGGCGCTGGTTGCGGACGAGTCCCATTACGTCAAGAACCCGCACGCCAAGCGGACGCAGGCGGTCCGCAGGCTCGCCGAGGCGGTCGCTCCCGATGGCCTGCGCCTCGCGCTCACCGGAACGCCGGTGCTCAACCACGCCGAGGAGCTGATCGCCCAGCTCCGGGTGATCGGGCGGATGCATGAGTTCGGCTCGGGGGCGAGCTTCCGTCGCCAGTTCGACGGCGAGCTCAACGAGGAGCGGCTCCACTGGCACCTGCGCCGCCACTGCTTCGTGCGGCGGCTGAAGTCCGAGGTGATCCCGCAGCTGCCCGCCAAGCGTCAGGTCGTGGTCCCGGTCAGCCTCACCAACGAGGCCGAGTACCGGCTGGCCGAGGACGATGTGATCGAGTGGCTGCGCAGCCAGCCGCTGGATCTGAGCACGCTTGATGCCAAGATCGCCGCAACCCTGCGGGCCGAGCGCCTGGCTCAGCTGACGACGCTCCAACGTCTGGCCGCGCGGGGCAAGCTCGCGGCTGGGATCGCCTGGATCCACGACTTCCTCAACTCCGGCGAGCCGCTTGTCGTGTTCGCCCGGCACGTCGAGGTCCAGCGCGCGGTCCTGCGCCGGTTTCCCCACGCGCTGCATCTGCTCGGAGAGGATTCGATCGCCGCCCGCGAGCAGGCCATCGCCGCCTTCCAACAAGAGGGTGGCCCGCAGCTGATCGTCTGCGCGACCCGCGTGGCGGCGCAGGGCATCACGCTGACGCGCGCCTCGAACGTCGCCTTCCTCGAGCTGGAATGGACGCCGGCTATCCACGACCAGGCCGAGGACCGCTGCCACCGGATCGGACAGCGCGACGCGGTCACGGCCTGGTACCTGCTGGCCGCCGAGACGATTGACGAGACGATGGCGCGACTGATCCAGCGCAAGCGGGAAGTCGTCAATGCGGTCACCGACGGGCGAGCCCTACCCGACGGCGGCCTGGTCGAAGGCGTGATCCGCGAACTCCGGGACGGCAAGCCGTTCCGCCATCTGCGGGCGGTGGCGGGAAACCGGGGAACCTGAGCCGGGCCTCAGCGGTGTCCTTCAACCTCGCCGGCCAGGACGCAGTCCGGCGGTATTAAGCGTTCGATCGACCGCTCGGTCCGAGGCGCCGGAGAAGCTCGATCAGACGGTCAAGCTCTACCAGGCGATCACAAACCCACACCCATGGTCGAAAGGGGCTTGTCGGGGCCTACGTCGAGGCGACCGCGCGGTCAGCACGACTGCCGCCTTGGACGACCAGGAGTAGCGGGCCGAAGCGCGCAAGCTGGCTCGATTAGACGCATCTGTGGGTTGGCCGAACTAGTGGGCGGGGGTCTCGGTGATGTAGTAGGTTCCGCTCGCAGGTATGGGGCGCCTTGGTCTGCGGGGGAAGCCCGGCATCCGCATCCGTTCAATTGCGTGGAGGTGGAAGTGTGATCCGACGTTCTGTTGTCGTGAGCGCGCTGGTGGTCCTGGCGCTAGTTCTCTCGGCGGGGCCGGCGGTGGCTCGACAGCTGCCGGTCCTCTATAACGGGTTGGTCGGCTACGCGCACGTCAGTCCGACGGCCAGTCCACCGGGTGCCAACGATTGGGGTTGTCAGCCGACTCGCGCGCATCCGCGGCCTGTGGTCTTGGTCCACGGAACCTTCGCGAACATGTCCGATAGTTGGCGGGCGCTTTCGCCGCTGCTGTTCGATCACGGCTACTGCGTGTTCGCTCTGAACTATGGCTCTTATCGAGGCAGCAATAGGCTGGGGATCGATGGCACCGGGCCGATCGCGACCTCGGCGCGGCAGCTTTCGCAGTTCGTCAACCGGGTCCTGGCAGCGACCCATGCACGCCAGGTTGACCTCGTCGGACAC
>DASXJY010000032.1:0-20334 GCA_036497115.1 Solirubrobacteraceae bacterium
TGACCGCGCCTTCCGTGGCGATCTCGGCACACTCCGTCACGGTCCGGATACACCTCATCGCACCGGTCCGGGGCCGTGTCACCCACCGGCGGACGCGGCTGCGACCTGCTCCTGGGCCCAGCGCCGCAGCTCGGCAGTCCGGATCTTGGTGCCGTTGGTGCCGGTGGTGACCGGGAACTCGTCGACCAGGTTCAGGTAGGCGGGCACCTTGAACGGGGCCAGGCGCTGCCGGCAGAAGTCCAGCAGCTCCTGATCTGAGACCTGGGCGGTGTCGCTGAGGCGGACGTAGGCGACGGCGAGATCGCCGCCCGCGGTCGAGGAGACACCGACGACCTTGGCCGCCGCCACGCCCGGGTGCGATGACAGGAACTGCTCGATCTCGGCCGGCTCGACGAGGAACCCGCGCAGGCGCAGCGCGTCGCCGGCCCGGCACGTGTAGACGAACGAGCCGTCGCCCTCGAGCACGAAACCGAGGTCGCCGGAACGAAACCAGCCGTCGTCGGTGAACACCCCCAGGGTGGCCGCGTCGTCGCCCAGGTAGTCCGAGACCACGTTGTAGCCCTTGAACTGAAGCTCGCCGGTCTGTTGCGAAGCGCACGGCCGCCCGGACTCGGGATCCACCGCGCGCACCCGGATGTCGTCTGAGACAACCACCCCGCCGGGGCGCGAACGTTCTTCGAGCTCGAGGCCGGCCGGCCAGATCGAGGTCACCGAGAACAGCTCCGAGGAGCCGTAGACGCCGCTCAGCGCGGCATCAAGCTCGCGCTGCGCCCAGGCCACGACGGCCACTGGCCGCCCGGCGAAGTCGGCGATCCCACCGCGGCGCAGGCGCTTCAGCGCTGGGCGCCGGGCCGGGGCAGTGGACTGCCACGCGTCCATCAGCCGGCCCAGCATGTCGTCGCCGCCGATGACGTGGGTCACGCCGTGGGTCTCCATGTCGCCGAGCACGACGTCGGCATCGAACACGGGCTCCAGCAGGCAGGCGCCGCCGGCGCTCAGCATCGCCATCGCCGGGTTGAAACCGAACACCCCGGACAGCGGCAGGGCCCCGAGAAAGCAATCTCCCGGGCCCATCTCGAGCGCGGCGGCGACGTTGCGGCAGTGCGTGACGATGCTCGCCTGGTGGTGGCCGGCCAGCTTGGGCATCCCGGTGGAGCCCGAGGTGGTGAAGTAGTTGACCGGGTCCTCCGGCTTCCCGCCGGGCTCGGCGTCACCCGCGGGAAGGCGGTCCGAGGTGCCGGCCTCGTCCGGCCGTGCGGGGGTCCAGACCCCGTTGCCGGCGTCGAGGCCCGCCCCTTCGCCGCGGACCATCGCCACCCAGGGCACCGGTACCTCGGGGGCCTCGTCCAGCGCTCCGCGCAGCCGCCCGCCGAAGTCGAGGTCCAAAAAGCGCCCGGGCACGACGATGCCGACCGGGCGCCCGCGCTCCAGCAGGTGCGTCAGCTCGGCGACGCCGTAGCGCGTGTTGATGCCCAGGGCGGCGGCCCCGACCGCGGCCAGAGCGAACTCCCAGACGATCGTCTCACTCCAGTTCGGCAGCCAGACTCCGACCACGTTGCCGCGTCGCACGCCGCGCGCGCGCAGCTGCTGCGCCAGCGCGGCGGCAGCGGCATTCAGCTCGCCGAAGCTCAGCGTGCGAAACGCGTCGCCGTCGCGCTCGATCAGCGCCGGCGCAGCCGGACGGGGCGCGGCGGCCCGCGTGAGCAGATCAGTCAGCGTCGCCGGCAACGGGACCTCGATCGGCCAAAAAACCTCTCCTCGTCCATCTGGTCAAGTGTGGCGAATCGGGGAAGACTGGCTGACGTGCCCGAGCTGCCAGACGTCGAAGGCTTTCGCCGCTACCTGGCCGATCACGCCCAGGGAAAGCGGGTCAAGGGCGTCGCCGTGCTTGATCGGGCGATCGTTCGCAATCGCAGCCCGCAGACACTGGGACGCGCGCTGAGGGGCCATCGCTTCGCCACCCCCCAGAGGCACGGGAAGTGGCTGATCGCCCCGGTCGGCGAGGTCGAGCTGCTGCTGCATTTCGGGATGACCGGAGGGCTGCACTGGGCCACGGCGCGCGAACCGCGCGACCGCCACGACCGAGTGGTGTTCCAATGCGCCGGCGGCGAGCTTCGCTACAACAACATGCGGCGCTTCGGGGGCGTGTGGCTGGCCCGCGACGCGAGCGAGCGGACAGGGGTCACCGGGCCGCTGGGGCCCGACGCCGCCGCCCTGGACCGCCAGGGGCTCGAGGAGCTGCTGCAAAAGCGGCGCGGTGGCATCAAAGCGGCGCTGATGGACCAGCGGCTGCTGGCCGGAGTGGGCAACCTGCTCTCCGACGAGATCCTGTGGCGGGCCAAGATCAACCCCCGTGCGCCGGTGGCCAAGCTCAGCCAGCGGCGTCGCGACAGGCTCTACGAGGCGCTCCACGACACCATCGTCGAGTCGAGCCGCTACGGCCAGGTACCCCGGGGCCGCGGCTGGCTGACCGGAGTGCGCGACGATCCGGCGGGCAGATGCCCGCGCTGCGCTACCCGGCTGCGCCACGGCACGGTGGCCGGACGCACCGCCTGCTGGTGCCCGACCGATCAGCGAAGATGACCCTCGACGTGAGCACCGCGCCCCCGCCGGCTCTCCGCGAGCTGATCGACCGCTATGACCCCGAGGTGTTCGAGCTGGGCCGCTCGCAGGCCCGGATCCGGCTGGCCGGCGCGGCCCGCGATGCCTCCGATGTCCTGCTCGACGGGCAGGGCGCACGCCTGGTCGCCGCCGAGAACGAGGAGCGCCCGGACGCCCTGCTCAGCGCCGATCCGCAGACCTGGTCGGAAATCGTCTCCGACGTCCGCGGCGGGATGTCCGCCTACCGCAGCGGCCGTCTCCGCGTCCGCCACGACCTGCATCTGGGGGTCGGCTTTCTTGCCGCCACCGCGCCCCCCGGCGAGGGCCGCCTGCGGCTTCGCACCATCAAGACCGCTCGCGGACCGCTTTCGATCACTGAGGCCGGCGCCGGTGAGCCGGTGGTGATGCTCCATGGGCTGGGGGCGACCAAGGTCTCGTTCCTGCCCACGGTCGCTGCCCTGGCCGGCCGCCATCGGGCGATCGCCGTGGACCTGCCGGGCTTCGGCGATTCGGTCAAGCCGATCCGCGCCGCTTATGACCCGCCGTACTTCGCCGAGGTGATCCTGGCGCTGCTCGATGCGATGGGGTTCGAGCGTGCCCACCTGATCGGCAACAGCATGGGCGGGCGGATCGCCATCGAGATCGGACTTCGCGCCCCCGAGCGGGTGGGGCGCCTCGGCCTGCTGGCGCCTTCGCTGGCTTGGCTGCGCGATCGCCCCTGGGCGCCGCTGCTCAAGTTGGTGGCACCGCAGTTGGGGCTGATCCAGCCCGCGCCCCGGCCAGTTGTCGAGGCGATCGTCCGCCGGGTGATCCCGGGGGCCGACAACGAGTGGACGACGGCCGGAATCGACGAGTTTCTGCGCTCCTACCTGACCCCGCGCGGGCGAGCGGCGTTCTACGCCGCAGCCCGCAACATCTATCTGGAAGAGCCGCGGGGCAGGGACGGGCTGTGGACGCGGCTGCCGGGGCTGCGGCCTGCGAGCCTGTTTGTGTGGGGCAAGCGCGACGGCCTGGTGCCGATCAAGTTCGCCGAGCACGTGCGCCAGGCGTTGCCGGACGCCCGTCACCTCGTGCTCGACTGTGGCCACGTACCTCAGCTGGAGCGACCCAAGCAGACCCACGCCGCACTCCAGGAGTTTCTCGATCCATTGGCCTAGTGAGTGGTCCTGCTTCGCCCGCCGTTCACCTGGGTAGGCCTCAATTACCAGGTAAGTCAGACCGGGAGGTCGACGGCATGTCAGTGGCGGTGGAGAGGCCAAAGGGCGCGACGCGGCGCCGAAGCGGCGGTGCGCTACGGCGCGACATGGGGCGGATCGCGCTCATGTTCACGTCGGTGGGGTCGGTGATCGGCTCGGGCTGGCTGTTGGGAGCGCTCAACGCCACTCAGATCGCCGGACCGGCGGCGATCATCTCGTGGGTGGTGGGAGCGGCGGCGATCATGCTGCTGGCTCTGATCTGCGCCGAGCTCGGAGGCATGCACCACGTCAACGGGGGAATTGCCCGCTTTCCGCACTACGCGTTCGGAAGCCTGGTCGGCTTCGGCACCGGGTGGATCTACTGGCTGGGCTCGGTCACCCTGGCCCCGGTCGAGACCGAGGCCGCACTTCAGTACGGCGACAAGTGGATCAACCAGTGGTTCGGCTTCCACCTCGTTCACACAGTGTCGGGGCAGGTGGTGCTGACCGCCCCCGGGTACGGGGTGGCTGCAGTTTTGATGCTGATCTTCACCGGAATCAACCTGTGGGGCGTGCGCCGTCTCAGCGACAGCAACACCACCGTGGTGTGGTGGAAGATCGCGATCCCGGTACTGACGATCATCGTCCTGATCGTCACTGCGTTCGCCGGCTCCAACTTCTCGGCCGGTGACGGCTTCAACCCCAGCGGCATCAAGGGCATCTTCACGGCAATGGCGGCCGGGGGGGTGGTGTTCGCCTACCTGGGCTTCGAGCAGGCGATCCAGTTCGGGGGCGAGACACGGAACCCGCAGCGCAACATCCCGTTCGCGGTGATCGGCGCGATGATCATCGGCACGATCGTCTACATCCTCCTGGAGGTGGCGTTCGTCGGGGCGCTCGATCCCAAGGCGGCCGCCCACGGCTGGGCCAATCTCAGCTTCACCAACCAGTTCGGGCCCTACGCCGCGCTGGCCAGCGGCCTGGGGCTGGGGTGGCTGGCGGTGGTCCTGTACATCGACGCCTTCCTTTCACCGGCCGGCACCGGCCTGATCTACACCGGTTCCAGCGCCCGGGTGTCCTACGCGCTGTCGCGCAACGGCTACATCCCCAAGAGCTTCGGCGACCTCGACAAGCGCGGCGTGCCGTGGGTCAGCATCATCTTCGCGTTCGCGGTCGGGATGATCGTGTTTCTCCCCTTCCCGGGCTGGCAGAAGCTGGTCGCGTTCATCACCTCGGCGTCGGTGATCATCTACGCCGCCCAGTGCCTGAGCCTGGCCGCGATGCGCCATCAGCTGCCCGACCACTCGCGGCCGTTCCGGCTGCCGGCGTTCCACCTCCTGGCCCCGCTGGGGTTTGTGATCGCCAACGAGATCGTCCTGTTCGCCGGCTGGACGGTCGACTACAAGCTTTTCATCGCGATCGCCATCGGTTTGGTGTTGCTGGCCATCTCGCAGCTCACCCGCCGCCGCGAGGACCGCGTGCAGCTCGACTGGCGATCGTCGATCTGGCTGTGGCCCTGGCTGTTGGGTCTGACGGTGCTGACCTATCTCTCGAGCTTTGAAGGCGGCAAGAACACCCTGCACTTCGGCGTCGACATGGCGGTGACCGCGGTCTTCGCGCTGGTGATCTACTACTTCGCACTGAGCTGCCGGCTGCCCAGCGAGCTGGTCAAGGAGCGGCTCGAGACCGGCGGCGACGAGTGGGAAGAGGAAGAGGAGCCGACGACGGCGGCGGCCTAACCCCAGAGCCGCCAGCGCAGCCCGGAGGCGCGGGCGACCGGCCTTCGCACCCCGGCCCGGACCGCCTCCTCGCTGCCGGCGACGATCAGCAGACGGCGGGCCCGGGTGACCGCCGTGTAGAGCAGCTCGCGGGTGAGGATGCGCGAATCGGGATCCGGGAGGAGGACCGCCGCGGTGTCGAACTGCGATCCCTGGCTCTTGTGGATGGTCATGGCAAAGACTGTCTCCACGGCGCTCAGTCGTGAGGGGCTGTATTCGATGACCTCGTCGGCGCGCGGGAACGCCGCACTCAGCCGACCGCCGTCGTGGCGCACCACCACGCCGGTGTCGCCGTTACTGAGCCGTAGCTCGTAGTCGTTTTCGACCACCAGCAGAGGCCGGCCGGCGTACCAGCGCTCGTCGCTGCTGAACCCCTCCACCGCGTCCTGCAGCCAGCCCTCCATCCTCGCCGTCCAGCTCGACACGCCGTAACGACCGCGTCGGTGCGCGCACAGGATCCGGAACGCGCTAAGCGCGGCCAGTGCTTCGCCGGCCGCTCCGGCCCGGGCGGCCTCGATCAGCTCGGTGGCCGTCCCCAGGGCCCGATCCCGGATCGGGGTCAGAGCCGGCTGCATGGACTCGTCGGCGACGTCGGTCTCGATCCACAGCACTCCCTCGGGTGGGGTGCGGAGCAGGTCGATGACCGCGTCGCCATCGCCGCGGCGGATCGCGCCGGCGAGCTCAGCGATCCCGCCCCCGAACCGGTGCACCCGCTCGAGCACGACGATTCCGTCGGCCAGGTCCGGCTTCGCCTGCGAGGGCTCGTCTTCTGGAAGCGCCTCCCCCTCGGGAGTGACGATGTCGCCCAGGACGGCGCCGGCCTCGATCGAGGCCAGCTGTCCCGGATCGCCAACCAGGACCAGCCGGGCACCGGACCGCAGCGCCTCGATCAGCCGCGCCATCAGCGACAGCGACACCATCGAGGTCTCGTCGACGATCACGATGTCGTGAGGCAGGCGGTGGCGCCGATCGTGACGAAAGCGGCTGCTGGTGCCGGGGCGCCACCCCAGCAGCCGATGCAGCGTGGTCGCGTGTAGAGCCAGCAGCTGGGCCCGGACGGCATCGTCGAGATCGAGTCGCGCCGCCTCGGCGTGCACCGCCTCCTCGAGGCGGACGGCGGCCTTGCCGGTGGGCGCGGCCAGCGCGACCAGCGGCGCGTTGCCGGCCGGTGGCTGCTCGCACAACAGCGCGACGATCCGGGCCACGGTCGTCGTCTTGCCGGTCCCGGGCCCGCCGGCGACCACGGCAAAGCGCCGCCGCACCGCAGCCTCGGCGGCTTTGGCCTGGCGGCCGCCGGCGTCGTCGCCGAACAGCCGCCGCAGCCCCTCGGCCAGCCGCTGCCGGTCGACCTCCGGGGCCCGATCGCCGGCCATCGCCAGCAGCGAGTCGGCGACAGCAACCTCCTCGGCCCAGTAGCGGTCCAGATACAGCCACGACCCGGTAAGGCGAAGGGGCCTGGCCGCGTCCGCCGTGTCGGCCGAGTCGGTCGGGTCGGCCGGGTCGGCCTGCTCGCCGGCGACCAGGGGGCTGGCCGCCACGCTCGCGATCCACTGCGCCGGGTCGGGCCACGGCAGCGCGGTGAGGTCGACCGGCTCCTCGCCGTCGACCGCGGCCGTCTCGCGGATCCGCGCCAGGTCGACGTGGACGTGGCCGAGCCGGGGTGCCCGTACCGCCAGCGCCACAGCGAGGGCGATCGCCTCATCGCCCGGGGCCTCGCCGGCGATCGCCATCAGCCGTCGGGCCACGTGCACGTCGGCGGCGGCCAGCACCCCGGCGTGGTTGAACTGGCGCAGCAGCCCCGAGGCGCGCACGGCGAGCCGGGCTTCGAAGGGATCTCTTTCGGTGGCTGTGTCGGGGGCGATCTCGTTCACCTCTGGTCCAGGGCATCGCTGAGCTCGGCCACCAACCCGGTCGGCGGCCGCCAGCCGAAGACGCCACAAGGTGACCCGTCGACGACCGGGGTGCCGGCGCCGGCCATCCCGCGCACGAACAGGTAGGCAACGCCGGCGAGATCCCGGGTAGGGTCGTAGTCGGGGACCCGCCAGCGCAGGTAGCGGTGCAGCGCGACCAGGTACAGCAGCGCCTGCAGCGCGTAGTGGTGGCGCTGCATTTCGGCGGCCAGCGATGCCGGCCGGTACGCCGCCAGCCTGAGCGGCTCCTCGGGGTCGCCCAGCCAGTTGGTCTTGTAGTCCACCACGGCGAAGCGCGGCGCACCCGTGCCCCCGCCAGCGGGCGTATCCGCGGCCAGGCCGGTGCGGCGATCACCGAGCCTGACCACCAGGTCAAGGCTTCCCACCAGGTAGCCGCGGACGGTATGGCGCAGCCGCGGGTCATCGAGGCGCTCGGCGTAGGCGGCCAGCGGGTCCTCGGGCCCGAGACGGCTGCGCAGCACTGCGGCCACGGCGTCAAGCGTCACCGCTCCGGTGGGCCGGTCGCCCCCGGCCAGCGGGAGCTCGAAGCCGAGCTCGTCGAGACGGTCGCGGCGCGCGACGTCGCGTAGCCGCAGTCCGCCGAGCACCGGGCCCAGCGGCGTATCGAGCACCGCTCCGAGCCCGGTGACCACCGCCGCCGGGTCACCGATGTCGACCGCGCGGCGGCCCTGCACCTGGGCCACCCGGGCTGCCACCTCGTCCTCGAGATCGACGGCATCGAACTCCGTCGCCTCGAGCACGTTGTGCACGAACGTCCCCACCTGCACCCCGACCGGCATCGATCCCAGCAGCGATGGCCAGTCAAGCGGGCTCGGGGTGAGCGCGGTCGTTCCCGGCCCCGCCGCGGGGTCGCCGCCATCGCGCGGGCGGGCCGACCGGGAAGCGACCGGCGTGGCGGCAGGAGGCTCGTCGGAGATCAGCGGTTCCTCGGGCTCGCTGGCCACCGACGGGTCGTAGGTGGCGGCGGTGATGTCGGTGTAGGAGGTCCGGCGCCAGCGAAGGTCAAGGCCGCGCTCGAACTGCGATGCCCCCAGCGCCTCGACGCTGGGCAGCGGCGGGCTCCAGGCCGCCGGCATGGGTAGCCGGGATGGCTCCACGGAGATCGCCCCCGGCGCCCGCTCGGCCAGGCTGCGAAGCTTGGCCAGCACCGAGGCGTCGCTGGGCGTCGAGGCGCCGTGGTCGGCGATGTTGCCGTGCTCGTCACGGGCGAACAGGAGCCGGCCGAGGGGCGAGTTGCGGCTGTCCCACGACCCCGCCCACCAGACGATCGCCTGATGGCGGGCTCGGGTCAGCGCCACGTAGGCCAGACGCAGGTCCTCGCCGCGCTGCTCGCTCTCATTCTGAGCCCGGTGGCGTCCGTACTCGGGACCTTCGAGTCCGACATCGATCGTGCGGGCGTCGCCGGCCTGCGGATCGTGAAAGAACACCGGCCGCGGCTCCCGGGGGATGTAGCCGGGCTCCCACAGGAAGGGCAGATAGACGATCGGGAACTCGAGCCCCTTGCTGCGGTGGATCGTCAGCACTTGGACGGCCTCGGCGTCAGACTCGAGCCGGCGGCTTCGCTCCTCGTCGGCAGTGTCGGTCCCGGCCTCGGCGATCCGGGCGCGCAGCCAGCCGGTCAATGCCGCGACGCCCAGCTGCTCCTCGGACACGGCGGCGTGCAGCAGCTGTCCGACATGGCGCAGGTCGGTGAGCCGCCGCTCTCCGTCCTGCTCGGCCAGCATCCGGGCCGGCAACCCCTCCATCAGCATGATCGTCTGAAGCATCGCCGCGACCCCGCGAACGCGGAGCACGCGCGCCCAGTCGTGCAGCCGGCGGTGGACCGTCTCCCAGGCCCATCCGTCGTCGTCGGCGCCGGCCAGCCGTTCGGCGTCCCAGCCCAGAAACGGGGTCAGCGCCACCGAGCGGGCTCGAAACGTCGACGCTGGGCGCTCCAGTGCCTCCAGGAGTCGCAGCCAGTCCCGGGCGGGAGCGGTGGCGAACACGCTGCCGGCGCCGTTGATCACGGCCGGGACGTCGGCGGCGTCGAGTGCGTCACGGATCATCGCCGCGTGGCGGTTGGTCCGCACCAGCACCGCCAGATGGCCGGGGCAGACCGCTTCGCGCCCGATCGCCTCCCCGGCCTCGGTGCGGTTCTCGACCTCGGCGCCGGACTGCAGCAGCGAGACGACGTCGCCGGCCAGGTCGCGGCAGATGTGCTCCCGCGCGCTGGCGTTGCGCACGAACCCCTGCGGGGTCAGCGAGATCGGCTGGTCCTCGCGCATCAACACCCGGAAGCGCAGCGGCGTGGACGACGGCGCTGCGCTGAGACGGGAGCTTTGATGGCCGGGGGCGGCTTTGACGTGGCGGTAGGCGATCCCGTGGTGGCCCAGCTTGACCCCGCCCAGCAGCGCGTCGTGGGCGTCGATCAACCCCTGGTCGCTGCGCCAATTGACGCCGAGCGTGGCCCGGGAACTGGCACTGGCCGCCGCCTCGAGATACGCGTAGACGTCGGCGCCGCGGAAGGCGTAGATCGCCTGCTTGGGGTCGGCGATCAGCACCAGCGCCACGTCGCCGGCGCCGAACGCGGTGCGCATGATCTCCCACTGGGCCGGGTCGGTGTCCTGGAACTCGTCGACCAGGACAACCGCGAACCGGGAGCGTAGCTGGGCCGCCGTGGCCTCGGCACCGGGACCGGAGAGCGCGCTGCGCAGGCGCGTCACCAGGTCGTCGTAGGTCATCACCGACAGCCGGCGCTTTCGCTGCTCGAACTCATCGCGCACCGCGTGGGCCAGCCGCGCCCGCATCAGTGGGACCTCGCCGTCGCCGGCCACGATCTTGGCCCCCGGATTCTCGATCGCCATCCGGGCGATCTCGGCGGCCTGGGAGCGCCCGAAGGCGGGCGCCGCGCCCTGACCGAAGCGCCGGACGTAGAGATCGTCGACGACGTCGGAGACCAGATCGCCCAGGTCCTCCACGAACGCGATGTCGGGCTCCAGGTCACCGGCGATGCCGAGTCCACCGAGCACCTCCTGACAGAAGCCGTGGGTGGTGGCGATCGTCGCCGCGTCGAAGCTTCCCAGCGCTCGAGCCAGGCGATCGCGACGTCGCTGCACCTCGGCCACCGATCCGGTGGCCAACAGCGCCACCACCGGATCGCTTCCGTAGGGCACGCCGGCCAGCGCGCGGGCCAGGCCCTGCTCGACGCCGAGCAGGCGCTCCCGCACGCGCTCGCGCAGCTCGCCGGTGGCCATTCTGGTGAAGGTGACCAGCAGCAGCCGTTCCAGGGCAACGCCCTCGGCCACGTAGCGAGCGGTGAGTGCGGCGATCGTGTAGGTCTTGCCGGTCCCGGCGCTGGCCTCGAGCACCGTGACCCCGGCCGGCAGCGGTCCGCAGACGTCGAACTCCAGCGGCTCGAAGACGTCGCTCACCGCGCCCACCGGTCCTCCCGTTCCAGCAGCGGGTTCCACAGCCGGCGGGCCAGCCGTCCCAGCCTCGAGGTGTCGGCGACGTCCCAGCCGGGGCCGGCCTCATCCGGGCCGGGCGCGATCGCGAGCAGCTCGCCGAGGGTCCGCACCCCGCCCAGGACGAGCTGGTGCTCGAGATCTCGATCCTCGCGGTCGAAGGTCCAGTCGGTCAGCCATTCGCGCTCGGCGGCCCGGACCGGATCCTGACCCTCCCAGGCCGCCGCTGCATAGGCCGCGGATGTATTGACGAACAGCGGCAGAGGCTCGCGCAGCCCCCGGTCGTAGAGCTCGATCACCGCGGCGAGGTGCTCGAGGGCGGCGGCTCGTCGTCCGGCGCCGTCATCGGCGAGCGCAGCGATGGCGGCGACGCGCACGTCGTCTCCGCCGCCGGCCCGTCCCACGGTGGCAGCCGAGAACTCTCGCTCGGGATCGGCGGCGGTGAGCGCCAGCAGCCGGACCCAGGCGGCGAGGCGGTGCCGGGCCGACACCCGGGAGTAGGTGGTGGCCAGGAGCACGTCGCCGTGCAGTCCCGAGACGGTGCCGCTGAGCGCGCGCCCGTTCTCGAGCGCGACCCGGACATCGGCGGGGTCTGACGCCGGCCGGCCGGAGGTCAGCGCCGCCGCCTCGGCGACGATCGCATCGACGACCGGATAGACGGTCTCGATCACCGGCTTTCCCAGCACGCCGGGCGGTAGCGTGCCCCGGGCGATCTCGGCCCGGATGGCGGTGGTGCCGTCGACCCCGGCCAAGCGGGCGTCGAGCAGCCGCTGACCCACGCCCCACCGCCTGAGCCCGTCGAGCTCGACAACCAGGGCGTCCTCGATCTCATCCGATCCGCCCCACAGCCCGAGACCGAGGCGCTGGCGCAAAAAGGCCCGGACGGGGTGCTCGACGAACCGGACCAGGTCGTCGAGCTCGATCACCGCCAGTCGGCGAGGCGGCAGTGGCGCGGCCAGGAAAGGCGGTGGCTGAGCGCGCGGCCCGGCCAGTGCGACGGCGCCGTCGAGGGTGACCGGATCAAAGCTCCACCGCCGTCCCTTGACCAGCGAGCCGGCGGAGAAGTTGCGCGGGTCAAACGGCTGCAGCGGATGGCGGACCACGATCTGGCCGCGAACGTCGCCGCACGCGGTCCGGACAGTCGCCTCGGCCGTGTCGAGCAGCTCCCCCACCGGCACCGCGGCCGGCCGCGGCGTGTTGGTGCGCTCGTCGTTGCCGGTGTAGGTGACGATCAGCCGCTCGGTCGCCGCCAGCAGCGCGTCGAGCAGGAGCTGGCGGTCCTCACTGCGCGGGTCGCGCTCGCCCAGGTGCGGATCTTCGAGCAGCAGGTCGTCGCCGTCGCGGGGTGCCTTGCGCGGGAAGGCGGCGTCGTCGAGGCCGAGCAGGCAGACGACCCGATGCGGCACCGAGCGCATCGGCATCAGCGTGCAGACGGTCAGGTGGCCGGTGCGGAAGTTGGCCCGGGTGGGCCGCCCCTGGAGGCGGTGGGCGAGGTGGGCGCGGACCTCGGCCGGGGCCAGCTCAGGCGCGGCCGAGCCGGCGGCGCGGTCGGCCGCCTCCTCGACGAGGTCGTTGAGCACCCGCTGCAGCTCGGCGCGCTGCCAGCGATCCAGCGGGCTGGTGTCGGTCAGGGCATCGGCGGCGTGGCCGATCGCCGCGGCCCAATCGGTCAGCGTCTGGGGGCGGCTCAACGAGTCGACGGCGTCGCCCAGGCGCTCGATCAGCTCGGCCAGCCGGCCGGCCAGATCGATCGAGCGGCTGTCGACATCGTCGAGCGGGAGGACGCGTTCGAACAGCCGCTGGCCCTCCTCGGTCATCGCCGCCCCGAGCAGAATCCGGTCAAGCCCGTCGCGCCAGGTGCCGCTGGGAACCTGCTCGAGCTTGTACGGCGACCGGTGGGCGGCGTCGAGCCCCCAGCGGATCCCCGCCTGGGCGATCCAATCCTGCAGCTTGCCGAGATCGTCATCGTCGAATCCGAACCGCCGTCGAACCGGGCCGCGGTCGGCCAGATCCAGGACCTGGGAGGCGGTGATCCGCTGCTCGGCCAACTCCAGCAGCTGCGAGACCACCGCCAGCACCGGGTTGGTCTGGCGCAAGGAGCGGTCGGCCAGCCGGACGCGGAGGTCGACCGGTTGGGGGTGGCCGGCCAGGCCGTCCCCATCGTCTTGCGCCGAGAGCTCCCCGGCCCCGAACGTGGCCTCGATCAGCGGCGCGAAGGTCTCGATGTCCGGGCACATCACGATCAAGTCGCGAGGCTCCAGCGTGGGGTCGTCGGCGAGCGCGTGCAGGATCGCGTCGCGCGCGACCTCGACCTGGCGCAGGCGGCCGTGGCAGGAGTGGATCTCGATGCTGTTGTCGTCGGCGGCCAGCAGCGGGCGGTCGTCGGCATGGTTGGGAAGCGGCGCGCCGGGGGGCGCCAGGTCAAGGCGAACCCCGGCCTGGATCCGGGCCAAGAGGGTTTTGCCGGCCGGTGGTGTGCCGTGGTGGTGGTCGGCGCCGGCGCGATTGTCGGCCCGGTCGCCACCCGGGCCGGTGTGGTCCGCGGCGGCGGCCAGGACCAGCTGGAGCTCGCGGGCGTCGCGGCCCCAGGAGGCGAGCAGCCGGTTGGCCGGCAGCTCCGCAGTCGGATCGTCGCTCCGGCTCAACGTGCGGACGGACGCCATGTCCATCCCGGCGATCTCGTCCCACAGGCTCGGCGACGGGTGCAGCAGGAAGAGGTGGGCGTCGCGTCCCTCGGCCAGCGCCGCCAGGACCCGCAGCTGTCCGGCCGGCAGCCGGGTCAGTCCGAACAGGGCAAAGCGCCGCGGAAGCGCGACCAGCGAGGGGTCCTGGCGCAGACGGTCGCAGGCGCGCTGGCGGCGCTCGGCGGGCCCCGGCAGGGCGATCCGGGCCCGGAGCCGGCGCCACAGCTCGGCCTGCCACCGCGCCCCGCCGGGCAGCGCAGCGCCTCGGGCATCGCTGTCCTCTCCGCGGCCCCAGGCCTCGATCATCTCCGGGCGGTGCATGGCATAGCTGTCAAACAGGGCGGCCAGGTGTCTGACCGCGCTCAGGCGCCGGGCCCGGCGGACGGGATCAGGGCGTTCGCCGGCCCCGCCCAGGTAGCGGGCCAGCGCGGCCAGCCACGGCTGCTGGAGGCACTCCTGGACGACCTCGAGCAGCGGCCAGCTCGCCCGTTCGGGCAGCCACGGGTCGGCTTCGGGATCGACGCCCGAGGCGGCAGCCACGGCATCGTTGACCAGGCGATGGGGAAACGGGAACTCGACGTTGGCGCAGACGCCGTCGTGGCGGCCCGCGGAGGCGCCCAGCACGACCGACATCCGCTGCGTGAGCCAGCGCTCCATGCCGCGCGTCGGTACCGCCACCACCTCGGCCGCGAAGGGGTCGGTCAGCGGCTCGGTCAGCAGCGTGGCCAGCGCATCGGCCAGATCGTCGGCCCGCTCTGCGCGATGGACGACGAGCACCGCGGGTCAGTCGCCGTCGTGCGGGCAGCGGGACGGCAGGTGATGGGGGCAAGTCATGGGCCGCGCGTGCACGGCCGGATTGTCCCAGGTTGGCCAGTCGGAGCCGCGTGGCTGAGATCGGCCGAGCAGGCTTCGGCAGGGTCGCCCTCCGACGAACTTTGTGCTAGTCACCCTTGCAAACATCCGGTGGGTCAGTTACCCTGCGCCAGCACCCGTTAGAAAAGTGTCACCAATGACCCTCCCTCTTCACACCAACCCTCTCTTCCGGAACGCGACCGGCCCCGTGTCGCGGGCTGCCGACGCATACACCGCCGGCAATGCCGCGCTGCGCGCGAACGTTTCTGCCCTCGTGAGGTGCGCCCCCTGATACCAGGAGCGCGCATAACCGGACGCGAGGGCGACCCAGATGGGTCGCCTTTTTTGTGCCCTGACTTCGAAGCTGAGGTGACGACCAATTGATCAAGCGATGAACATCTTTCAGATTCCGGGCTAACCGCCCGAGCGTTTAACCAAACTAATAGCGGAGTTACACCTGTGTCTCAGGTGTCGCGTGTGGCTGTGCCTGTGCGCACGCCCTGACACTCCGCTGCAGTCCAAAACCCAACTCCTGAGGGAGGCTTCACCATGCAGTTAGACCATGACGAATATCTCCTGCTCAGCCGCGGAGGCAGGGTCCCGTATTCGCGCAGCCAGGGGCCGCCTCGAGACCCCCCGGCCGAGCGTCGGCCGGTGGTCGGCAGCCGCCGGGTGAAGCGGCACAGGTCGCTGCTGAACTCGCTCCTAGTCGCCGTGTCGATGACCCGGAGTGCCGTGATCAGCGTGCAGGAGGGGCGGCGTGACCGCTAAGCGTCAGCGCAGCCGTCGGTGAGGGCCCGCACTTCGGTGCGGGCCCTCGTGCGTTGGGGCCCGGCTGGTCAGGCCGGGCCGATGGCGTAGGGTCTTCAGTGCATGGCCGCCCGCCCCTCGCTGATCGAATTTCCCGCCGACGACCCGGCGCGGGCGCGGCGCTTCTGGTCCGGCCTGCTCGATGCCGCCCTTGACGACCGGCCGGCGGCGGACGGAGCCGGCTGGCAGACCGCTGAGGGGACGCCCACGGTCGGCGTCCACGAGCGGGGCCGGGGACCGGGCGACACCCACTCGCTGCCCTACTTCGAGGTTGACGACCTGGCCGGCGCGCTGGGGCGCGTCGAGGCGCTCGGGGGGACGGTGATCCATCCGGGGTCCCGGTGGGCGATCTGTCGCGACTCCGAGGGCAGTCCCTTCGGCCTCGCCGGCCCGGCGATATAGGGGTGATGCGTCTGAGTTGCGGTATGCGCTACTTAGACGCGTCACGTCCGCGCGAAAGCGGCGACCCGACGGCAATCCGGGTAACAACGGTCCTATGACGCCATATGACGACGATGACGATTGGGTTGGCACGCCGCCCGAGGGCCATTACACGCGCGACCGGGCCAAGCCGGAGTTCTGGAGCCAGCCCTGGCCATGGGCCGGCGCCGGAACCGCGCTGCTGCTGATCATCGTGGTGATCGTGCTGCTGCTGCACTAGGTCCCCCGATCGGGGATTCGCGGCACTGGCAGGGCCAGCAGGCGCGGTCTGCCCCGCCATCGGCGATCATATGGTGAGGGCGCGGGGGATTCCGCGCCGAACCGTTTCGCCGATGCCGTACGCCCCAGACCTGTCCGGATGCGCCCTTGAAGGGCGCTATGAGCTCCACGCCGTAATCGGCGAGGGGGCGTTTGGGCGCGTGTACAGCGGGCGCGACCGGCGGCTCGAGCGGCCGGTGGCGATCAAGATGATCAAGCCCTGGTGGGCCGAGGACCCCGAATGGGAGCGCAGCTTCGAGCGCGAAGCTCAGCTGCTGGCGCGGGTCAGCGATCCCGGGATCGTCCAGATCTTCGACGTCGGTCACGCTGCCGAGGGCCTCTACTACGTCTCCGAGCTGGTGCAGGGCGAGAGCCTGGCCGCCGCCCTGCGGCGCGGACCACTGGCGCCCTGGGAGGCGGCCGCGATCGCCGAGCAGCTGTGCCGGGCGCTCGGCCAGGCCCACGCCCAGAGCGTCGTTCACCGCGACGTGAAGCCGGCCAACATCCTCATCTCGATCGACGGCCAGGTCAAGGTGGGCGACTTCGGCGTGGCCCGGCTGGCCGAGGGCAGCACCGACGGCGCGTCGGCGACGATCGTCGGGACGCCGCGCTACATGGCTCCCGAGCAGGCCCGCGGCCGGCGCATCACGCCGGCCACCGACATCTACAGCGTGGGGATCGTGCTCTACGAGATGATCGCCGGGCAACCGCCGTTCACCGAGCGCTCGGCGGTGGAACTGGCGCTGCGCCACCTCAACGATCGCCCCGCCGCGCTGCCGTCCGGGACGCCCAAGCCGGTGGCGCAGATCGTGGAGCGTGCCCTGGCCAAGGACCCGGCGCGGCGCTACCGCGATGGCCGCGAGATGGCCGACGAGCTGCTCAAGGCGCTGCCCAGGGCGCCGGCGAGAACGCGCACCGGTGTCGTCCGGGCGGTCCGTCCGCGGCAGCGCTCGCACGCCGCCAAGCGGCGTCCCGGGATCGTTCCGGCGGCCACCACCGGCCGGGGCTCAGGCGGGGCAGCGCCGCCTCGCCAATGGGGACCGGGCCGACCGGGCGGCTTGGGGGGACCCAACCGCCCCGGGGAACCGGGCGGACCGGGCGGCTCCGGGGGACCGAACCGTCCCGGGGAACCGGGCGGACCGGGCGGCTCCGGGGCCGGAGCACCGCCCCGCCGGGCTCAGCAACCGAGGGCCCGATCGGCCGGGGCGTCGCCGGGACGGCCCGGCGGGCCCACGTCGACGCGGCTGGCTCCCAAGCTCTCGCGCCGGCGCAACGTCAACCCCTCCGGTCGCCGGCGCGCGGCGGCGGCGCTAACTCTGGCCTTCCTGTTACTGGGCGCGATGATCGTCGGCGCGCTGGCGGTCGGGTCGACCGGGCGAGTCCGAGTCCCGCGCCTGGCCGGGCTCAGGAAGCCCGCGGTCAAGGCCAAGGCACGGCGGCTGTCGCTGCAGCCGAAATTCAGCACCCGGTATGCCACCGCTCGGCGCGGCACGGTGATAGGGCAGCGCCCCCGTCCGGGGCGGCGAATCGCCGACGGGTCGACGATCGACGTGGTGCTGAGCGCCGGACCCCCTCCGGTCAGAGTTCCCCAGGTGGCCGGCGAGTCCGCCGGTGACGCCCAGTCGGCGCTGGCGCGGGCCGGGCTGCGCTCCCTGACCAAGGTGATCGTGGCTCCCGGTGTTCCGGCCGGCACCGTCACCAGCCAGTCGGCCGCTCCCGGCGCCAAACTGCCGCGCGGAACGCGGCTCACCCTCGACGTGGCCGAGGTCCCCGAGTGGAAGCAGCTGGTTTCGTTCTCAGGCGGCGACCATCAGCGCACGATCCAGTTCCGGACCAAGGGAACGCGGTGGCGCGTGGTCTACACGATGGCCTACCAGGGCAACTGCACGTTCCTGGTCTTCTGCTCGGGCCCCAGCGCCGAGGTCACCAACGCGGCCAACGGCTCCACGCTCCCGGGCTTCGATCTCAACGACGGAAGCCGCGAGAGCCACGTCTTTGGATCCGGCGCCGGCCTCTACCGGCTGACGGTCTCGCCGGGCTCGGACAGCACCCGCTGGTCGATGTGGGTTGAGGACTACTACTGAGCTCGAGGGAGACGGATGAGCGACTTTGACTACGTGATCGTCGGGGCCGGCTCGGCCGGCTGCGTGCTGGCCAACCGCCTGAGCGAGGACGAGGACGTCCGGGTCTGCCTGCTGGAGGCAGGACCGCCCGACGCCGTCGACGAGGTCCACCTCCCGGCTGGCGTGCTGGCCCTGGGCCAGAGCAAGTACGACTGGGCGCTGCTGTCCGATCCTGAGCCCGGCCTCGAGGGGCGCCAGCGCTATCTGCCGCGCGGGCGGACCCTGGGGGGATCGTCCTCGACCAACGCCATGGTCTACATCCGGGGCAACCGGGCCGACTACGACGGATGGGCGGCACTGGGCCACGAAGGGTGGGGGTGGGACGACGTGCTCCCGTACTTCATCCGGGCCGAGGACAACGAGCGCGGCGCCAGCGAGCTGCACGGCGCCGGCGGTCCGCTGGGGGTGATCGACAACCGCTCGCGCTACCGAAGCTGCGAGGCGTTCATCGAGGCCGCCGAGCAGGCGGGCCTGGCGCCCAACGACGACTTCAACGGGCCCGAGCAGGACGGCGTCGGCTGGTATCAGGTCACCCAGCGACAGGGAATGCGCTGCTCGGCCGCCGTGGCCTACCTGCACCCGGTCCTGGGGCGGCCCAACCTGACGTTGCGAACCGACTCCCACGTCACCCGGCTGCTGCTCGACGGCAATCGCGCGATCGGAGTCGAGGTCGACTCCGGCGGCCAGCTGAGCGAGGTCCGGGCGCAGCGCGAGGTGATCCTCAGCGCCGGCAGCTACCAGAGCCCCCAGATCATGCTGCTGAGCGGCATCGGCCACGCACCGGACCTGGAGCTGGTGGGGATCCCGGTGGTCCACGAGCTTCCGGTCGGCGTGGGGCTCCAGGACCACCCGGCCACCTGGATCACCTACACCACCAGCGAGCCGTCGCTGCTCAGTGCCGAGAGCGAGGAGAACCTGGCCCTGCTGCAGACCGAGGGCCGGGGGCCGCTGACCTCCAACTTCGCCGAGTCGGGCGGCTTCTTGCGCACCACCGACAACCTGGATGCGCCCGACGTCCAGCTGCACATGATTCCCCTCCTGTTCCCCGAGGCGGGGGCGGGTGAGATCCTGGTTGACGGCTGGGCGCTGGCGGCGTGCGTGCTGCGCCCCACCAGCAGCGGCTTCGTGAAGGTTCGCTCCCGGATTCCCACCGCCAAGCCGCGGGTGCTGCACAACTACCTGGTCTCAGACGAGGATCGGGCGACGATGGTGGCGGCGGTCCGGCGCTGTTTGGAGATCGCCGGCCAGCCGGCGCTGGCCCAGATCAGCACCGGGGCCTACGGGGCACCGGCCGACGACAGCGATGCGGCGATCGTCAAGCACATCGTGCGCAACACGACGACGCTCTATCACCCCGTTGGGACGTGCGCGATGGGTCCGGTGGTCGACTCCGAGCTGCGGGTCCGGGGGCTCGACGCCCTGCGGGTGATCGACGCCTCGGTGATGCCGACGCCGGTGCGCGGCAACACCAACGCGCCGACGATCATGATCGCCGAGAAGGCCGCCGACATGATCCGCGGGCGGGCGCCTGCGGCCGCCGCGCGGTCAGCCGCCGCCTGACGCGCCAGGGGCCGCCGGAGGCCTCGCGGAGAGTGGCGGGGGCGGATTGCCATGCAACTGACGGGTTGCGTGCTGGATTTTGTCCGCTATAGGGAGAAAATCCAGCAAGCAACCGAAGGGTTGCGCGCCCAGAGGAGGATGCGGACGGCCGGTTGGGGGCGATCCCACCGCGGGAGGCCGGGCCGTTAGGCGTTCATGGCGTCGAAGGCGTCCTGGAGCGTGCCGGCGATCCGCTCCAGGTCGGCGGCCTCGACGATGAACGGAGGCGAGATCTGAACCGTGTTGTTGGTGATCACCCGCAGCAGGACGCCCGCGTCGATGCAGCGCCGGGCCAGCTCGTCGCCGGAGACGCCATCTCGCATCTGGACGCCGGCCACCAACGCCGGCCCGGTCCGCACCTCGGCGACCAGCGGGTGGTCGCGCAGCGGCGCCAGCGCGCGCTCGAGCTGCGGTATCAGCCCGGCCACCCGAGCCACCAGATCCTCCTCTTCGAGCACGTCGAGATTTGCCTGCGCGACGGCGCAGGCGGTGGCGTGGCCGGAGTAGGTGACGCCGTGGCGGAAGATCGGAGCGTCGGGCGAATCGAAGAACGGGCTCCAGACCCGCGGCGCGATCAGCACTCCGCCCAGCGGCGCATAGCCGGAGGTGATCCCCTTGGCCATCAGCACCATGTCCGGC
>DASXJY010000033.1:0-69549 GCA_036497115.1 Solirubrobacteraceae bacterium
CGGCAACCTGATCGCCAACGCAATCGAGCACGGCGGGGGCGACGTCGAGGTGCGGGCTCGCCTTGAGGGATCGGCGGTGAGGATCGAGGTGATCGACGGAGGGCCCGGACTGCCCGCGCCGGTTGCCCAGCTGATCCGCCGGGCGCGGAGGGGCCGGGGGATAGGCGGCCGGGGGATAGGCGGCCGGGGAATCCGCGGCCGGGGGCTGGCGATCGCGGCGGAGGTGGCAGCGGCGCACGGCGGGCACCTCGGGGTGGCGCCCAGCGACCGCGGCGCTCGGATGGTTCTCGAGCTGCCGCTCGCGGCGGCCGCGCGGCGGCGCGGCTGGAGCGTGCGCGTGCCGCGGGTCTGACCGCGCCGGACTGACCGCACCGGACTGACCGCACCGGGCTAGTCCCACCGGGCTAACCCCGCCGGGCTAACCCAGCCGGGCTAACCCCGCCCGAGCTGACCGAAACGGCCCGCGCTCGGAGCCGACCGCGCCCGCCAGCCGTCGGACCCGCCAGGCACACCCCCCGGACGGAACCGGACCGGCCCTGCAAGCCCCGCTGCAGAGCGGGCGTTTGCAGCCAATCCTGCACGCGGGCTGACCCTCGAGGCCCGGGCTCTCCCGCCGCTCGTTGTCTGATCTGACGGGCGTTTTCGCCCGTTCAAGCCCTCAGCGGACCGGATCGTGGGGCAAAGGGTGGGAATTGGGTTGCATTGTGGGGGAGAGTGGGATAATGTGGCGGTCGCATGCGGAACCCGGGTGGCAGGGCTCCTCCCACCCAGCCACCCGGGTTTTGGATTTCGGTCATCTGTATGAGAACCCTTGACCTTCCGCGGAACCTTCGAACACGCGCTCGACGCGAAGCATCGGTTGACCATCCCGGCCAAATTTCGCGGCGCCCTGGCCAACGGTGTGGTGCTCGCCGCATCGCACGAGGTCGAGCCGGGAGCCCCCCGCTGCGTGGCGATCTGGACGCCGGAGGCCTACGACCATTTCACGGGCTCGACGCTGGCCGGGCTGAACCCGTCCTCGCCGAAGGCGCGCGAGCTCAAGCGCTTCTTCTACAACGCGTCAGCTGACACCGAACTCGATTCCGCCAACCGCGTGATGATCCCTTCGTTTCTCATGAGCTACGCCGGCCTCGACAAAGAGGTCGTGGTCACGGGCTCTGGAGAGTGCCTGGAAGTGTGGGACCGCCAGCGTTACGCGCACAACTTCGAGGAAGTCCTGTCCCGAATCCCCGACCTCGCGGCGAGCCTTGGCGACACTGCTTGACATGACAAAGACGCACATCCCGGTTCTCGCCGGCGAGCTGGTCGATCTGCTCGACCCGCGCCCCGGTGAGACGGCGGTCGACTGCACGGTCGGAGGTGGGGGGCACGCCCGCTTGATCGCCGAGCGGATCGGGCCGGCGGGCACGCTGATCGGCGTCGACCGCGATCCCGTCGCCGAGGAGCGGTTTGCCGCGCTGGCCGCCGAGGTCCCGTGCCAGACCCGGTTCATCCGCGCCGACTTCGTCACCGCTCTCGACGAACTCGCTCGGGAGCGGCTGCGGGCCGACATGGTCTACCTCGACCTGGGGATGTCCTCGATGCAGGTCGACACGTGGGCGCGCGGGTTCTCCTACGCCTACGACGCACCGCTCGACATGCGGATGGACCCCGACCAGGAGCTGACTGCGGAGATGATCGTCAACACCTGGGACGAGCGCCGGCTGGCCAGGCTGCTGCGGGAGTACGGCGAGGAGCGCTATGCCACCCAGATCGGACGCGCCATCGTCCGCGCGCGGCGCCACGAGGAGCTGGCCTCCACGCAGCAGCTGGTCGACGCGATCAAGGCGGCGGTCCCGGTCCCGGCCCAGTTTGCCGGGGGCCATCCCGCGCGCCGCACGTTTCAGGCCCTGCGAATCGCCGTCAACGACGAGCTGACGCAGCTGGAGGCCGCCCTTCCCACCGCCTGGGATCTGCTGGCTGCGGACGGTCGCCTGGCCGCGATCTCCTTTCACTCGCTCGAGGATCGCCTGGTCAAGCGCTTTCTGGCCGCCCGGGCACGAGGGTGCATCTGCCCGCCTGAGCTGCCCATCTGCGTCTGCGGGCACGATCCCGAGGCCGAGCTCCTGACCCGCCGCGCGGTGGCGCCGACTCCGGGGGAAGTCGCCACCAACCCGCGGTCGAAATCAGCGCACTTGCGCGCCGCCCGCAAGCTGGAGGTAACCCCCTGATGACCCCCATCGCCCTGACTCCGGCCGCCCGGAGCAAGAAGACCAAGGCGCGCCCGCGCCCGCAGGCCCGGTCGGCCGCACCACCGGTGGCCGAGCCTCGGAAGGCCGGGCACCGCGCCGGCGTCCGCCGGACCGCCACCCCCGCCGCGCCGCGCCGGGTCTCCGGACCCGTCCGCGCGACGGCGCGCACTGCAGTCCCGGCTCCGTCTCGTCCCGCCACCCGGCGCCGCGTCTCCGGACCGGTGCGTCCCGCCGCCCGCCCCAGGCCCCGGCGGGTCGGCTCACGCGAGCCGCTCGGTGCCCGCGCGCTGGCGTTCGTCAAGGCGCTCCCCGACCATCAGCTGCTTGACCGGATCGTCCGGGGGCGGGCCTGGATCCCGCTGCTCGGGGTCCTGCTGGCGGGAATCGTCGCCATGCAGGTGGAGGTTCTCAAGCTGGGCGCCGGAATCGG
The DNA here is from genome assembly GCA_036497115.1 of Solirubrobacteraceae bacterium. GTDB lineage: Bacteria > Actinomycetota > Thermoleophilia > Solirubrobacterales > Solirubrobacteraceae > Palsa-465. The sequence continues at coordinate 2,662 of DASXJY010000033.1, forward strand.
CCGCTCGATCGAGCGCGGAACCGAGCTGCAGAGCCGCAACGAGCTGTTGCGGGCCAGCGTCGCCCAGCTTGCCGACGACCAGCGGATCGAGCGGCTGGCCGCGGGGATGGGGATGGTCATGCCGGCCCCGGACGCGATCAACTTCCTCAGCCTGCGCCCCGCCGGCTACGTGCAGCGCGCTGTGACAAGCATCCACCAGCCCGACGCGGCGGGCTTCATCGCCTCGCTGCCGACGGTCGACGCCTCCTCGAACCCCAGCGCCACTGACAGCGGGGCGCTGACCTCCTCCTCCACCGCGGCTGGCACCGGCGCCAGCCCGGCCGCCACTGGCATCGGCGCCCCCACCGACAACAGCGCCGGCACCGGCGCGGCGGCCGGCACCGCCGCCTCCACGACCCCGACCGGCGGATAGCTGCTCCGGTGGCCCTGGTCGATCGCCGGATCGGGTGGATCTTTCTGGCGTTCCTGGCTCTGCTGGCGGTGGCGCTGACCCGCGCCACCTACCTCGGCGCGATCAAAGCCGACTCGCTTCAGCACGCCGCGGTCAGCCAGCAGATCACCCAGAACGTCGTCCCGGCCGCGCGCGGCACGATCACCGACCGCAACGGTGTCCAGCTGGCGATCTCAGAGTCGGCCGATGACATCGTCGTCGACCCGTACCTGATCAAGCACCCACTCCCGGCGGCGCAGAAGCTGGCGCCGCTGCTCGGCCTACCGGTGCTGACCGTGCTGGCCAAGATCACCAAGCCCCACACCGGCTTCGTCTACCTGGCCCACCTGCTTTCCGCCGACCGGGCGACCGAGATCACCAAGCTCCAGATCAACGGCATCTCGACGATCCCCGAGACCAAGCGCTTCTATCCCCGCTCCTGGGCGGCTTCACAGGTGCTGGGCACGCTGCACCTCGACGGCCATGGGGCCAGCGGGCTCGAGTTCTCCTACAACCGGCAACTCGCCGGGGCCAACGGGGTACGCCGGATCGTCAACGACGCCATCGGACAACCGATCTCGATCGACGACGTCAAGTCGATGAAGCCCGGCAAGACGCTGGGGCTGACCGTCGACGCGGCCCTGCAGGACGAGGTGGAACAGGTGCTCGCCGGTGTCGGCGCGCAGTACTCGCCCAAGGGGGCCACGGCGATCGTCATGGATCCCAACTCGGGGGCGATCCTGGCCCTGGCCAACTGGCCCCGAGTCAACGCCAACGATCCGGCCGCCGCTCCGAGCTACGCCGACGAGGACCGCGCGGTCGCCTACGACTACGAGCCCGGCTCGACCTTCAAGGCGTTCACCGTCGCCGGCGCGCTCCAGGACCGGGTCGTGACGCCCAGCACCCAGTTCAACATCCCGTCGGTCCTGCAGGTGGCCGATCGCCAGATCCACGACGCCGAGGTTCACGGCGACGAGACCCTTTCGGTCGCCCAGATCCTGAAGTTCTCGAGCAATATCGGCGCCGACGAGATCGGCATGAAGGTAGGGCCCGAGCGCTTTGACCGCTGGGTCCACCGGTTCGGTTTCGGGGCCCCGACCAGAGTCGACCTGCCCGGCGAGGAGCGCGGGATCGTGCTGCACGCATCCCAGTACTCGGGCTCCTCGATGGGGAACCTCCCGATGGGCCAGGGCGAGTCCGTGACGCCGATCCAAATGGCCACCGCCTACTCGGCGATCGCCAACGGGGGAGTGCTCAGGCCGCCGCACATCGTGGGCTCGATCGGAGGCAAGGCGATCAAGCCGCCGGCCGGACGGCGGATCATCTCGGCGAGCACCGCGGCCGAGCTGCGCGGCATGCTGCGCGGCGTCCTCGCCGACGGCGGCACCGCCTCGGGGGCCGCGATCAAGGGCTATGACCTGGCCGGCAAAACGGGCACCGCGAGCGTCGTCGTCAACGGCAAGTACTCAAACAGCGACTACATCGCGTCGTTCATCGGGATGGTCCCGGCCCGCGCTCCCAAGCTCGTTGTCACCGTGATGGTCGACCAGCCGCACGGGTCGATCTTCGGCGGGTCGGTGGCAGCGCCGGCGTTCCAGAAGATCGTCGGCTGGGCGGTCCCGTACCTGGGCATCTCACCGCGCTGACGAGGCGGAGCGGCGCCGGCGCGTCAGCCCGGCAGGGTGGCGTCGGGAGAGCCCGGGGCCTGGAGCGTCCGCGACAGCCGGCTCAGCCGGTCATCCCACTGGCCGCCGACTTCGGCCATCCAGGACATCGCCTGGGTCAGCGGCGCCGGCGTGACCCGATAGCGGATGTCGCGCCCGGCGCGCTCGCGCTCGAGCAGGCCGGCGGCCGAGAGCGAGCTGAGATGCTTGGTCACGGCCTGGCGGGAGATGGGCAGTCGGCTGGCGAGCTCGGTGGCGGTGGCGGGATGATCGGCGATCGTCTGCAACAGCTGACGCCGCACCGGCTCGGCCAGCGCGCCGAACACCGCTCCAGCGGGATCCTCGGCCATCGTCAGGCCGCCACCAGCGCCGGCCCGTAGCGGGCACCGCCTTGCCCGGGGAGTGGGACGCCGACCAGGTCGAGGATCTCAAGCGGCCGCGTCTCGACGATGCGCAGCAAGGTCGTGGCCGGGTCGATCTCGGACAGCACGAGCTCCACCCGGGAGGCCGGTTCCCCGTCTTCGGCCCACCAGAAGGTCAGGCGGCCGCTCTGGCCGCCGTCGGCGTCGTCCGAACCTGAGACCGGCGCGACGACCTCCTCGACCCACCCCGAGCGCAGCTCGTCGCCGCTGCGGAAGCTGGCATCACCACCGGGGCGCAGCTCGAGGGTGACCTCGTCGGCAAGCCACTCGGCGAGCAGCGCGGGATTGGTCAGCGATTCCCAGACTCGGGCGGCAGAGGCGGCAAGCTCGAGCTGGCGTTCGATTCGGTCGGTCATGGATCGCCTCCAGGGCTCCTGTGATGTGCAACTTACCGGTTGCGCATGTGCTACGGTTCATTACGCAACCAATCGGTTGCACCTTATCACCCCACCGAAAAGAGCCGTATGCCCCTGGTTCCGATGGTCGTCGAGCAGACCGCCCGTGGCGAGCGCTCGTTCGACATCTATTCCCGGCTGCTCAACGATCGCGTCGTCTTCGTCGGCGGAGAGATCGACCAGGAGAGCGCCAACCTGATCGTTGCCCAGCTCGTCCACCTCGAGTCCGACGATCCCGACAAGGACATCCACCTGTACATCAATTCTCCCGGCGGTTCGGTCTACGACGGGATGGCCATCTACGACACGATGCAGTTCATCCGCCCCGACGTGCAGACGATCTGCTACGGCGTGGCGATGTCGATGGGCTCGCTGCTGCTGACCGGAGGGGCCAAGGGCAAGCGCATGGCGCTGCCCAACTCGCGGATCCTCATCCACCAGCCCTCCGGCGGATTCCAAGGCCAGAGCGCCGACATCGAGATCCACGCCCGCGAGGTGCTGGCGATCCGCGCCCGGATCGACGAGATCTACGCCCGGCACACCGAGCAGCCGATTGAGCGAGTCCACGCCGACATGGACCGCGACCGCTTCTTCACCGGCGAGGAGGCGGTGGGCTACGGGCTGGTCGACCGAGTGATCGAGCGCCGCGCCCTGACCAACGGCGCGCGCGGCTTCGGGACCCGCTAGGCAAGGGGCAGCTCCCGGGCCGAGGCGAAGAGCCGAGCAACCGCAGCGCAGGGAGGTCAGCGCACTCGAGGCTGGATGACGGCGACCGGGATCAACCGAGTCCGTCAGTACGCTGTCGCGATGCGCCTGGACCAGGTTTTGCCGGACGCTTCGATTGGCGGCGCGCGAGATCTCGAGATCACCGGGCTCGCCTACGACAATCGGGAGGTCCGGCCGGGGACCCTGTTCTTCTGCGTGCCCGGATTCACGCGCGACGGTCACGACTTCGCCCCCGCGGCGGTCGCCGCCGGCGCGGTGGCGCTGGTCGTGCAACGGCGCCTGCACCTCGATGTCCCCCAGATCGAGGTCGAGTCGGTGCGGGCCGCGATGGCTCCGGCGGCGGCCGCGTTCTACGGTGATCCGACCGCTCGGCTCGAGACCGTGGGGGTGACCGGGACCAACGGCAAGACAACCACCGCGTTCCTGGTTTCAGAGCTGCTGGAGGCGGCCGGCCGTCAAACCGGACTGATGGGGACCGTCAAGAGCGTGATCGGCGGCGTTGAGAGCGAGGTGACGCGGACAACGCCAGAGGCCATCGACCTGCAGCGGACGTTCGGGCAGATGCTCGACCACGGCGACCGAGCCTGCGTGATGGAGGTCTCGTCGCATGCCCTGCAGCTCTGCCGCGCCGATGCAATCCATTTCGCGGCGGCGATCTTCACCAACCTGACCCAGGACCATCTGGACTTCCATCCCACGATGGAGGATTACTTCGCGGCCAAGCGCCGCCTGTTCGTCCGCCCCAATCCGCCTGCCCACGCCGTCATCAACATCGACGACCCCTACGGCGCCCGGCTGGCCGACGAGCTCGAAGGCGCGATCACGTTCGGCCTGCGCGGCCAAGCCGCGTACCGCGCTACGAACGTCCGCACTGACCTGACCGGGTCGACGTTCACGATCCAGGCCCCCGACTGCCAGCTCGAGCTGAGATCACCGCTGCGCGGTGAGTTCAACGTGTACAACGTGCTGGGGTCAGTGGCCGCGGCGCGGGCCCTCGGCGTTGCGCCCGCCACCTGTGTTGAGGCCATCGCCTCCGCGGGTCAGGTGCCGGGACGCTTTCAGACCGTCGACGACGGGCAGCCGTTCGCCGTCCTGGTCGACTACGCCCACACCCCCGATTCGCTGGAGAACGTCCTCACGGCGGCCAGGCAGCTCAGCGACGGTCGCCTGATCGTCGTCTTCGGCTGCGGCGGCGATCGCGATCGCGGCAAGCGCCCGGTGATGGGGGAGATCGCCACTCGCCTGGCCGATCGCGCGATAGCCACCTCCGACAACCCCCGGTCTGAGGACCCCGAGGCGATCATCGACGAGATCCTGGCCGGCGCCGGTCCCCGGGCGGCCCACCAGGTCGACCGGCGCGAGGCGATCGCCCAGGCGATCGGCGAGGCGCAGCCGGGTGACGTGGTGGTGATCGCCGGCAAGGGCCACGAGCAGGGTCAGGAGTTCGAAGATGGCCGCAAGATCCCCTTCGACGACGTGACCGTCGCCCATGAGATCCTGCGGGGCGCGCCGGTGCGCGCCGGCGCCGGCAACTGATGAAGCAGTGGACAGCCCAGCGGGTCGCAGCGGCGGCCGGTGCCCGCCTGATCGGCCCGCCGGCGAGCCGCGGTGGTCCTGAGCGGGTGGAGATCGACTCCCGTGAGGCCGGACCCGGGGTGCTGTTCGTGGGCCTGGCCGGGGCACGGCGCGACGGCGGCGCCTACGCCTCTGAGGCGCTGGCCGCGGGGGCGTGGGGAACGCTCACCAGCCCCGACCACGCTGCCCGGCTCGCCCGCGGTGGCACCGGCGCGGTACTGGCTGCCGCCGACCCGCTCCGGGCGCTGCAGAGGCTGGCGACGGCCTGGCGGCGCCACCTTGACGTCCAGGTGATCGGGGTGACGGGATCGACTGGCAAGACGTCCACCAAGGACCTGCTCAAGGCGTTGCTGGCCCCCCATCGCCGCACATTCGCCTCTCGGGCCAACTTCAACACCGAGATCGGCTTGCCGCTGGAGATCCTGGCCGCCCCCGCCGACACCCAGGTTCTGGTGCTGGAGATGGGGATGCGCGGGGCGGGGCAGATCGCCGAGCTGGCTGAGATCGCCGAGCCCGACGTGGCCGTGATCGTGAGCATCGGGCCGGTCCACCTAGAGCTGATGGGCACAGTGGAGGCGGTCGCCGCCGCCAAGGCAGAGCTGATCGGGGCGCTGGCGCCCGGTGCCACCGCCGTGATCCCGGCCGGGGAGCGGCTGCTGGAGCCGTGGCTGCGAGACGACATCACCACCGTGACATTCGGGGAGGGCGGCGCGGTGCGGTTTGTCCACCAGGCGCCCGAGCACGTGGTGATCGACGCCGCCGGCGAGCGGATCGAGCTCGAAGTGCCCTTTCCGCAGGCGCATCTGCGGTCAAACCTGCTCGCCGCGGTCGCCGCCGCGCGGGCCGTCGGCGTCACTGCGTCGGGCCGCGTGGCGCTGCGCCTGTCCGCCGGCCGGGGGGAGAGCGTAAGCCTGGCCGGGGGAGTAACGGTCATCGACGGCTGCTACAACGCCAACCCGATGTCGATGCGCGCCGCCCTCGCAGACCTCGCCGACAGCGCCGAGCGCGTCGCCGCCGTCCGGCGTGTCGCCGTGCTCGGGGACATGCTCGAACTGGGGCCCGGGGCGCGGGACTACCACGCCGAACTCGGTCAGCTCGCCAACGCGGCCGGCGTCGATCTGCTGGTCACGGTCGGACCGCTGGCGGCCGCGATCGCCGAACGGTTCGCGGGCCCGGCAACGGCCTTCGCCGACGCCGAGGCGGCCGCCGCGGCCGTCCCCGAGCTGCTCGAGCCGGGCGACCTGGTCCTCGTCAAGGGCTCCCTCGGCGTCGGGCTCAAGCGCGTCTGCGACTCGCTGGGCGTGGGGGCTCCCGCGTGAGCACCGGCTCGGCCTCCGGGCCCGTCCTGATCGCCGGCACCGCGTCGCTGCTGATCTGTCTGTTCCTCAGCCCGCGGTTCATCGTGTTCCTGCGCCGCCGGGAATTCGGCCAGAACATCCGCGAGGAGGGTCCCCGGGGCCACCAGACCAAGGCCGGAACGCCGACGATGGGCGGGATCATCATCTTCACCGCGATCGCGGTGCCGTTCCTGCTGCTGTCGCACCGCGACTGGCAGTCGGTCGGGGTGTTCGGCGCCAGCGTCGCCTGCGCGCTGCTGGGGTTTGCCGACGACTACACGAAGATCGTCAAGCGCCGTTCGCTGGGGCTGCGCGCCCGCACCAAGCTCGTGGTGACGATCCTCATCTCGCTCGGCCTGTGGTGGGTGGCGACTCAGAAGGCCGGCATCGCGCCGACGATCAGGGTCAGGCCCGGCGACGTCACGATCGACCTCGGCCCCCTGTATCCGGTGTTCATCTATCTGGTCGTGGCGGGCACGACGACGGCGGTGAACTTCACCGATGGACTGGACGGCCTCGCCGCGGGCTGCGCGGCTATCGTCCTGCTGGCCTACATCGGGATCACCTTCATCACCACCGGAGAGCACGACCTCACCCTGCTGGCCTCGTGCCTGGTCGGCGCCTGTATCGGCTTTCTGTGGTTCAACAGCTTCCCGGCCAGCATCTTCATGGGAGACACCGGATCGCTCGGCCTGGGGGGAGCGATCGCCGGGCTGGCGATCATGACCAAGACGGAGGTCCTGCTGATCCTGCTCGGAGGCATCTTCGTGATCGAGGTGCTGTCGGTGGTGATCCAGGTGTTCTCGTTTCAGACCTTCCGCAAGCGGGTCTTCCTGATGGCGCCGATCCACCACCACTTCGAGCTGCAGGCGTGGTCGGAGACCAAGATCATCCTGCGCTTCTGGATCGTCGCCGCGGCGTTCGGAGCGATCGGCTTCGTCGTCTACCAGCTCAGCATCCGTGGCTGAGCTGTCAGCTCGCGCCTGGCGATGAAGCCGCGCCCGCCGCTTCCCGGCGGTCCCTATCTGATCGTCGGCCTGGCCCGCTCAGGGGTGGCCGCGGCGTTGGCTCTGCGCGCCCGAGGGGAGGAGGTGATGGGATGCGATTCGGGCGCACCCGGCAGCGCCGAGCTCGATGCGGCCGCCGGAAGGCTTTGCCAAGCCGGCGTCGAAGTCCACCTCGATGCGTCAGGCGACGCCCTTGCCGCCCGCGCCGGGACGCTCATCAAGAGCCCCGGCGTTCCCCAAAGCGCCCCCGCCGTGGTGGCGGCGCGAGCTCGTGGCGTGCCTGTGCTCGGCGAGCTCGAGCTCGCCTGGCGGCTGGTCCCGAACGAGTTCGTGGCTGTGACCGGGACCAACGGGAAGACGACCACGACCGAGTGGATAGGCCACATCCATCGCGAGGCGGCGCTGCCGGTGGCGGTCGTCGGCAACGTGGGGACGGCGGCCAGCTCGCTGTCCGCAAATGTGGGTCCGCAGGCCACGGTGGTCTGTGAGGCCTCGTCGTTTCAGCTCGAGGACACCGACCGGTTCGCCCCGGAAGCCGCCATCCTGCTCAACCTCGAGCCCGACCATCTCGACCGTCACCCCAGCTACGAGGACTACGTGGCGGCGAAGCTGCGGATCTTCGCCAACCAGGGCAACTACGACATCGCCGTGGCCCCAGACGACCTCGAGGTCGAGGACCTCGGCGGCTGCGCGCGGAGGGTCACGTTCGGCGCCGGGCCGGCGGCCGAGCTGTCCGAGCGCGCCGGCTATCTGTGGTGGGCCGAGGAGCCGCTGCTCGACGCCGGTGAGATCTCGCTCCCCGGCGCGCATAACCGGGCCAATGCGATGGCGGCGGCAGCGGCGTGCCTGGCGCGGGGGGTCGAGCGCGAGGCGGTGATCTCCGGTCTGCGGAGCTTCGCCGGCGTCGCGCACCGGCTGGAGCTGATCGCCGTCCGTGACGGGGTGGCCTACGTCAACGACTCGAAAGCGACCAACGTGGCCAGCACGCTGGTCGCCCTGCGCAGCTACCGCGGCGGCGTGCATCTGATCGCGGGGGGGCGCGGCAAGCAGCAGGACTTCTCGCCGTTGGCACCGGTCGTCGCCGAGCGCTGCCGCGCCGTCTACCTGATCGGCGAGGCCGCGGTCGAGCTGGCCGCCGCGCTGGCCCCGTCGGGAATCTCGGTCAGCGAGGCCGGCGACCTGGAGCGCGCCGTGGCCGCCGCCGCCGCCGCCGCCGCGCCCGGCGAGACGGTGCTGCTGTCGCCGGCCTGCGCCAGCTACGACCAGTTCCCGAACTTCGAAGTCCGTGGTGAGCACTTTCGCGCGCTTGTGGAGGCGCTCTGATGGCCGAGGGGCCAGCGGCGGCCGGCAGCGGCTCGAGCGCTGCCGGTGCGGCGCGGGCCGGCGGCGGCGCGAGCGCTGCCGGTGCGGCTCGTGGGGGAGTGGCGGCGCGCCGCCGTTCCGGTGGCCGTCGGGTCGCTCCGCCGCTCGAGCACCGGATCCTGATGAGCGCGACGCTGTGCCTGCTGGCGTTCGGGGCGGTGATGGTCTATAGCGCGTCCTCACCGCTGGGTGTGTTGAATGGCCAGGGCAACGGCACCGGCGACTTCGTGCGTTACCTGGCCTTCGGCGGGCTCGGGCTCGGCGCGATGTATTTGCTCGAGCGCCGCGGCTTGGCGCTGCTGGACCGCCGGCTGGTCAACCTGCTGCTGATGGGGGCCTTTGCCCTGCTGGTGCTGGTGCTGGTGCCCGGCTTCGGGGTCCAGGTCAACGGGGCTCGGCGCTGGTTTGCGCTCGGTCCGATCCAGTTTCAGCCCTCGGAGCTGATGAAGATCGCCCTGGTCCTGTACGTGGCCCGGTACCTGGCCGATCACCCCAAGCGGATTCGCAGCTTTCGCCAGGCGGTCGCCCCGATCGCCATCCTGACCGGGCCGGCCTGCCTGCTGATCGTGGTCGAGCCGGATCTCGGCACCACCCTCGTGGTGGCCTTCACGATGACCATGCTGTTGCTGGCGGCCGGGATGCCGATCCGCTACATCGGCGTGCTCGCCGCGCTGGCGATCGGCTTCGTCCTGCTGCTGGCGATCGCCCAGCCCTACCAGCGGGCCCGGCTGACCTCGTTCCTCAATCCCTGGGCGTCGAAGTCGACCGCCGGCTTCCAGGCCGTGCAGGGCCAGATCGCGCTGGGCTCGGGCGGGCTGGTGGGGGTGGGACTGGGCAAATCGGTCCAGAAGATCTTCTATCTCCCCGAGGCACAGACCGACTTCATCCTGGCGGTGATCGGCGAGGAGCTGGGGGTGCTCGGCGTCTTCGGCGTGGTCTTCCTGTACGGAATGATCGCCTACGCCGGCCTGCGGACCGCCCGGCGGGCGGCGCAGCGGTATGCGAAGCTGCTGGCCACCGGGCTGACATCGCTGATCCTGTGCCAGGGCATCCTGAACATCTTCGTGGTGCTGGGAATCGCACCCCTCACCGGGGTGCCGCTTCCGTTCATCTCCTATGCGCCCACGAACCTGTGCGTGATGCTGGCTTCGGTCGGACTGCTGCTCAACATCTCCCGGCCGGGGGCCCGCAGACTCAAGGTGGTCGAGGCTCCGACGCGTGACAGCGCCGCGGACCGCGACCGGCGCCGGCGAGACCGCCGGAGCCGACGAGCCGGCGCCGGCAGAGGCCGGCGCTCAGCCGGCTGACCCGCCGGCCCTCCGGATCGTGATCGCGGCCGGCGGGACGGCCGGCCACGTGGTTCCGGCCCTGGCGGTCGCCGACGCCCTGCGCGCGGCCGGGGCCGAGGTGGCGTTCGTGGGCGGCGAACGCGCTGAGCGCGAATTGGTGCCGGCGGCCGGTTACGAGCTGCACCGGCTGCGGGTGGCGCCGCTGGCCCGGCGAAGTCCCACCCGCGCTGCGCGGGCCATGGCGGTTGACGCTGCGGCGGTGCGAGCGGCGCGGCGGCTGCTGTCTGAGCTGGCGCCCTCGGCGGTGCTCGGGGCTGGCGGATACGTGGCCGGACCGGTGGGTCTGGCCGCGGTGACCCTGCGGGTGCCGCTGATGCTGATGGAGTCAGACAGCCATCTGGGTCTGACCAACCGGCTGCTGGCGCCGCTGGCCCGCCGGGTCTTTTTGGCCTTCCCGATCGCCGGGCGCCAGGGTGGGCGCTACCGGTTGACCGGTCGGCCGGTACCGCCACCGGCCACCGACCGGGAGAAGGCGCGAGCCCGGTTTCAGATTCCCGCCGGCGAGCCCTGCGTGCTCGTGTTCGGCGGCAGCCAGGGCGCCCGGTCGATCAACCGGGCGGCGATCGAGGCGTTCGCCGGAGCCCGCTTTCACGTCCTGCATGCCGCCGGAGAACGAGATCTGCCAAGTCTCGAGTCGCCGGGGCCCCACTATGACCTGCGCGGGTACATCGACGGCTTCGGCGAGGCGTTGCTGGCCAGCGATCTGGTGGTGGCCCGCTCCGGGGGGTCGCTGTTCGAGGTCGCCGCCCATGGGCGCCCCATGGTGCTGATCCCCTATCCGCACGCCACCGCCGATCACCAGGCCGAGAACGCGGGTTACGTGGAGCGCGCGGGAGCGGCGGTGGTGATTGCCGACGCCGAGCTGACCGGACCTCGACTGGCCCAGGAGGTGGGCCGGTTGCTGGCCGATCCCGGCCGCCTGACGGCGATGGGACGAGCCTCGGCGGAGCTGGCCAGGCCCCAGGCCGCCGCGCAGATCGCCGGCGAGGTGCTGGCTGTCGCCCGGCGCTAGGGGAGGTCCGTCTAGTAGGGGTGGCCCGGGAGGCCCGGGCCCAGCTGGTCGTTGGCGTTCTGGGCCAGCTGCACCGCTCGTGCCGGCCAGAAGACGCCACCCGGCGGCCCCCCGCCGCAGCCGCTGCTGTTGCCCGGGGGATGGGTCCACATGAAGGCGTCGGCGGATTGGGAGCCCGTGCTGGTGGTGTCCGGGATGCCGAGCCCTCGCCCCGGTGGGTTACAGAGATTCTCTGGCCCCTGAGTGCTGGGGTGGGGGTTCAGCAGCGGGCCGCGGCCGTTCTGCGCGGTGTTGACGATGAAGTGGGCGCCGTGGGTCAGTCTGGAGATCCTGGTGTCCCAGCGGACCTCGCTGCTGGTCCAGTTCTCGTGCGTGTCGTTGGTGAAGAAGCCCCGAATCTTGCCGATCCCGGCCGAGTTGAGCAGCTTGGCGACGTAGCCCACCGAGTTGGCGTCCGAGTAGCCGCCCTCCACGTAGACAACCGTGTGGGGCAGCGCCTGCAGCGCGGTCATCTCGAAGCGCAGGGCGCCCGCCCAGGCCGCGCCACCGCCCTTGCGCAGGATGCAGCTCGACGAACCGACGGCATCCAGCTCGAGTAGGTAGACGGCCGGCCGCCGGTCCGTGGCTGCCGCCATCTCCCCGACGCGACGGCGGAACGTCGGTCCGTAGCTCGAGATCTGCCGGGCGGTCGGGCATCCGCCCAGCGCCGGGTGCAGGAAGTAGGTGTTGATGACCGGGATCGATCCCGGATCGGCGGTCATGTTGGAGCAGAAGATCTTCTCCGCCTGCTTGAAGATCCCACCGGGACCGCCGCCGTAGGAGTAGATCGAGAAGCGCTGAGCCTCGGGCTGGGCGGCGATCTTCGAGAGCTCGGCGACCTGATGAGCCAGCCGTGGGTTGGCGGCCAGCTTGGCCGCCAGTGGCCCCGACTGCAGCGACTGCGCGAACGCCGCCCACGACTCGTCGTTGGCCATCGCCTTGGGATCGAGCCCAACCAACTGGGCAATCGCTCCGGCGGCCGCGCCATGGGCCGGGCCGGGAACGAAGAACCTGGCCCCGGCGAGCGGATCGGGACCGGGTGGCGCGGGGAGATCGAGCGGGTTGGCCGGATCCCGGGTCGGCGGGTAGGGCTCCGGGCACTGCTGGGGATATCCGGCGCCGAGCGCCCGCGACCCGGGGGCGTGGGCGTGGGCCACCGCGGGGGCCAGGACGCCGAAGGCAGCGAGCGCCAGCGCTGCCGCCACGATCAGTCCGACAGCCCACCCGGCGGCGAGGTTGCCCTTCACGAGCGCGGCGGAGAACACAGTGTTTTGCATCGACCCGAGCGCGCCGTACTGGAGGTTGGGTCAGGTGTGTCCAGAGTCGCTGGACACCCTGCTGGTGCCGGGCGGCGTCGGGCGGCCGGTTGACCGCCACCGACGCAGCGCGAGAGCGGTGCTTCACACCGATCGGCGGGATGGGATTTTCTCCCGGGGTCCTATAGCCTCGCCGCAAAAGCAAGATCACTAGGCAGCGAGGAGTCTGAATGCTGTTCGGCGAAGAGCACGTGAAGCGCTATAGGGAGACTGGGGGCGTCGAGGGCCACGATTGGCAGGGCACAACCGTCCTGATCCTGACCACCAAGGGCCGCCGCTCTGGCACCGAGCGCGACACGCCCCTGATCTACGGTCAGCACGGAGACGACTACATGGTCGTCGGCTCCAAGGGAGGGGCCGATGGGCACCCCGCCTGGTATCTCAACCTGGAGGCCGATCCCGACGTCGAGGTGCAGGTGCGCGACGACCGCTTCCGGGCCCGGGCCCGCACGGCGTCGGCCGAGGAGAAGCCGGAGCTGTGGCAGACGATGGTCCAGCGCTGGCCGCAGTACGAGGAGTACCAGCGCAAGACCTCGCGCGAGATCCCGGTCGTCGTGCTCGAGCGCTCCTGACCCGTCCGCTCCCCGATTGGTCGGGGCGCCGGCTTCACTTCGTCGGCATCGGCGGCGCCGGCATGAGCGGGCTGGCGCTGATCGCCCACGAGCTCGGCGCCGAGGTCACGGGCTCAGACCGCGCCGACTCGAGCTACGCCGAGCGGCTGCGCGCCCGCGGCATCGAGCCGATCCTCCACCACTCCAGCGAGAACGTGCCCCCCGGGGCGGAGGTCGTGTACTCGACGGCGATCGGTCCTGAGAACCCCGAGCGCGGGGTGGCCCGACGCCCTCTTCATCGGGCCGACCTGCTGGCCGAGATCGCGGCGCTGAAGCGGTGTCTCGCCGTCACCGGGACCCACGGCAAGACCACCACGGCGGCGATGGCGGTCCACGCCTTGACCGGCGCTGGACTCGATCCCGCCTACGTGGTGGGGGGCGAGCTGCGCTCGACGGGCTCCAACGCGGGCTGGGGAACGGGGGAGTGGATCGTGGTCGAGGCCGACGAATCGGACCGCTCGCTGCTCAAGCTCGACCCCGAGATCGCCGTGCTGACCAACGCCGAGCTCGACCACCACTCCACCTACGCCTCCCGGCTGGAGCTCGAGGACACCTTCCGTGCCTTCATGGGCGGGGCGGGGGAGGGGGCGGTCGTCTGGGACCGCCCGCAGCTGCGCGCGCTGTGTCCGCCCGGCGCCACTGCCTACGACGCCCCCGACCCGGTGCTGGGGCCCGCCGGGTCGCGCTTTCGCTGGCGAGAGGTTGAAGTCAGGCTCACGGTCCCCGGGGCCCACAACGCGATCAACGCGGCCGGAGCGCTCACCGCCTGCGCCCTGGCCGGTGCCGACGCCGTCAGCGCGGTGGATGCGCTGGCCGACTTCAAGGGGGCTCGGCGGCGCCTGGAGCAGCTCGGCGAGACGGCCACCGGCGCCGCCGTGTACGACGACTACGCCCACCATCCGACCGAGGTGGCGGCGGCGATCGCGGCGGTCAGAACCCTGGCTCCGGGACGCGTCGTGGCCGTGTTTCAGCCGCACCTTTACTCGCGCACGCGGGCGCTCGCCGCGGACTTCGGCCGCGCGCTGGCCGCCGCCGACCTGGTGGTGGTGCTCCCGGTCTACGCGGCCCGGGAGCTGGCCAGCGATTTCCCGGGGGTGGAGGGGAGGTTGATCGCCGCGGCGGCGGCGGATGCTCCACAGCGGCGGACGGTGGCGTGGATGCCGGGCTTTGACCCCGCGCGCACCTGGTTGAGCCACCGCCTGCGTCCCGGCGACGTGTGTCTGCTGATGGGCGCCGGCGACGTCGATTCGCTGGCCCGATCGCTCGTGGCCTAGCCAACGCACGGAGCCCGCCGGGCCGCCGGTCGCGGCGAGCCCCACCGGGGGATGGGGTGCTGCCGGTCGGCCTTCTACCCTGCGCTCGGTCATGTCCGATCTGCCCACCGGGGTCACGCGCGGTTTCCCATTGGCGCGGCTGACGACGATTCGCGCCGGCGGTCCCGCCGAGCTGTTCGCGCGGCCGGGCACGGTTGCCGAGCTCGAGACGCTGCTGGGCTGGGCCGAGGAGCACAGAATCGAGGTAGGGGTAGTCGGCTCGGGGTCGAACCTCCTGGTGGCGGACGCCGGGGTCCGCGGATTGGTGCTGAAACTTGACCAGGAACTGAGCGCGATCGAACTGGACGGCACGCGGATCAACTGCGGCGGCGGGGCGCGCCTACCCGCCGTCTCGGCGCGAGCGGCCAGGGCGGGTCTGAGCGGGATCGAGTTCGGGGTGAACATCCCCGGGACCGTCGGAGGCGCGGTCAAGATGAACGCCAACGCGTACGGCGGCGAGCTGGCCCGCGCGCTGCACTGGGTCGACGTGACCAGCGCCGCGGGAACCGAGCGGCGATCGCCCGAGCGGCTCGGGTTCGCCTACCGGCGCTCGGCGCTGGGCCGGGGTGAGATCGTGGCCCGGGCCGGGTTCGCGCTGCACCGCGCGCCGCCCGAGGAGGTCCGCGAGACGCTCGCCGACATGCGCCGCCGCCGCAGGGAGGCGCAGCCGTCGGGGATCAAGACTTTCGGCTCGACGTTCAAGAATCCCGGCGACCCGCGCGCCGAGGGTCGTAGCGCCGGCCAGCTGCTGCAGGCCGCCGGCTGCCAGGGCCTGAGGGTCGGCGGCGCTGCCTTCTCCAGCAAGCACGCCAACTTCGTCGAGAACCTCGGCGACGCCAGCACCGCCGACGTGGTGGAGCTGATGGCCGCCGGCCGCCGGCGCGTCAAAAAGCAGTTCGGCGTCGAGCTCGAGCCCGAGGTGCAGGCCCTGGGGCCGGTCGACTTCCCAGCCGAGTGGGGGATGGGGTGATCGGCGGCGGTCGATCCGAGGGCCTGCTGGGGCGCGGCCGGGCCGGCTTGGGGCGGCGGGGCCGCCGGGGACGGGGCCGCGGCCGGCTGGGGCAGCGCAGTGGTCCCGCGGCGTCCAGGTTCAGCTCGCACGAGGGCCGGCCGCGGGGGAGGTTCGCGCGGGTGCCCCGGCCGGGTCCACGGACGGTGATCGCGCTGGTGGCGCTCTTGGCGGTGCTCGGCGGTGGCTGGTTGTGGCTGCGCGATTCGTCGCTGGTGGCGGTGCGGCGTGTCCAGGTCACCGGCGCCCACGGCGCCGACGCGGCTCAGGTCCGCTCGGCCCTGGTCGCGGCGGCGCGCAACATGACCACGCTCGACGTGAAGATGAAGCAGCTGCGGATGGCCGTCGCGCCGTACCCCGTGGTCAAGAGCCTCGAGGTCGACACGCAATTTCCCCACGGGCTGCGGATCCACGTCGTCGAGCAGGTCCCGGTGGCGGTCGTCGACGCCGGGGGACGCCGGACGGCGGTATCGGGCGACGGAACCCTGCTGCACGATGTTGCCGCCCCGGCGGCGCTGCCGACGATCTCGCTCGGGGTCCCGCCCGGGGGCACGCACCTGACCGGCTACGCGCTCAGCGAGGTGCGGCTGCTGGCCGCGGCTCCGTACCAGCTGCTGGCCAAGCTCAGCCAGGTCTCGGATGGGCCGGCTCACGGGCTGGTCGCCGAGCTTCGCAACGGCCCCAGCATCTACTTCGGCGACTCGCATCGACTGGGGGCCAAGTGGACGGCCGCGGCGGACGTGCTCTCGGACCCCGGCTCCACCGGGGCGGTCTACCTCGACGTGACCGACCCCAGCCGCCCGGCGGCCGGAGCGGGAAGCGACACCACCGCCTCGATCGCCTCCGCGGGTGCCGGGAGCCCCGCGGCCGCCACGTCCCCGAGCACCGTCAGCGGACACTAACCCTCAACCATAGGTCGACTGTAGGTCGGGAGCCAACTCTAGGTCCCGAATCGAGAGTTAGGCGTTCTGCAACGTTCGTTGCGGATCGGCGACGGCGTTGACTTCGGCTCTGTCCAGGGCATAACGTGCCAAACTGCGAGATTCACGAACGCACGTATAAAACTCTCAACCGTAGATAGAGGGTCGGACGGAAGACATGGAGAGCGGAAGCTATCTAGCAGTCATCAAAGTGGTCGGCATCGGCGGCGGCGGCACCAACGCCGTCAACCGGATGGTCGATGCCGGGCTCCGGGGCGTGGAGTTCGTGGCCTGCAACACCGACGCACAGGCGCTGGCGATGTGCGACGCCGACATCAAGCTGAACATCGGCCACGAGCTGACCAAGGGATTGGGCGCCGGGTCGAACCCCGACATCGGACACGGCGCCGCCGCCGAATCCCGGGATGACATCAAGGAGGCTCTCAAGGGCGCCGACATGGTGTTCGTCACCGCGGGTGAGGGTGGCGGGACCGGGACCGGTGCGGCGCCGGTGATCGCCGAGATCGCCAAGAACGAGATCGGGGCGCTCACCGTGGGCGTGGTCACGAGGCCGTTCTCCTTCGAGGGAACCCAGCGAGCCCGCCAGGCCCACGAGGGGATACAGCGGCTGCGCGACAACGTCGACACGCTGATAACGATTCCCAACGAGAAGCTGCTGGCGATCGTGGAGCGGCGGACTTCGATCCTCGACGCGTTCCGCGAGGCCGACAACGTGCTGCGCCAGGGCGTCCAGGGAATCACCGACCTGATCACGATCCCGGGGCTCATCAACCTGGACTTCGCCGACGTGCGGACGATCATGCACGACGCCGGAAGCGCGCTGATGGGGATCGGGACCGCGGCGGGAGAAAACCGGGCGGCCGAGGCGGCCAAGGTGGCGATCTCCTCGCCCCTGCTGGAGGAGTCGGTGGAGGGGGCCATGGGAATCCTGCTCAACATCACCGGCGGCCACGACCTGGGCCTGTTCGAGGTCAACGAGGCGGCCGAGATCGTCCAGGGCGCTGCGGACACCAACTCCAACATCATCTTTGGAGCGGTGATCGACGACGCGCTCGGCGACGAGGTTCGGGTGACGGTTATCGCCACCGGCTTTGACCACGGCCATCGCAGCCCGAGCACGGCGCGCGAGGCCACTCGCCGAGAGCGCCGCGACCGCGACGTCACGATGGACGACCGCCAGCGCTCGTCGCTCGAGATCGGCGACGACGAGATCGACATCCCGTCGTTCCTCAAGGACCGCTAGGCCAGACCGTGGTGGCGAGCTCCGCCGGCCCGATCCGGTGGCAGCTTGAGCTAGCCTGCCGGTAGTGACCCCGGTCGCTGAGACTCTTCGGCGTACCCCCCTCTATCAGCGCCACCAGGCGGCAGGGGCGAAGCTGGTCCCCTTCGCGGGCTGGGAGATGCCAGTCCAGTACGCCGGGATTCGCGAAGAGCATCTGGCGGTCCGCCGCCACGCCGGCCTCTTCGATGTCTCGCACATGGGCCAGATCGAAACCCGGGGCCCCGAGTCGCTGGACTTCCTGCAGCGACTGCTCTCCAACGACGTCCGTCGCCTGCCCGAGGGCGGCGCCCAGTACAGCGTCCTGTGCAACGACAGCGGCGGCGTCCTCGACGACCTGTTCAGCTACCGCCTGGCCGAGTGCCACTACCTGACGGTCACCAACGCCGCCAACCACGAACGGGACTTCGCCTGGTTTACCTCGCACGCGGCACCCTTCGACGTCGACGTGCTCGACCACCGCGACGACTTCGCGATGCTCGCGCTGCAGGGCCCCGGGGCCCGCGCCCTGTTGGCCGGACTGACCGATGGCGGCCTGCCGTCACGGATGCACTGCTGCCAGCGCACCGTCGCCGAGGTCCCGATGCTGGTCTGCGGGACCGGCTACACCGGCGAGGATGGCGTCGAGCTGCTGCTCGACCCCGCGCAGGCCCCCGTGGTCTGGGATGCGCTGGTCGCCGCCGGCGCCCGGCCGGCCGGTCTGGGCGCCCGCGACACCCTGCGCCTCGAAGCCGGCTTCTGCCTCTACGGCAACGACCTCAGCGAACGGCGCGGGCCGATCGAGGCCGGTCTGGGCTGGTGCTGCTCGGAGCCGACGGGCTTCATCGGCGCCGACAAGGTGGCTGCCGCCCGCGCCGCGGGGCCGGCGCAGCGGCTGGTCGCGTTCGAGCTGCGCGACGGAGGTATAGCCAGGCCGGGCAACGCGATCCGCGGCGGCGGCGAGGTCACCAGCGGCACCTTTTCGCCCTGCCTGAAGCGCGGGATCGGGATGGCCTATGTCCCGGCCGAGCGCTCCGAGCCGGGCGTCGGACTCGAGATCGACGTCCGGGGAACCGTGCGCAACGGGGTGATCGTCCCCAAGCCCCTCTATAAAAAGGAGTCGACTTAGTGCCCGATCCCAGCTATCCCGACGATCTGCTCTACCACCCTGAGCACGATTGGGCCCGGCTCGACGCCGCCAACCCCGACGAGGCCACCTTCGGCATCACCTGGTACGCCCAGGACGCGCTCGGCGAGGTCGTCTTCTTCGATCCGCCGGCGATCGGGACCAAGGTGTCCAAGGACACGGCCTACACCGAGGTGGAGTCGGTCAAGGCGGTCTCGGACGTGATATCCCCGCTGTCGGGCGAGGTGGTCGCGGTCAACGAGTCGCTGGCTGAGAAGCCGGAGACGATCAACGAGGACCCCTACGGGGAGGGGTGGCTGGTCCGCGTGAAGCTGTCTGACCCCGCCGAGCAGGACGCGCTGCTCGACGCCGCGGCCTACGAGGCGACGCTTGTCTAGGTACACCGCCGCCACCCAGGCCGATCGCCGTGCGATGCTCGCCGCGATCGGCGTGGAGTCGATCGAGGATCTGTTCGCGGACATTCCCGGCGCCCTGCGACTGAGCGAGCCGCTGGGCCTCGGCCGCGGCCTGGCTGAGCAGGAGGTCTACGACGAGCTTCGGTCTCTGGCCGCACGCAACACCAGCACCGAGGACGAGCTGTCGTTTTTGGGGGCCGGCATGTACGACCACTACGTGCCGGCGCTGATCGACTCGATCGTCTCTCGGTCGGAGTTCTTGACCCCATACACGCCCTACCAGCCCGAGGTCTCCCAGGGCGGGTTGCAGGCGATGTTCGAGTACCAGACGGCGATCTCGGAGCTGACTGGCCTGCCGTGCTCCAACGCCTCGGTCTACGAAGGCCCCAGCGCCGTGGCCGCCGCCGGTTATGTGGCCAAGCACGCCGTGGGGCGGCGCCGGTTCGTGGTCTCGGACGGCGTGCACCCCCACTCCCGTGAGACGTTGCGCACGCTGGCCCGGGGGTGGGGGATGGAGGTAGAGCCAGCCCCGCTGCACGGCGGGGTGACCGAGCTGCCCGAGCTCGACGACGAGGTCAGCGCGGTGATCGTCCAGCAGCCGAATTTCCTCGGTGCGGTCGAGGACCTCGAGCACCTTGCCGATACCGCCCGGGCCGCCGGGGCGCTGACGATCTGCGCCTGCGATCCGCTGGCGCTGGCGCTGCTGCGATCCCCCGGGGAATGCGGGGTCGACATCGCCGTCGGGGAGGGCCAGACGCTCGGCAACCGGCTTGACTTCGGCGGGCCCTCGTTCGGCTTCTTCGCGGTCACCGAGCCGCTGATCCGGCGGCTTCCGGGGCGCATCGCCGGCGAGACGCACGACGGCGAGGGAAAGCGCGGCTTCGTGCTCACCCTCCAGACCCGCGAGCAGCACATCCGGCGCGAGAAGGCGACTTCGAACATCTGCACCGCCCAGGCGCTCAACGCGCTGGCCGGGGTCATCTACCTGAGCTGGCTGGGACGGCGCGGGATCGTCGAGCTCGCCGAGCTGATGCTGCAGCGAACCGCCTACGCCCGGGAGCGTCTGACGGCGCTGGATGGCGTCACCGCGATGCACGAGCAGCCGGTGGTGCGCGAGTTCGCGGTCGCGCTCGACGCGCCCGTGGAGCGGGTGATCGAGCGGTGCCGCAAGCAGGGGGTGAATCCCGGCTACCCGCTGGACCGCGACTACCCCCAGCTCGAGTCCGGGCTGCTGGTGGCGATCACCGAGCGGCGGACCCGCGAGGAGATCGACCGGCTGGCCGACGTGCTCGAGCAGGCGGTCGGCGCCGAGCGCCGCCGGACCTACGAGCGGGTCGGATCGTGATCGCCGCCGCCGACGACGAGCTGACCATCTTCGAGCGCTCGCGGCCCGGGCGCCGCGCCTTTGAGCCGCCGCCCCTGGACGTGCCCGAGCGTCCGCTTGACGAACTGCTCGAGCCGCGGCTGCGCCGCGCCGAGCCGCCCGGGCTGCCCGAGGTCTCCGAACCGGAGATCGTCCGCCACTACAACCGCCTGTCCAAGCGCAACTTCGATCTCGACACCGGCTTTTACCCGCTGGGATCCTGCACGATGAAGCACAACCCCAAGCTGCACGAGCGGGTGGCGGCGCTGCCGGGCCACGCCAAGCTCCACCCGCTCCAGGATCCAGCCCGGGCCCAGGGGGCGCTCGAGCTGATGTGGCGGCTGCAGTCGGCGCTGGGGGAGATCGCCGGGCTACCGCACGTGTCGCTCCAGCCGTCGGCAGGCTCGCACGGGGAGTTGGCCGGGGTGCTGCTGACGCGCGCCTTTCACGAGGATCGCGGCCAGCGCCGCACCAAGGTCCTGACCCCGGATACGGCCCACGGCACCAACCCGGCGACCGTCACGATGGCCGGCTACGAGGTGGTCAAGGTGGGGACCGACCAGCGCGGGAATGTCGATCTCCAGGACCTGCGCGCCAAGGCCGACGAGGACGTCGCCTGCCTGATGCTGACCAACCCGTCGACGCTGGGTCTGTTCGAGCCGGCGATCGAGGAGATCGCCGAGATCGTCCATGGCGTCGGCGCGACGCTCTACTACGACGGCGCCAACCTCAACGCGATCATGGGCATCTGCCGGCCCGGCGACATGGGCTTCGACATCGTTCACTTCAACCTGCACAAGTCGTTCACCCAGCCCCACGGAGGCGGTGGACCCGGCGCGGGGCCGATCGCGGTCTCGGATCGCATCGAGCCGTTTCTGCCCCGGCCGCAGGTGGTGCGGCGCGAGTCGGCCGGCAACGGGTCCTCCGAGCCGGTCTACGACCTCGACTACGACCGCCCGCGGTCGATCGGCCGGCTGCGGGGCTTTCAGGGCAACTACGGCGTGTTCGTCCGCTCCTATGCCTACATCCGCTCGCTCGGCGCCGCGGGGCTGCGCGACGTGTCCGAGGTCGCGGTGCTCAACGCCAACTACCTGCTGGCCAAGCTTCGCCAGGCCGGGGTACTCGAGTACCTGCCGGCGGGCTATGACCGGCTCTGCATGCACGAGTTCGTGCTGTCGGGGGCGCCGATGAAGCAGGAGCTGGGTATCAAGACACTGGATCTGGCCAAGCGGCTGCTCGACTACGGGGTGCACCCGCCGACCGTCTACTTCCCGCTGCTGGTCGACGAGGCGCTGCTGATCGAGCCGACCGAGACCGAGACCAAGGAGACGCTGGATCGGTTCGCCGAGATCCTGGCCGCCATCCTGCGCGAGGCCCGCGAGGATCCCGAGATCGCGCGCACCGCGCCGCACACCACTCCGGTGCGGCGCCTGGACGAGGCCGGCGCGGCGCGCCGCCCGGTCGTGCGCCAGGCGCTCTGACCCCCGGCCGTCGCGCCAGCGATCAGTCCGTCGGCGCCGGGGCGATCAGTCCGCGTCGGCCACGATCGACCCCACCCGCTCGCCAAGCGTGCGATCGCGGAAGTAGACGACGGCGGCGTAGATCAGCGCCACCACCACCACACCGCCGGCGATCAGCGGATAGGAGTTAAACGGCGCCGGCTGTCCCGGCTTGACCAGGTCATAGAGCGGATAGCCGATCGCGACCGCGCCGAGCAGGGGCAGGATCAGGTGCAGCAGGACCGAGAAGCGGTCACGGTGAAAGCGCCGGAAGTAGACCGGCAGGGCCAGGTTTGCCACCAGATAGGTGAGCGCGATCAAAATTGTGCCCAGGGTGGCGATCTCCCCGAAGAACACCACCGGATCGGTGTTCCAGCCGAACACGTAGGACAGCCCCAGTGCCAGCCCCAGGTAGACCAGGAAGGCCACCCACGGGGTCTTGCCACGCTCGGTCAAGCGCGCGGTGACCGAGGGCAGCAGGCCCTCGCGCCCGGAGCTGAAGATGATCCGGGCCTGCGAGTTGGTGGCCGAGATCAGGCTCGAGCAGATCGACGTGAAGCCGGCCAGGTAGGCGATGAAGGCCAGCGAGCTGGCCACGCCCCCGGCCGCGGCGATGAACGGGATGTCGGCAGCGGTCAGGGCCCCGGCGTGATCGTTGAAGCCGACGACCGTGGAGTAGGCCAGAAACACGTACAGCGCAGCGACCAGGATCACGCTTGAGAACACCGCCCGGGCCACGCCGGCCCGCGGGTCGCGGCTCTCCTCGGCCATCGCGGCCGAATTCTCCCAGCCGACGAACAGGTACACCGCCAGCGGGAACCCGAGCGAGAGCCCCGAGAAGCCGCGGTGCAGGTTGGCCGGGTCAAGGGGGCGCAGATCGATGTGGCTGGAGTGCTGGATCAGCAGCGCAACCGCCACGACGATCAGCAGCACGAGCTCAAAGCCGAAGAAGACGGCGGCCACCTTGGTCGATGGCTTGGCCCCGCCGACGATCAGCGCCAGCGCTCCCAGCGTCAGCGCCGCGCTCAGGATCTGCCAGGGGATCTTGATGCTCAGGTAGTGCTGGAGAATCGTCTCGGTCAGGCCCCCGGAGATGGTGACCACCGAGGCCACGGCGATGATGTAACCGGCGCACAGCACGACCGCCGTGACCACGGCCGCGTAGCCGCCGAAGGCCCGCCCGATGAAGGTCACGAACGAGCCGGTGGAGGGCTGGGAGCGCGAGAACTGGCTGAGCGTGTTCCCCAGCAGCAAGATCGCGATCGCCGCCGCGACCACGGTCAGCGGAGCGGCGATCCCGGCCGTGGTCACGATCGTGGCAAAGCCGAAGTAGAAGCTCATCGCCGGGGCGATGTTGGCCAGCGTCGCCGCCGCGATATCGAAGTTCGACAGCACGCCACGGGCCAGCCGCCCCGACTCGGCGGTTGCGCGGGGACGCTCGGTGGCTTGGACAGTCGACATCGTGGTTATCCGGTACCCGCCTTGGCCGCGGTTGATGCCGGGCCGGCGGCGGCCGTCGTAGGCTGCAGGCATGCGCTTCGTGATCTTCGGCGCCGGCGCCATCGGGGGCGTGGTCGGGGCCCGCCTGCACCAGGGCGGCCACGAGGTGGCACTGATCGCCCGCGGTGCCCATCTGCAGGTGATCCGCCGCGCCGGCCTGACCCTGGAGACCCCCACGGAGCGCTCGACGCTGAGGCTGCCGGTGGGCGCCGACCCGACCGAGCTCGAGGTCGGCGACGGAGACGTGGTGCTGCTGGCCACCAAGAGCCAGGACACGGCCGGCGCCCTGGAGGCGCTGCGGCGGGCCGGAGCCACCGACCCGCCGATCGTCTGCCTGCAGAACGGAGTCGACAACGAGCGCTCGGCGCTGCGCATGTCTGACTGCGTCTACGGGGGGCTGGTCATGTGCCCCGCCGCCCACCTCGAGCCGGGCGTGGTGCAGGCCTACGGCACGACCTCGACCGGGATCATCGACGTCGGCCGCTACCCCCACGGCACTGACGAACGCTGCCAGGCTGTCGTGCATGCGCTCGGCGGCTCGCGTTTCTCCTCCCGCGTCCGAACCGACGTCATGCGTTCGAAGTACGCCAAGCTGCTGTTGAACGTCGGCAACGCGGTGGAGGCGCTGTGTGGCGAGGGCGAGCGCAGCGAGGAGCTGATCGAGCTGGCCCGGGCCGAGGCCCGGGCGGCGCTGACCGCGGCCGAGATCGAGTTCGAGGCCGACGATGTGGATGACATCGAGGGTCGCTGGGAGGAGATCGGCGTGCAGGAGATAGAAGGGCGCCAACGCGCAGGATCCTCGAGCTGGCAGAGCCTGGCCCGAGGCACCGGCGCGATCGAGACCGACTACCTCAACGGGGAGATCGCCCTGCTGGGCCGCCTGCATGGCGTGCCGACCCCGATCAACATCGCGCTGTGCACGGTGGCCAGCCGGTACGCGCGCCAGGGCGGGCAGCCGGGCGAGCTCAGCCCCAGCGAGCTGCAGGCGGTCCTGGCTTGAGCGCGACAGCCGACCCGGCGATCGGCGCCGACGCGGCCGAGATCGCCGGGCGGGCGCGCGCGGAGCTGGCCCAGCTGGTCGACATCTCCTCTCCGTCGGGCGACGTCGAGGGGGCCGAACGGGCGCTGGCGGCGTGCGCGTCGCTGGCCCCCGCGGGGGCGCGGATCGAGCGGCCGGCGTGCTCGACTCCGGGCAGCGCCCGCGACCTGATCGCCGCCGTGCACGGCAGCGGAACTCGCAAGCTGATGCTGCTCGGTCACGTCGACACGGTGATCGGCCACGAGGCGCACCAGCCGCTGCGCCAGGACGGCGAGCGCCTCTACGGCACCGGAACCGCCGATATGAAGGGCGGCGTGGTGCTGGCGCTGGGCGTGGCCCGGGCGCTGGCCCGCCGCCCGGAGGCGTTCGCCGAGCTCTCGGTACTGCTGGTCTGCGACGAGGAGTGGCGCACGGTGCCGTTCGTACACACCGAGCGGTTCGCGGGCTATGACGCCTGTCTGTGCTTCGAGGCCGGTGAGCGGGGCCCCGCTGGGTCCGAGGGCGTGGTGGTCCGCCGTAAGGCCGCCGGCACCCTGAGAGTGACCGCCCGGGGGCGCGCCGCCCACTCCGGCAGCGCCCCGGACCGTGGTCGCAACGCGCTGCTGGCGCTGGCCGGTACCGCCCGTGCCGTCGCCGCCCGGCACGATCCCGCCGGCCCCGAGCAGCTCAGTGTCGTCCCCACGGTGCTGCGGTCGGGGGATGCGTTCAACGTCGTCCCGGCGGCCGGCGAGCTGATCTTCGACCTCCGGGCCCGGCAGCTTGACGCCTTCGGAGCCGTCCTGGCCGCGGTAGGCGATCAGCGCGACGGCGTCGAGCTCGACGCCCGCATGGATCGGCTGTGGCCGGGGATGGACAGCCGGGCGACGACGGCGCAGCTGATCGAGGACGCCTCCCGTCGCCTGGGGCGCGCGATAACCGGAGTCCCCCGCGGCGGCGCCAGCGACGCCAGCCATTTCGCCGCCTCGATCGCCCTGACCGTCGACGGCCTGGGCCCGCGCGGCGGCGGCGCACACACCCCCGACGAGTTCGTCCTGGCACCGTCGCTGACGGCGCGCGCCGAAGTCGCCCTGGCCGTGGCTGGCCAGGTACTCCACCTGCCATCCTGTAGCCAGTGAGCACGACGACCCCCACCCCCCGCCGCTCGGCGGGCCTGCGCGAGCAGCGGCAAAAGCAAATCGAGGGCCTGACCCTGCTGGTGATCATCGTCGGGATCATGTGGCTGCTCGAGGTGATCAACACGCTCGATCACAACGGGCTCGACAGCGACGGCATCTACCCCCGCAGCATCTCGCACCTGTGGGGCATCATCACCGCGCCGTTTCTGCACGTCAGCTTCGCCCACCTGATCGACAACACGATCCCGTTCGTTTTCATGGGGGTGATCATCGCCCTGCGCGGAGCCGCCAAGCTTGTGCTGGTCACCGCCATCGTCGTGGTCATCGGCGGACTCGGAACCTGGCTCATCGCTCCCGACAACTCGGTGACGGTCGGCGCCAGCGGGATCGTCTTCGGGTACGCCACGTACCTGCTGACCTGCGGCATCTTCGATCGCAGCTGGCTCGAGTTGCTGGTCGGGGTGGTCGTGGCGGTGGTCTGGGGCGGTGCCCTGCTGTCGAGCCTGGTGCCCCACTACGGGGTCTCCTGGCAGGGCCACGCCAGCGGGGCGGTGGCCGGCGTGATCGCCGCCTGGCTGCTGTCGGTTGACCGCCGGCGAGCCGCCGGCAGCGCCGGGTCGCCGGGGACCGGCGGGTCCCTGGCCCGCGCCACCGCTGAGTAGCCTGCGGCCGATGCGGATCTTCTCGGGCATTCAGCCCACGGGGCGCAAGCACCTGGGCAACTACATCGGGGCGATCACCCAGTACGTCGCGGGCCAGGACCGGGGCGAGGCGATCTATTGCGTGGTCGACCTGCACGCGATCACCGTGGCCTACGAGCCCGCCCGGCTGCGAGCGTCGGTGTACGACACCGCGGCCACGCTGCTGGCCGCCGGGCTGGACCCGGAGCGTTGTGTGTTCTTTCGCCAGAGTGACGTGCCCGAGCATCCCGAGCTGTGCTGGCTGCTGTCGAGCGTGACCTCGTTCGGCGCGCTGAACCGCATGACCCAGTTCAAGGAGAAGGCCGGGGCGCAGCGGAACCTGGTGTCGGCGGGACTGTTCATCTACCCGGTGCTCCAGGCCGCCGACGTGCTCGCCTACCGCGCGCACGAGGTGCCGGTCGGCGAGGATCAGCGCCAGCACATCGAACTGATGCGCGACGCGGCGATCCGTTTCAACGCCCGCTTCGGGGAGACGCTGGTGGTGCCGGAGGCTCGAATTCCCGAGGTCGGCGCCCGGATCATGGATCTCCAGGACCCGGGGCGCAAGATGTCGACCACCGGGGGCACCGAGCAGGGCACGGTGCTGGTCCTCGACGAGCCGGCAGCGGTGGCCAAGAGGATCCGCTCCGCCGTCACCGACTCGGGCAGCGAGGTGGCTCGGGCTCCCGACAAGGCCGGAATCTCCAACCTGATCGAGATCCTGGCCGCCGTCCGGGCCACCGATGCCGCTCACATCGAGCGGGAGTTCGACGGCTCGGGCTATGGGGCCTTCAAGCAGGCGGTGGCCGACGCCGTGACCGCCTATCTGGCCCCGGTCCGCGAGCGCTACCAGGAGCTTCGGGGCGATGAGGCCGAGCTGGAGCGGATCTTCGCCGGCGGCGCCGCCAAAGCCCGCTCGATCGCCTCGCAGACCCTCGTCGACGTCCGCGAGGCGATGGGGGTGGGACCGGTCCGACCGCGCGGCTAACGTCTGCCCCGTGGCACTCGTCGATCTCGAGCTCGACCTGGACGTGTTCGCGGGTCCCTTCGACCTCCTGCTGACCCTGATTCTCCGCGAAGAGGTCGACCTGCTCGAGGTCGACCTGGCCGACGTCGTGATCACCTACATCGACCACCTGGAGCGACGCGGTGAGCTCGACCTCGAGGCGGCGACCGAGTTCCTGGTCCTGATCGCCGCCCTGCTGGAGCTCAAGTCACGGCTTCTGCTGCCGGGCGAGGAGATCGAGGAGATAGAGCTCGATCCGGGGGAGGCGGCCGAGGAGCTGCTGGCGCGGCTGCTGGCGGCGCACCGCTACCGGGCCGCCGCCGCCCACCTCCGGGAGCGACTGGAGGGCGAGCAGGGATCGCGGTTTCGCAGTGCCCCCGTCCCGTCCCACCTCCGCAAGGCCCGCCTGACCGAGGCCCACGCCGTCTACTCGCCGGACGCCCTGGCCGGGGCGATCGGGGACCTACTGCAGGTGCCGCCGCCGGTCGATATCGGCCACATAACCGTGGCCAAGGTGACGGTGGCCGAGCGGCTGGCCCACCTGCGGACGCTGCTGCGCCGGGGACGGTTCACGTTCTCGGAGGCGGTGGCTCGCTCAGACCGGGTCACCGTCGCGGTGACGCTGTACGCCCTGCTCGAGCTCTACAAGCAGGGTGAGGCGACATGGACTCAGGAGGAGCCGTTCGCCGAGATCACCATCGAGGCCGGGCGCGCCCTGGGGCGGATGACGGCATGAGCGCAGAACTCGAACGGACGCTGGAGGGACTGCTGTTCTTGAGCTCGGATCCGGTGTCGGCCGCGGCCCTGGCCGACGCCACCGGCGCCGAGCTGCATGAAGTCGTGACCGCGCTCGAGCGCCTGCGTGAGCACTACGAGTTCGAACGCCGCGGCTTTCTGGTCCGCGAGCTCGCCGGTGGCTTCACGCTCAGCACGCACCCCGACGTCGAGCCGGCCGCGCGGCGTCTGCTGGCCAAGCCCCGGACGCCCCCGCTGACCCCGGCGCAGGCCGAGACGCTGGCCATCGTGGCCTACCTGCAGCCGGTGTCGCGCCCGGAGATCGCCCGGATCCGCGGCGTCAGCGCCGAGTCGGCGGCGGCCACGCTGCTGGAGCGGGGGCTCATCGAAGACGGGGGACGCTCGCAATTCGGGGCCGTGCTGTACCGGACCACCGAGCTGTTTTTGAAGCTGTTCGGGCTTCGTTCACTGGACGAGCTGCCCGGGATCGAGGGCTTTGACCCCTCCGCGGAGCTCGAGCAGGAGCTGCGCGACCGGTTGCTGCGCGCCGGCGAGGCCAGGGCCGCGGTGGGCACCCCACCGGCGGTGACGCAGGAGCCCGCGGGCGCGCCGGCTCTCAGCGGCGACTAGCCCGGGCCGAATCCAGGCCCAGGAACTCCCGCACCGCCGCGCCGTCGCGCTCGAGCGCCGCCGCCGCGTCCTCCGAGAGCGGCGCAAACGGCTCGATCACCACGTCTCTGCCGGCGAGCCTCCATTCCGCGACGGCCCGGCCGCCGGCCAGGGCGAAGTTGCGAAACATGCCTCCCACGACGATCCCCCGGGGGTCGTCGCCGAGCACCTGGCGGCGAGACGTCCAGCCGAGCAGCAGCGGCTCGAAGCTCCCCAGCAGCCGCGGCGGCGCCAGCCGGGCCGCTCGGCCCCGGTGCGACAGGTCGACGAGGCCGTCGGCGACCGGGGTTAGCTGCTCGGCGATCGAGCTCAGGGCGGCTCGGGCGTCGCCCAGTCGCAGGCCGGCCCAGCGCGCGAGATCGCGCTCGGTGGCCGGCCCGTGGCCGGCCAGGTAGCGCCGGGCCAGCTCGGCCAGCGCCCGCTCCCGATTCACCGGCTCTGGCGGCCCCAGCCAGTCCTGGGCCAGCGCGTAGGCGTGCTGGCGGCCGACCATCGGCCCGCGGACGCAGATCCCCAGCAGGCCGGCGCGGAACATGAGGTGGATCATCGCCTGCCCGGCCACTGGCACCCCGGCCCGCTCCAGGCGGTCGCGCAGCTGCGGGCGGGCCAGCGGGCCCTCGTCGGCCAGGGCGCTGCGGATCACCTCCAACCCGCGATCGACCTGAGTCGGGCTGACCCCGTTCTGGCGCAGCCGGGTGGCGCTGGTGGTCATCAGCTGCGGCGTGGTCAGGGCGTGCAGCCAGGGATAATCCTCTCGGCGGACCAGGTGAAGCGTGCCGCGGTTCAGCCAGGTCAGGACCAGCGATCGCCGCTCGGTGAGCTCCCGGTCCACATCGGACGCGCAGACGCCCCGCGTCCGCGCGCGAATCGCCAGCCGGGCCCCCCGCCCGTCCTGGGCCTGGATCGCCAGCAGCCGCTCCGCCACCGCGACCGGGTCGCGGGCCGGTGCCCCGGCCAGCAGCTGCGCCGTCAGCCGGAGCGCGTGGACCCGCTCAGCCGCCGGCCGAACCGCCACCGCCCGGCGCCTTGGTCGTGAGTGCCCCCGGTGCGCCCGGGTCCGGCCCGCCGGCCGCGAGCTGGCCGCAGGCCGCGGCGATGCCGCGGCCTCGGGTCAGCCGCACCGTGGCCCCGATCCCATGGCGCTCGAGCTGGGCCCGAAAGGCTTCGATCGCCTTGGGGCTGGAGCCCTCATACGGTGAGCCGGTGGGGTTGTAGGGAATCAGATTGACCTTGAACACGCGGGGGTCCAGCACCTCGGCGAGCTGGCCGGCCTGTGCGTAGGAGTCATTGACTCCGGCGAGCATCACGTACTCGACGAACACGCGACGGCGCTTGCGCTCGTAGTAGCCGCGGCAGGCGGCGAGCACGGTATGAAGCGGGTAGCGGTCGTTTACCGCCATCAGCTGCGATCGCAGCGCGTCATCGGCGGCGTGCAGCGACAGCGCCAGGCGGACCGGCGCGGGATCGGCGCCCAGCCGCTCGATCCCCGGTACCCAGCCCACCGTGGAAACCGCCGTGCGCCGGTGGCTGATCCCGATCTCGGGGAGGCGGCGACAGGCCTCGAGCACCGCATCGAGGTTCATCATCGGCTCGCCCATGCCCATGAACACGGCGTGATCGACCGGCTCCGAACGGCGGAAATACAGGGCTTGGTCGAGGATCTCCGACGCGGTCAGGTTGCGTCCAAAGCGCATCTGACCGGTGGCGCAGAAGCTGCAGGTCAGCGGGCACCCCGACTGCGAGGACAGACACAGCGAGCGCCGGCCGTCGCGGTAGCGCATCAGCACCGCCTCGACCGGCCGCCCGTCGGCGGTGCGCAGCAGCGCCTTGACCGTCCCGTCGCGGTCGCGCAGCTCCTGCTCCAGCGTCAGGCTCGAGAACGGGACCGCCTCCTGCAGCTTGGCCCGGAGTCGCAGCGGCAGGTCGGTCATGGCGTCGAACGAGCCCGCGCCCTGAGCGGTCCAATGCCAGATCTGCCGGCTGCGGTAGCCCGGTTCGCCGAGATCGCCGAGGGTTCGCTCCAGCAGCTTGAGATCCATGCTCTCTATGGTGCCATCGCGATGCGTCTGACGAAGTTCCTGTCCGGGGCCGGGGTCGCGTCACGCCGGGCCGCGGAGGCGATCATCCGTGCGCGACGGGTCACCGTCGACGGTGCGGTGGTCGACGACCCGGCGCACCCGGTGACCGTAAGCCAGGAGGTCGCGGTTGACGGGGCCCCCGTCCGGGATCCGGGAATCCGCGTCGTCTACGCGGTCAACAAGCCGCCGGGCTACGTCTCCACCGCCCGCGACCCGCAAGGCCGTCCCACGGTGATCTCGCTCGTGCCCTCGCCGGTGCGCCTGTATCCGGTCGGCCGGCTGGACATCGACACCACGGGGCTGATCCTGCTCACCAACGACGGAGCCCTGGCCCACCGCTTGACCCACCCCAGCTTCGAGGTGCCCAAGACCTACGTGGCCGTGGTGGCCAGACCGCCGCTCGGCGAGGCGGCGCTGCGGGCCCTGCGGGAGGGAGTGATGCTTCAAGACGGCAGGACCTCCCCGGCGCGGGCCCGGCGCCTCGGCGCCGACACGCTCGAGCTGACCATCCACGAGGGCCGCAAGCACCAGGTCAAGCGGATGTGCAGGCAGGTCGGACATCCGGTGCGCGAGCTGCGACGAGTCGCGTTGGGACCGCTGCAACTGGGCGATCTCGGGCTCGGGAGCTACCGGCGGCTGACCGACGAGGAGGTCGAGTCGCTCACGGACTCTGGATCAGCAGCTCGTCCCGACGCAGCCGCGTCGTCCGCAGCGCCGCCGCCACCGCGCTCGGCCGCAGCAGGACCGGGCGCGCCCCGGACATCTGAAGGATCGTGAACTGGTGCACCCGGTGCAGCGACTCCTCGTGAAAGCCCGGGACCGGATAGCTTCGCTGCAGCCGCGAGGGGATCAGGTTGCACGCGGCGCCCCACCAGCACAGATCCTCCTGGGGTGACCGGATCGAGATCACGTCGAGCTGGCCAACCCGGGCACCCCGCCGTCCCAGGTGGTGCAGGCGGGGGAGATACAGCGAAAGGGGCAGGAGCGTGCGGTAGTGCTGGATCAGGATTGCCCGCGCCTCGCTTCCGGAGGCCGGCAGCGGGCCCAGCGACCGGGCCACCGGGCGCCAGTCCGGTCGCTGGAGCCGGCGGTCAAACGCGACCCCGGCCACGGCGGCGATCCCGATCGCGCACACCACCGTGGCGGCGGCGATTCCCAGCCTCCCGGCGCGTCGCGCGCCCAGGCCGCAGGCGATCAGCAGGGCGGCGGGAAGCCAGATGGCGATCAGGTTGCGGGTGATCAGGTCGTCGACCCCGACGGCCACGAAGATCAGGCTGAGAATCAGCCCGCCGAGGGCCAGCCCGCCCGCCAGCAGCGCCGCGGCCCGCTCTCGCCGCTCGCCGCGCTCCAGCACCAGGAGGATCGCCCCGATCGCGATCGCCAGCATCACCGGCTCGAGCACCGCGTGGAGCGGAAGGCCGGTCCCGATCAAGAACTGCGGGACGATCTGGCCCAGCCGCAGGGTCAGCGAGGTGGCGGCGATCCAGTCGTCGTGGCCGGTGGCGTTCTGGGCGACCGCCAGCGGGATGAGCCCCGCCCCGCAGAGGAGGACGATCGCCACCGTGAGCCACACGCCGCGGCTTCGGCGCTGGCGGGCCAGCAGCGCGACGGCTTGCGGCACGATCGCCAGCACCGCGTAGTAGTGGGTGGCCAGGGAGAGAATCGACGCCGCCGCCCAGGCGCCGAGAGCAACCGGCCGCGGCTGTTGCCGGGCATGGGCAAACGCCAGCAGTGCCAGGGCCGTGAGCAGCACCAGCAGCTCGTAGGAGCGAGCCTCCTGCGAGTACCAGACCAGCAGCGGGTTGCTGGCCGTCAGCGCCGCCGCCACCATCCCCACCCGGCGGGTCGCCAGCTTGGCCGCGGCGCAGTAGGCGACCGGTACCACCAGCACGCCGGCGAGCGCCGACAGGGAGCGCAGCCCGGCTTCGCCGAAGCCGAACAGCCGCCCCCAGACCCAGGCCACGACGTAGTACAGCGGCGGCGTCGACTCCGACTGCGGGAGCAGCCCGATCATCTTGCCGGGCGAGAGCTGGACCAGGAGCGCCGTGTTGCCCTCGTCAAACCAGAAGCCCTGATGGCCGAGCCGGTAGAACCGCAGCACCGCCGCGACAGCGCTCAGGACGCCAACCGCGAGCTCGGCGCGGTGAGCCTGAGCGCGCCCCGAAAGCCCTCGCCGTTCTCCGAGAGCGTGATGCCGATCGCCGTGCGCAAGCGAGCCGACGCCCACGCCAAAACGCTAGGCCGAGTCTGTGTCGACAACCACTAACCCGGGCAGGGTTAACTCCCCGTCCCAAGGCGCTTAACGAGATCCCAACTCATCCCGTCGGCCCGGCCAACGCTCCGAACGGCACTATCTTCAGTCCATGCTGCAGGATTCAAACCAGCCGGAGAGCCCGGTAAAGCTTGCCTCGGGGCCGATCGCCGGGGCCGGCGCGAGCGCTGGCGCCGGCGCGGCGGCGGGACGTGGCGAGGGAACGGTCGCGCTGCCGCGGCTCGACGCCTCGGGCCTGCGGGCATCGCTGCCCCGGCTCCGGGTCCGGTTCGGCCCGCGGGCGGGCAAGGCCGCGCTGGCGGCGCTGATCCTGGCCACGTTCGCGGTCGTGGCCTGCGCCGCCTCGGGTCCCTCGATCCTGGTGCCGCGCAGCGTGCAGACGTTCCCGAACTGGGAGGCCGGTCCGCTGCACGATTTCGTGACCCGGGTCATCCAGGATCCCCAGACCCTGGGACTGGCGTTCAGCGGCGTGCTGGCCGCGATGGTCGTCGCCTACGGGATCGTGCTGGCCTCGGTACGGACGCTGTCGATGAAGACGATCGCGATCGTCGTCGTCGTTCTGCACGCGATCCTCCTGCTGAGCCCGCCGCTGCAGCTGACCGACCTGTTCAACTACCTCGGCTACGCGCGGCTGGGGGCGCTGCACCATCTGAACCCCTACACCCACGTCATCAAGCACGAGTTCTACGACCCGGTCTACCGCTTCACCAGCTGGCACAACCTCAAGAGCCCGTACGGTCCGCTGTTCACCGCGCTCAGCTATCCGCTGGCGTTCACGTCGCTGCCGGTGGCCTACTGGGCGGTCAAGGTCGTCACCGTCTTGATCAGCCTGGGGTTCGTGGCCCTGGTCTGGCAGTGCGCGCGCCAGCTCGGCCGCGACCCTCGCTTCGCGGTCGTGTTCGTGGCCCTGAACCCGATCTTCCTCCTCTACGCGGTCGCCGGCTTCCACAACGACTTCTTCATGCTGGTGGCCTCGATGGGGGCGATCTCGCTGATCCTGGCCCGGCGTGACCGGACCGCCGGCGCGCTGCTGATGATCGCGGTGGCGATCAAGCTCACGGCGATCGTGCTGCTGCCGTTCCTGCTCCTGGGCGCGCGCAATCGGGCCCGGGCTATCAAGGTGGTCGTGGGAGCCGCGCTGGCCGCCGTCCCGCTGGTGGCGGTCAGCGTGCTGCTGTTCGGGCTCTCGATCCCCAACCTGTCTGACCAGAGCTCGCTGCTGACCGACTTCAGCATCCCGAACCTGCTCGGGCTGGCGATCGGGATCGGCGGCGGGGCGCCGGGCCTGTTGCGGCTCGCCAACGTGGCCGTTGTGCTGGTCATCGCCTATCAGGTGTATCGCCGGCGCGACTGGCTGACCGGCGCCGGCTGGACCACGTTCGCGCTGATCGCCAGCCTGGCCTGGCTGGTGCCGTGGTACGTGGTCTGGCTGCTTCCCCTGGCCGCCCTGGCCACCAGCCTGCCGCTGCGCCGTACCGCGCTGGTCCTGACCCTGTTCCTGGTCTTCGCGTTCGTGCCCGCCACCTCGCTCTACTTCGCCAAGCACGGGATCAACCTGC
Source organism: Solirubrobacteraceae bacterium (assembly GCA_036497115.1). GTDB lineage: Bacteria > Actinomycetota > Thermoleophilia > Solirubrobacterales > Solirubrobacteraceae > Palsa-465. The sequence goes on from DASXJY010000033.1 coordinate 37,485, forward strand.
TGTCGAGCTCGGTGGGCCAGGCGTCCAAGTCACGCCAACATAAGCTCGCCTTCTAGGAATCTCCTCGGCCACCCAGCCGAGTTGTTAGCTTCGCTGGCGTGCGAGTCGAATTAACGCTCGACGCGGCGGATTCCCTTCCCGCGCCGGCGCCCACCAAGGCGCCGCGGCGGCGGCTTGACCCGTTCGAAATCGGGCTGCTGGTGGTGTTCGCCGCCCTGTCGATGTGGGTCGTGGCGCTCGACCTCTGGCAGGTCGTGGCCCACGGCTGGGTGTGGACCGGGACCGATGGGTTCTTCATCGTCGACCAGATGCAGTATCTGGCCTGGATCCAGTCCGCCTCGCACCATCTGCTCGCCGCCAACCTGTTCGTGCTTCGCCCCACGCCGAACGATTACCTCCAGCCCGCGGTGGCCATCTCCGGCGCCGTCGCCGCACTGGGGGTGGCGCCGTGGCTGGCGCTGCTGCTGTGGAAGCCGATCGCCGTCCTGGGCACTTTCCTGGCCATCCGCGCGTACTGCTACCGGACGCTGGAGGGACGTTACGCGCGCCGGGCCGGGCTGACCCTCGGACTGCTGTTCGGCTCCTTCAGCGTCGTCTACGGCACGTTCGGGATCGTCGGCGACATGATGCCCGACTGGCTGTCGTGGGGGTATCCGTTCGGGCTGATGGCGGTGGCGCTGATCGTGTTCGCGCTGCTCGGCTACGACCGCGCTCGTAGCGCCGGCGAGGTGGTCTGGATACCCGGGCTGTTCGGCGCGCTGGCCAGCGCGCTGCATCCGTGGCAGGGCGAGCTGATGATCCTGGTCATCGCCGCGGCGGAGCTGATCCGCTGGCGCGAGCACCGCACGCTGTCCAGCCTGCGCCTTCCCCTGCTCACTCTCCTGCTGACCGGTCTCCCGCTGCTCTACTACCTGGTCCTGGGCCACGCGGACCTCTCCTGGGACCTGGCGCGCCAGGCCAGCAAGCACGAGTTCTCCTTCTGGTCGATAGCCCTGGGGATCGCCCCGCTGGCGATTGTCGCGCTGCTCGGCTACCGCGGCCGTCCGCGCGACTTCCTGGAGCTGATGAGCCGCCTTTGGCCATTGGCCGCCGTCGCGATCTACTTCATGTCGGCGACGGCGCTGAGCGCCACCCCGCTGCACGCGTTCGACGGTCTGACGATCCCGCTGGCGATGCTGGCCGTGGCCGGGGTGCAGCGCGTCCGGCTGACCGAATTTCCGCGGGCTCGGCTGGCGGGGGTGGTGGCGATCGCCCTGGGGACGATCCCGGCCAACGCCTACGCCCTGGCGGTCGCGCACCAGTACACCGATCCGACGCCCGGCAACGCCAACTTCATCACCCGCGACGAGCGCGACGCCCTCGCCTATCTGGAGCGTAATCCCATCCCCGGCGGGGTCCTGACCCAGTTCTACCTCGGCGAGGCCGTCCCGGGGCGCACCGGCCGGCACACCTTCGTCGGCGACTGCCTGTGGTCAGAGCCCCACTGCATCCCGAGGTCGCTGGCGGCCGACGCCCTGTTCGACGGGTCCCTGTCGCCAGGCGCCGCCCGGCGCTTCGTCCGCGACAGCGGCGCCCGCTTTCTGCTCTTCAGCTGCGCGGCACACACCGACCTGCAGTCAGAGCTGCGGCCGCTGATCGCCTCGATCAAGCGCTTCGGGTGCGCCACCGTGTACGAGCTCAGGGGAGCCACTGCGGCGCGGGGAGCTCTGGCAGAATCACCGACCGATGCGGCTGTTCGCGCTCCGAGGCGCCAATAGCGTCGAGGCCAACGACGCGGACGCGATTCTGGCCGCGACGGATGCTCTGATCCGGGAGCTGATGGAGCGCAACGCGCTCGCGCCCGAGGCCATGGTCAGCTGCATCTTCACGCTCACCGATGATCTCGACGCGGAGTTTCCGGCCGTGGCGGCCCGCCGCCTGGGGCTCGACCGAGTGCCCCTGCTGTGCACCCGCGAGGTGCCGGTGCCGGGCTCGCTGCCGCGGGTGATCCGGACCATGGTCCACTACTACGCCGACGACGGCCACCAGCCCCGGCATGTCTACCTCGGCGCCGCGAAGTCGCTGCGGCGCGACCTCGACTCGGCACAATAGGCTCGAGTGATGGCGATCGAATTCGGCCAGCGAATCAGGCGGATCCCCTCGTATCCGCTGGCGGCTGGATACGACCTCGGGGAGGACATGGCGATGCTGGCCTCCAACGAGTCCTGCTTCGCTCCGGCCCCCGCCGTCCTGGAGGCGGCGCGACGTGCGATGTCGGCCGTGCACAGGTATCCGGACCCCTCCTACGCGGCCTTGCGCAGCGCGCTGGCGGCCCGCTACGGGGTGCCCAAGACCCGGATCGCTCTGGGCAACGGCTCCTGCGACATCCTGCTGGCGGCCGGCGAGGCGCTGCTGGAGCCCGGCGCCGAGGTCGTCTACGCGTGGCCCGCGTTCAGCGTCTACCCGCACCTGGCGGCCGCCTCCGGAGCGCGAGCGATCGAGGTGCCGCTGGACTCCGAGGACCGCCACGACCTCGACGCGATCGCCGACGAGGTGACGGTGGCCACGCGGCTGGTGCTGATCTGCAATCCCAACAATCCGACCTCGACCTCGTTGCCCCTGGCCGACGTGGAGGCGTTCCTGGCCCGGATGCCGCGTCACGTCTGCGTGATCCTCGACGAGGCCTACGCCGAGTTCGCCCTGGCCCTGGGCGACACCTACGCCTCGGTCGAGCTGCTGCGCCGCTATCCCAACCTGGTGCTGCTTCGCACCTTCTCCAAGGCCTACGGGCTGGCCGGGATGCGGGTCGGCTACGGGCTGTGCGGATCGGAGGACTTCCGCGCCGCCGTAGACCAGGTCCGCCAGCCGTTCTATCTCAACATGGTGGCGCAGGCCGCCGCGGTCGAGGCATTGCGCCACCAGGATGAGGTGGAGCGGCGTGTGACCCACACCGTCGCGGCCCGGCTCGAGCTGATGGACGGTCTGCGGTCGCTGGGATTGTGGGTGGCTGAGTCAGACGCCAACTTCATCTGGACGCACCTTCCCGAGGACTCAGTCGAGGCCGACGTGCTGGGTGGCCTGAGCGAGCGCGGCGTGCTGGTGCGCGCCGGTGCGGCCCTGGGCCGCCCCCTGTCGCTGCGCGTGACGGTCGGCACCGAGGCCGAGAACGCAAAGTTCTTGCAGGCCCTCGGCGAGCTGGTCTGAGCCCGCGGCGCCGAGCGTCGGCGCCGCCGAACGAAACAGCTTGAACGAAGCCTTGGCAGTCACGCGGCGGTCTGGTACAACCCCGACCAGCGCATGAGCGACCAGATCTCCACGCCTCGCAGCACCTCCACCGCCTGGTGCTGGTCGAACTACGCGCGCTTCTACGCCTGGCGATTTATCTAGGCGCTCGGCCACAGCCCTCCGCACCCGCTGCGGGCGGGTCCGCTCGGAGGTCGGGCGCCGTCCTCACCCCGGTCACGGCTCAGTGACCCGCAGGCCCGGCACAGCGGGCAAATTCCGTACAGTCTCTTGGCGCAGAAAGGAACAGCAGATGATGATCGTGATGAAACCGACGGCCACCGAGCAGGAGGTGCAGGCCGTCATCGAGCGGGTGCAGGAGGTCGGCGCGCGAACGCACGTCAGTCGCGGCGAGGAGGTAACCGTGATTGGCGCCATCGGCGACCGCGAGCACGTGGCGCGCCTCGAGCTCCAGGGCACTCCGGGCGTGGACCGGGTGGTGCCGATCTCCAAGCCCTACAAGCTCGCCTCCAACCAGTTCAAGCATCACGCTCCCAGCGTCCTGGACATCGGCGGACGCAAGATCGGCGGCCAGAACTTCGCCCTGATCGCCGGCCCCTGCACGGTCGAGTCGCGCGAGCAGACCCTCGAGACGGCCCAGGTCGTCCGCGACGCCGGGGCGACGCTGTTCCGGGGCGGCGCCTACAAGCCCCGCACCTCGCCCTACGCCTTCCAGGGCCTGGGCCAGGAGGGATTGCGGCTGCTCGCCGAGGCCAAGGAGCAGACCGGGTTGCCGATCGTCACCGAGGTGATGGACGCCCGCGACATCGAGCCGGTGCTGCAGGTCGCCGACGTGATCCAGATCGGCGCCCGCAACATGCAGAACTACAGCCTGCTGGCCGAAGTCGGGCGCTCGGGGTGCCCGGCGCTGATCAAACGCGGCCTGTCGAGCACGCTCGAGGAGCTGCTGATGGCGGCCGAGTACGTCCTCAAGGAGGGCAACGAAGCGGTGATCCTGTGCGAGCGGGGGATCCGCACGTTCGAGACCGCCTACCGCTTCACGCTTGACCTGATGGCGATCCCGGTGCTCAAGGAGATGACCCACCTGCCGGTGATCGTGGATCCCAGTCACGCCGCCGGCCGCCGGGACCTGGTGATGCCGATGTCGCTGGCCGCCGCCGCCGCCGGAGCCGACGGGATCATCGTGGAGGTCCATCCGCGTCCCGACGAGGCGATCTGCGACGCCGCCCAGCAACTGGCGACCGACGATTTCGCCGAGTACGCCGAGCGCGTGGAGAGGGCGGCCCAGGTGGCGGGCAAGGCGCTGTCCCCCGTTTGAAAGTCGCCGTAGTCGGCGTCGGCCTGATCGGCGGCTCGATTGCCCTGGCCGCGCGCCAGCGGCTCGGTGCCACCGTCGACGGGTACGACCGATCACCGCAGGCGCTGAGCAGCGCGGTGCAGCGCGGAGCCCTCGATCACGGCAGCGAGACCGTCGCCCAGGCCGTCGACCACGCCCAGGTGGTGTTCGTGGCCGCGCCGGTCGGCGAGCTGCCGGACCTGGTGGGGGCGGCTCTGAGCGCGGCGCCCCGCGACTGCGTCGTCACCGACGTGGGATCGACCAAGCGGGCCGTGGTCAGCGCCCACGACGACCCCCGGTTCGTCGGCGGCCATCCCTTGGCCGGAGCCGAGACGGCCGGGGTGGAGAATGCCCGCGCCGACCTGTTCGACGGCGCCACCTGGTACCTGACGCCGACCGCCACCACCTCGGGGATGCTCTACGAGCGGCTGCACCGCCTCTTGCACGGCGTCGGCGCCCATCCCACGGCGATCGACGCCCACACCCACGACCGCATCCTGGCCACCGTTTCGCACCTGCCGCACGTGCTGGCCAACGTCCTGGTCTCCCAGGCGGCGGGCGCGCTGGCCGCCGGCGAGGAGCGGCTGCCCGCCGTGGGCCCCAGCTTTCGCGACGCCACCCGCGTCGCCGGCGCGCCGAGCGCGATCTGGACCGACATCTACCTGTCCAACCGCGATGCCCTGACGGTCGAGATCGATCAGACCGTCGACCGCCTGCAGGCGATCCGCGCCGCCCTGGGCGACGGCGACGGCGAGGCGGTGGCGGCCTGGAACGACGGCGCCGCGGTCGATCGCCGGCGGCTGCTGGAAGGCCAGCTCGTGGGCGGCCCGCTGTTCGAGCTTCGCGCCTCGGTCCCCAACCGGCCCGGCGTGGTCGCCCAGCTGGCGCTCGAGCTCGGCCGCGCCGGTGTCAACATCACCGACATGGCCCTGTACCCGGCGGCGGACATGAGCGAGGGGGTGGTGGCGCTGTGGATCGCCGGCGAGGAGGCGGCGCGGCGGGCCGAGGAGCTGGTGGCCGGCCTGGGCTTTCCGGTGGCGCGACCGTGACGCCCACCGTCGCAGCCGGGGCGTGGGCGTGAACCTGCGCTTCGAACCGGGGGTTCGGCTGCGCGGCTCGATCGCGCCCCCGGCCGACAAGTCGATCTCGCATCGCGCGGCGATAATCGGCGCCATGGCCTCTGAGCCGATGCTGATCACCAACTATTTGCGGGCGGCCGACACCGACTCCACGCTGGCCGCCGTGGGCGAGCTGGGCGCGATCGTTGAGCGTCGCGACGGCCACGTGAGGGTGCGGGGCTGCGGGATGCGAGATGCCCAGCCGCCGCTGCACCCGATCGACGTCGGCAACGCCGGCACGTTGCTGCGCCTGCTGCCGGGATGGCTGGCCTTTCAGCAGGGGGCCAGCTTCACGCTCGACGGCGACGCCTCGATCCGCCGTCGCCCGGTGGACCGGATCGCCGAGCCGCTGGGCCGGATGGGGGCCCGGATCGAGGCTCGGGAGGGCCGCTACGCGCCGTTCACTGTCCACGGGCAGCCGCTGCGAGGCGTCGAGTACGAGCTCCCGGTGGCCAGCGCTCAGGTCAAGTCGTGCGTGCTGCTGGCCGGGTTGGCGACCGACGGCACGACGGTGATCGAGCCCGTGGCCTCCCGGGATCACACCGAGCGCATGCTGCTCGCTGCCGGTGCCGCGCTGACGCGCGCCGGGAGCGCCGAGTCCGGCTACGCGACAACCGTCAACAACTCCGACGAGCTCGAGCTCGAGCAGCTGACGGTGCCCGGGGACATGTCGAGCGCGGCGTTTCTGATCGCTGCCGGTGTGCTGGTGCCAGGTTCGCGCCTGGTCCTCGAAGGGGTCGGGACCAACTGGACGCGGACCGGCTTTGTGCGGATCGTGCAGCGCATGGGGGGCATCGTGGTCGGCGAGCTCGAGGAACCGGGGTTGCTGCCGGCAGCCGAGCCGGCGTGCGACCTCGACGTCACCAATGGCCCGCTCGAGGCGACGACGGTGACCGCCGACGAGGTCCCGCTGGCCATCGACGAGCTGCCCCTGGTGGCGCTGCTGGGCTGCTTTGCCGAAGGGGAGACGGTTGTCCAGGGGGCGGGGGAGCTGCGGCTCAAGGAGTCAGACCGGATCGCCACGGTGGTCGAGGGGCTGCGGGGGCTGGGTGCCGACATCGATGCGCTCGACGACGGGTTCGCGGTGCGGGGCACCGGCGGCCTTCGCGGCGGCCGGCTGCCGGCCTGCGGTGACCATCGGCTGGCGCTCCTGGGCGCGGTCGCCGGTCTGGCCTCGGACGAGGGGGTCGAGGTGGTGGGGATGGAGGCCGCCGCCGTTTCGTACCCGGACTTCGCCGACCACGTCGGATCGCTTTCGCGCTGATGGTTATCGCGATCGACGGTCCCGCCGGAGCCGGGAAGTCAACCGTGGCCAAGGCGGTGGCCAAAGCGCTCGGCTTCACCTATCTGGACTCGGGGGCGATGTACCGCTGCGTCGCGCTGGCGGCGCTCGAGCGCGGCCTCGCTGCGGCCCAGGTGGCCGAGCAGGTGGCGATCGAGCTCGGAGAACGGGTGCTCCTCGACGGGCGCGAAGTGACCAGCCAGATCCGCACTCCGGCGGTTTCGGAGGCGGCGTCTCAGGCCGCTGCCGATCCCGAGGTGAGGGCAGCGATGGCCGGCCAGCAGCGACGCATTCTTGCCGATGGCGACTGGGTCGCCGAAGGCCGCGACATCGGGACGGTGGTCGCCCCGGCGGCCGAGGTCAAGGTGTTTCTGACCGCCAGCGCGGAGGAGCGGGCTCGGCGCCGCGCGCTCGAGATCGGCGCCGATCCGGCCACGGTGCTGGCCGAGCAGGTGATCCGCGACCAGCGTGACTCCACGCGCGCTCACTCGCCGCTGGCCGCAGCGCCGGGAGCGACGGTGCTCGACACCACCGGACTGACCCTCGATCAGGTCGTCGAGCGGGTCACAGAGCTGGTGGCCGAGAGCCGGCGTTAGCCGCCGAACCCTGGCACAGGCACCACCCGCCGGGCGCACCGACTAGCCTCGATCGACCATGAAGGTCGCAATCGTCGGATACCCGAACGTGGGCAAGTCCTCGCTGGTCAACCGCCTGACCGAGTCCCGGGAGGCGGTGGTCCACGAGCGGCCGGGCATCACCCGTGACCGCAAGGAACTTCGCACCGAATGGAACGGGCGCCCGCTCACGCTGATCGACACCGGCGGGGTCGACCTCGAGGACCGAGACGAGCTGGCCCGTCAGATCCAGGCGCAGACCAGGGCCGCGCTCGCCGACGCCGATGCCGCCGTCCTGGTCGTCGACGCCCGGGCGGGGCTGCGCCCCGGCGATGAGGAGATGGCCGAGCTGCTGCGGCGGGCCCCGCTGCCGGTGCTGGTGGCGGCCAACAAGATCGACACCGCCCGTGACCTGCCGCTGACGGCCGAGTTCTACGGCCTCGGCCTGGGGGAGCCGATCGCCGTCTCCGCCGCCCAGGGGCTGGGGACCGGTGATCTGCTCGACCGCATCGCCGCACTGGCACCCGACGCCGGTGACGACCCCGAGGAGACCGACGCGGTCCGCCTGGCGGTCATCGGGCGGCCCAACGTCGGCAAGTCCTCGCTGGTCAACCGGTTCGCCGGGACCGGTGGCGACGGCCGCGCGGTCGACCGCGTGATCGTCTCGCCGCTGGCCGGAACGACGCGCGACGCCATCGATCTGCCGCTCACCTATGCCGGGCGCGAGCTGATCCTCGTCGACACCGCCGGGATCCGCCGCCAGGCCAAGGTGGGGGAGTCGGTGGAGTACTACACCTCGCTGCGCTCGCGGCGAGCCGCGGAGCGTGCCGACGTGGCCCTCGTGGTGTGCGACGCCACTGCCGGCGTCACCACTCAGGATCTGCGGATCGCCGAGCTGGCGATGAAGAGCGGCTGCGCGACGGCGCTGGTGCTCAACAAGTGGGACATAGCCGAGAACGTCGACCTCGACTTCGAGCGCGCCCGAGCCCACCAGAAGCTGCGCCTGCGGCCGCGGGTGCTGACCGCCAGCGCCAAGACCGGCCGTCACGTCGAACGACTGCTGGTGGAGGCGATCGCGGTGGCCGATCGCAGCCGGACCCGGATCCCCACCCCGCAGCTCAACCGGTTTCTGTCCGAGGTGACCGCCGCTCGCCAGCCGCCGGTCGGCGCCGGCGGCCGGGGCGCGGGCTCGGGCCACCGGCTGCGGCTGCTGTTCATGACCCAGACCGAAGTGCGGCCGCCGCGGTTCTCGATCCAGGTCAACTCTCGCGCCCGGGTGACCAGGGACTACGCGTACTACATCGAGAACCGGCTGCGCGAGCGATATCGCCTGGAGGGAGTCCCGGCGATCATCGATTTCGTGGCCCGAAACGAGCGGCGCCCGACCGGCGCCCGGGGGGCGGCAGCGTGATGTAGTGCTCGCGTGAGCGAATCGATCACCGAAAGCGCCGGCGCGACAGCAGTTGCCGAGCCCCCGGCGCCGCCGACGGCACGACCTCCCCGACGCCGGCTGCCCCGTCCCGTGCTGGGCGCGCTGGCCGGGACGGTGGCGCTGGCCGTGGCCATCGCCCTGGTCCTCGTCCTCGCCGGCGGCGACGCAAACCCGCCGCCGGCCACGGGCGCGGCGGCGATCGTCCCGGCCGACGCCCTGGCCTACGTCAACGTCTCCCTGGACCGCGGGCGCCCGGCGGTGAGCTCGGCGCTCAGATTGGCCCAGCGGTTTCCCGACTACCCCCTGGCCAGCGCCGCCGTGGCATCCCGGCTGGCCACCGTCGCCGCCGGCGGCGGTCGCAGCGTCGACTTCGCCAGCCAGGTCAAGCCCTGGCTGGGCAGCGAAGCGGCGATGGCGCTGCTCAACACGCCGACTGCCACGGCCGGTTCGCTGATCGTGCTAGCGGTGCGCGACCAGTCCCGGGCCCGGGCGTTCGCGCGGGGCTCCGGAGCCGTGGCCCACGGCTCCTACCGCGGGACCCCACTGTTGGTCTATCCCACCGGCACCGAGCTGGCCTTCGTTCGCGGCTTTCTGGTCCTGGGCCAGGACGCCAGTGTTCGCTCCGCGCTGGACGTCGCCGCCGGAGCGTCGCCGTCGCTGGGCTCGGCTGCGGTCTACCGGCGCGCCGCCGCGACCCTGCCTGCCGACCGGGTGCTGGACGCCTACGCCTCGCTGGCCGGGGTCAGGCGGGTGCTGGCGCCCCAGGGCGGGATCGTCGGGGCGCTCGGCGACCTGCTCTATCAGCCGGCCCTGCAGGGCCTCACGGTCGCCGTCTCGCCGACCCCGGCGGGAGCGCGGATCCAGGTTCGGAGCGCGCTTGACAGCACGCTGACCCAGCTCAGCGGCCCGGCCACGAGTCCGTTTGCGCCCACCCTCCAGAGCGTGATGCCGACCGGATCGATCCTGATGTTCGACGTCACCGGGCTTGACCGCGTCGCTCCTCGGGTCCTGAACGCCGGCTCGTCGGCCGGCGTGGCGGGAGGGATCGGCCCGCTGCTGTCAAGGCTCGGGGCGGCGCTGAGCGCCGAGGGCGTGAACGTCAAGGAGCTGGTCTCGATCTTCCACGCCGAGACCGCGGTGGCGATCGTGCCCCACGCCCAGAGCCCGGCGCTGGTGGTCGTGGCCCGGACCAACCAGCCCTCCCGCATCGCCGCCGAGCTGGCCCAGCTCCAGATCCCGCTGGCGCAGCTGTTCAAGTCCGGCAACGCCGGCAAGGTGGCCCTGTTCAACGACCGGTCGGTGGCCGGGATCACCGCCCATCAGCTCTCTCTGGCCAACGGCCTCGAATTCGACTACGCAGTGTCGAGGGGCCTGGTGATCATCTCCACCAGCCTCCAGGGGATCGCGGCGGTGGCCGCGCGCCAGCACACCCTGGCCCGCGATCCCGCCTTCCAGGCCGTCCTCGGCGACCGCGCCAAGCTCCTGACCTCAGTGGTGTTCGTCGACCTCGTGCGCCTGCTGGGGCTCGGAGAGCAGACCGGCCTGACCAGCAGCGCCCGCTTTCGCGCGCTGCGCCCCGACCTGGACAAGATCAAGGCGATCGGGGTGGCCTCGACCCGGGCGCCGGGGGTGTCGAGCACGCAGCTCACGGTGCGGGTCCCCTGAGGCGGTGGCGCGCCGTGCCGGGTCCGGCGGGGCTCTTGGACGATCCGCCCCCCTATACGGGGTAAATCATCCGAGAGCCCCCGGCACACGGCTTAGAAGTCGAGCGAGGGATCCGCCGCCTCCCCGCCCCGGAGCGCGTGCAGCGCCCGGTCAACGGTCTTGACGATCCCGCGGGGATTGGAGACCCCGTGAAAGGAGAAGTCGAAGTCGGCCTCGGCCGCGGTGTCGAAGTCGACAGTCCCGATGTAGAGCAGGCGATCCGCCAGCGATTGCCGGGTGCTGACGTTCTGCACGCGCTCCAGCCGCGTCTGGTGAAGCTCGCGCGACAGAAGGCCGACCTCGATCGTCAGCCGGCGGTTGGTGATCGAGTAGGTGGTCTGGATCCGCCGGATCTGGCCGACCGCGATCAGCACCAGGTACGCGACCAGGACCACAGCGACAACCCAGCCGACCTGCACGCGGCCGTCGGCGGCCGCGCCGGCGAGCCCGGCGATGGCACCGGCGACCAGGCTGGCCAGCAGGCCCTTGACGTAGAACGGCGCCAGCGAACGCCAGGAGGGATGGCCGTAAAAGAAGATCTCCTCGCCGGGTTCGGCGTCCACGGCCGAGAACATAACGGCCGCGACCTGGCCCCGGCGGGCCACCGCGCCGGCGGCGCCCGGGGGGAGGCGGCAGCATCCTGGCGGCCTTCTAGATTCGCTGGCGCCGTGTCTGACCCGTCCTCCCCACCCCCGAAGATCGCCCGCGTCCAGCCGCTGACCCGCACCCGGGCGGTCCGCGGCCCGTTTGACTATCGCCTCGGCGCCGAGCAGGAAACGGTGGCCGTGGGCTCGCTGCTCAGGGTCCCGTTCGGCCGCCAGCGCGCGCTGGGGGTGGTGGTGGCGCTCGCCGATCGCTCGGAGCTCGCCCCGGAGCGCCTGGCCGAGCCCGAGGCCGTCCTACCGGGCTCGATCCCCGCCGACCTCGTCGAGCTCGCCGACTGGATGGCCCGTGAGTACTGCTCCACGCCGGCCCGGTCGCTCACCCTGACCCTGGGACCGGGGGGCGCCGAGGGAACCCGGGCCAAGCGAGCGTTGGTAGCCGAGCTGACGGCGGCCGGCGAGGCCGCCTTGCGCGACGGGGTCCCGCTGACCGCGGGCCAGCGCAGCGTGCTCGAACGCCTGGCTGCCGAGGGGCCGCGCGCGGCGGCCGAGCTGGGAACCGGGCGCCTGCGCCGGCTCGAGAGCCGCGGCCTGGTCGGGCTCGAGCTGCGGGTGGTGCGCCGCCGACCGGGCCGCCACGCGGTCAGCGCGGCCTCGGTCACGCCGCCGCCCCTGACCCGCGACCAGCAGGGCGCGCTGGCTCCGATCCTGACCGCGCTGGAGGAGCGCCGCAGCGAGCGCTACCTGTTGCACGGGGTTACCGGCTCGGGGAAGACCGAGATCTACCTGCGGGCGGTGCAGGCGGCCCTGGCGGCGGGCCGTTCGGCGATCGTCCTGGTGCCCGAGATCGCGCTCACCCCGCAGGCCCTGTGGCGCTTTGAGGCCCGCTTCGGAGACGTCGTGGCCGTGGTGCATTCGGGGCTCGGCCTCGGTGAACGCCGCGACGAGACCGAGCGGCTGCGCGCCGGTCAGGCCAGGGTCTGCGTCGGCCCGCGCTCGGCCGTGTTCGCCCCGCTGGCCGACATCGGGCTGATCGTCGTCGACGAGGAGCACGAGAGCTCCTACAAGCACGAGGGCGATCCGCGCTACGACGCCCGCCACGTCGCCGCCGAGCGGGCCCGCCGCCACGGGGCCGTGCTGGTCGTCGGCAGCGCCACGCCGCGCCCGGAGAGCATGCTCGAGCTGACCCGCCTGCGGCTGCCCCAGCGCGTCGACCGCCGGCCGCTGCCGGCCGTGGAGGTGCTCGACATGCGCGGCCACCACCAGCCGCTTCACCCCGACGCGCGGATGGCTCTGGCCGACCTGCGCCGCTCTGGGGGCAAGGCGATCCTGCTGCTCAACCGCCGTGGCTGGTCGAACTTCCTCTCCTGCCGGGCGTGCGGGCAGGTATGGGTGTGCCCCAACTGCGAGGTGGCGCTGGTCCTGCACCGCCACGGAGCGTTTGTGGCCTGCCACCACTGCGGCCACCGCGAGGCGGTGCCGGAGCGCTGCCGCGCCTGCGGATCGGTGTCGCTGGCCCGCCACGGCGCCGGCACCGAGCGGATCGAGCACGAGCTCCGTGAGGCGCTGGGCGAGGGGGGCTTTCCGATCTTCCGCCTCGACGCCGACTCGGCCGGCCTGGACCGGCGCGCCGAGACCCTGATGCGCTTCGGGGCGGCTCGCTCGGGGGTCCTGGTGGGGACCCAGATGGTGGCCAAAGGCCACGATTTTCCCGACGTCGCCCTGGGTGTGGTGCTCGACGCCGACCAGACGCTGCGCTTTCCGGACTTCCGGGCCGAGGAGCGCACCTTCGCCCTGGTCACCCAGCTCGCCGGTCGCACCGGCCGCGGGGCCGATGGCGGGCGGGTGCTCGTGCAGACGCTGGCTCCGGACGCCAGACCGATCGGGTTTGCCACCCGGCACGACGCCGACGGCTTCGTCGCCGACGAGCTGGGTCGCCGCCGGGCGCTCGGCTACCCGCCGTTCACGTCGCTGATCCGAGTCGTCTGCTCGGCCGAGGCCGAGTCCCTGGCTGTGGCCACGGCGGCGGCGATCGCCGGCGAGCTGGCGGCGCTGGACGACCCAGTACTGGGGCCCGCGCCGCTGTTTCGCCTCCGCGGCCGGGCCCGCAGCCAGGTGGTGGTCAAGGCCGGTGACCGGGCGGCGGCGATCGAAGCCGTGGGCGCCGCCGTCGACAAGCTGGCCCCCGGGTCGGCCCGCCAGGGGGCCAGCGTCAGCGTCGACGTCGATCCGCAGTGACGGTTCGCCCGCCGCCCCGCCGGCACCGAAACGACCACACAGCTGATCTAGACTAAAAATCGTGGCCAAACCAGCGACCGATACCGCTTCGCACGAGCCCGACCAGGAGGACTTCGAGGTCGAGCCCGAGGAGGACGCCGAGGAACACGAGCTAGATCCGGTGATCGCCGCCCGGCGGTCGGCGGCGCTGGCGCACGTGCGCAAATTCGGCGATCCGGTGCTGCGGACCGCGGCCCGGCCGGTCGACCGCTTCGACGGCGCGCTGCGCGCCCAGGTCGAGCGGATGGGAGAGCTGATGATCGACGCCCTGGGCGTGGGTCTGGCCGCCACCCAGGTCGGGGTCCTCAACCGGGTGCTCGTCTACCGGGTCCACCAGCAGGCGCCGTTCGCGGTGCTGGTCAACCCAGAGATCGAGTGGGCCGGCGATGACGAGGAGATCATGGAGGAGGGCTGCCTGAGCCTCCCCGCGGTCCACGTCGACGTGGAACGGGCGATTCACATCCGCGTCCGCGCCCTCGACGAGCGGGGCGAGCCGATCACCATCGAGGCCTCCGGCCTGGAGGCCCGGGTGATCCAGCACGAGGTCGACCACCTCGACGGGGTCCTCGTCTTGGACCGCATCTCGCGCCAGCAGCGCAAGGAGGCGATGCGGGCGCTGCGGGAAGCGCAAGCGGCGGCCTGAGCCGCCGCCTGACCAGGTGCGGACCGTCTATCTCGGCACGTCCGAGTTCGCGGCCGGCGTGCTGCGCTCATTGGCTGCCTCACCCCACCGTCCGGCGCTGGTCGTCACCCGCCCGGACCGTCCCCGGGGACGCGGCCGGCGGCTCGCCGCGCCGCCGGTGGCGGTGGCCGCCGGCGAGCTGGGGATCGACCTCGATCAGCCGCAATCGGTCAACGACGACTCGGCCCGGGATCGGATCGCGGCGGCGAGACCGGACGTGGTCTGCGTGTGCGCGTTCGGTGCGCTGATCAAGGAGCCGCTGCTGTCGGCCTACGAGATGCTCAACGTCCACCCGTCGCTGCTCCCCCGCTGGCGCGGCGCCGCGCCGGTGGAGCGGGCGATCATGGCCGGCGACGAGCGCACCGGCGTGTCGATCATGCGCCTCACCGAAGGGCTGGACAGCGGGCCGGTGTGCGCGCAGGCGCCGGAGCCGATCGGGGACCAGGACACCTACGGGACGCTCGCCGATCGCCTGCGCGCGACCGGCGGTGAGCTGCTGATCTCGGTGCTCGACGAGCGCCCGCCGTGCCGCGACCAGGACGAGGCGCAGGCCACCTACGCCGAGAAGCTGACCGCCGCCGACCGGGTGCTCGATCCGGGCCGCCCCGCCGTCGAGCTCGAGCGGGCGGTGCGGGCGCTGAGCCCCCACATCGGCGCCGCGGTGATGCTGGCCGGCGGGAGCCGCCTGGGGGTGTGGCAGGCGCGGATCGTCGACCGAGCCGGCCTCGAACCGGGCGCGCTGTCGCTCGACGGGCCGCTCCCGGCGCTGGGGTGCAGTCCCGGCGCGCTCGAGCTGCTGGTCGTCCAACCTCCCGGCGGCCGGGCGATGCCGGCCGGTGACTACCTGCGCGGCCGCCGCGGCTGACTGAAGTGGCGCCGGCCCCCGCTCAGACCAGTGCCCGCGTCGCTCCTGCCCGGGCCGCCGCCTACGCGGTGGTGAGGCGGGTGTTCGAGCACGGCGCTTACGCCGACCGCGCCCTGCACGCCGAGGCCGCCCACCTGGACCGACGCGATCGGTCGCTGGCGATGGCGCTGGCCTACGGCACCGTGCAGCGCAAGGCGACCCTCGACCACGTGATCGCGCAGCTGTCGACCCGCCCGCCGCAACGCCTGGACTCGCCGGTGCTGGCGGCGCTTCGGCTCGGCCTGTTGCAGTTGCTGCTGTTGGACGGGATCGCCGATCACGCCGCCATCAACGAGAGCGTGGAGCTGGCCAAGCGCGACGGCCCCGGCGGCGCCGGATTTGTCAACGCCGTACTGCGACGGGGGGCCCGGGAGGGCCCGGCGGTCCTCGCCGCGCTGTCGGACGAGACGCCGCCGGGCGCGGCGATCCTTCACTCCGTGCCGCTGTGGCTGGCCGAGCTGTGGTGGCGCGAGCTGGGGTCTGAGCCGGCTCGGGCGCTGCTGGCGCAGATCAACGCGCCGGCCGAGTCGGCGCTGCGCGTCAACACGCTGCTGGCCACCGTGGGTGCGGTCAGCGGCGAGCTGGGTGACGGGGTCCGTCCGGCGCCGGGTCTGCCCGAGGGCCTGGTCCTCGAGCGCCCCTTTGACGTCTACTCGTCGCAGCTGTGGCGGCGGGGCGCGATCATGCCGCAGTCGCGAAGCTCGATGCTGGCCGGGCGGGTCCTGGCGCCCCAGCCCGGCGAGCGGGTGCTCGACCTGTGCGCGGCACCGGGAGCCAAGACCACGCACCTGGCGGCGCTGATGGGCAATCAGGGAACGCTGCACGCCGTCGAGCGCCACCCCGGCCGGGCCCAGGCGCTGACGCGGACGCTGCAGCGGATGGACGTCCACACCGCAACGGTCCGGGTCGCCGATGCCACCGACACGGCCAGCGCCGACGGCCTCTATGACCGGGTGCTGGTCGACCCGCCATGCAGCGGCCTGGGCACGCTGCAGTCGCGTCCCGATCTGCGCTGGCGCACCAGCCCGGAGCGGATCGCCGAGACGGCGGCGCTCCAGGCCAGGATCCTGCGCGTCGCCGCCGCCCACACGCGCCCGGGCGGAACCGTGGTCTACTCGGTGTGCACGATCTCCCGTCAGGAGAGTGAGGACGTGATCGAGCAGTTCCTCGGCGACCACCCCCGGTTTGCCGTCGAGCCGCTCGCCGGCGACGGCGGCGCCGGGACCCCCTACCGCCACCTGCTGCCCCACCGGGACGGCAGCGACGGCTTCTTCATCGCGCGGCTGCGAAGCGGCGACGGCTGACCGGTCACGTAACCTTTCCCGTTGTGAGCGAACCAGCCCCGAAGCTCGGACCGGAATGTCCCGGATGTGGAGAGCCCTGGCTGCGGCCCACGGCCGTGCCGGGCCGCTACCGCTGCGTCTACTGCCTGCAGCGATACGAGCTCGTGTCGGTCTGCCCGGACTGCGGCGAGCATTCGACGATCGTGCGGATGTCGAGCACCGCGATCGTGGAGTGCAACCACTGCCAGGGCAGCATGCTCAGGGCGGTGTAGGGCTTGCCTGACCGCGAGCTGGGGCTGCTGCGCGAGCGGCTGGTGGTCCCCTCGATTCTGTCGGCCGACTTCGCGCGGCTCGGGGCCCAGGTCAAGGAGGTGCTCGACGCCGGCGCCCGCATGATCCACGTCGATGTCATGGACGGCCACTTCGTCCCCCCGATCACCATGGGGGCGGTGGTGGTCAGCGCGCTCGCCGACCTCGTCCACCAGGCCGGGGGCCTGATCGACGTCCACATGATGGTCCAGCGGCCCGAACGCCATGTCGACGACATCGCCAGCGCCGGGGCCGACAACATCACCGTGCACGTCGAGGCAACGGCCCATCTTCACTACACGCTGACCCGGATCCGGGAGCAGGGCTGCAGCGCCGGAGCGGCGGTGTGCCCGGCGACGCCGGCCGGCAGCATCGACGAGGTCGCCGGCGAGACGCTCGACCTCGCGCTGTGCATGAGCGTCAACCCCGGCTGGGGCGGACAGCAGTTCATTCCGGCCTCGATCGACAAGCTCGATCGGATGCGCCGGGCGCTTCCCAACCACGCCGCGCTCGAGGTCGACGGCGGTGTCCATGTCGACACGGCGGGGATGTGCGCGCAGGCCGGGGCAAACCTGCTGGTGACCGGTTCCGCTGTGTTCGGCTCCGACGACCCGGCGGCGACCTACGCGGCGATCGTCGAGGCCGCCGCGGCGGTCTGAGCCCGGGCGTCACCGCGCCGGTAGACCAGCCACAGCATCGCGCACAACACCGCCGTGGCCAGGAAGTAGCCGACCTCGACCCGGGTCACCTCGGAGCCGATCAGGTCGCTGGCCACCAAGATCACGAACAGCGCCGCCGAGATCAGCCACGCCCCGGCGGCCAGCTGGGCCTGCCCGCGGGCCAGCGCCGCCTGGTTGAGCGTTCCCGAGACGAGGTGCAGCCCCATCCCCAGCCCCACCAGGGCAAGCCCGTAGCGGCCGTAGCTAAAGCCCTTGTTGCCCAGCACCGCGGTCATCACCGCCGGGCCGATCAGCAGCAGCCCCAGCGCCACCGCCAGCGCGAAGGCGGTGATGGCCAGGATCGTGACCCGGATCGCGTGGTGAAACTCGCCCGCGTTCTCGCGCGCCTCGAGTCCGGCCAGGTGCGGCAGGATCGAGGTCTGGATGGCCTGGAAGAGCTGCAGCGGCGCCCGCACGATCAGCATCACGTTGAACACGAAGCCGGTCAGGCCGCTGGTCAAAGCGACTCCTCCGGCCTTGGCGGCCACGATCAGCACCCCGGCGTTCATCAACGTCTGCTCAGACAGCATGATCCCGACCACGGCCACGGCAAATCCCGCTCCGTGGCGCAGCGAGAGGTCGGCCGACGCCTCCTCGAGCTGGGCGTGGGCGGGGCCCTCCCGAGCGGCGTCGGCGACCGGGACGTCAGCCGGTGCCCGCACGCGCAGGCGCGAGAACGCGAACGGCATCACGCACAGCGACGCAAACGGTGCCACCGCCATCCCGAGTCCCACCACGCCCTGTCCGGACCCGATTCCCACCGCCACCGCCAGGGCGAACAGAAACCGCGAGGTCGCCTCCAGGAACACCAGCCCCCCGTATAAGGCGAAGCGCTGGTGGCCGGCCAGCCAGCCGCGGGCGAAGTAGCTGGCGGCGTAGGCCAGGACGCCGATGACCAGGATCCAGTACAGGGCGCTGGAGCCGTCGAACATCCCCTGCTCGATCTGGGGTCGCAGAGCGAGCGCGACGACCAGGAAGATCACCGCGAAGCCGAACTGGATCGCCGCCGGCACCCGCAGCGATTGCCCATGCAGGCCGCGGGCTCGGCGGTCGGCGATCGTGCGCGAGAGCAGCTGCTCTATGGGCCGGTAGATCACCGACAGGATCACGAACATGATCGCCCAGCACAGCGAGATCCGGCTGTAGGACGCGGGATCGAGAACGTGGCTGGCCGTGGCCAGGTAGGCGAACGTGAACACCCCGGTGGAGGCAATCCCGATCGAGAGGATCCGCGCCCCGGACGCGAACGAGCTTGGGGGAGCGGACTCCGGGCCGCCGCGGTTGCCGTTGCCGCCGTCGCCGGCGGGCGGCTGCTCGCCGGTAGCCAAGCTGGTCGCCGAGCTCATCGACTCACTCGCACCAGCAGCATCGTCCATGGAAACGGCGAGCGGATCTCCACCACTTGGCCGTACCCGCCGAGTAGCCCCACAAACGCCCCGCGGCTCCAGTGGTTCAGGTGGCCAGGCGTATTGCCGAGCTCGCGCAGGTAGGCCCCCCGGGCGACGTTGAGAGCCCGCCACAGCGGCTCTCGCGGGACCGAGACGATCAACCACCGGCCGGCCACGCGCGCCATCTCAGCCAGCACGGCGCGGGGCTGCGCCACATGCTCGAGCACCTCGGTGGCGGCGACCAGATCGAATTGATCATCGCCGTACTGAAGCCGCTCGGCGGCCATGGCCCGGAACTCCAGGTTCGCCGGTCCCCGGCGAGCCGACCACTCGGCCTCGAGCTTTGGATCCTCGAGGTCGATGCCCACCACCGGGCCGGAGCCCAGCCGCCGGGCCCACTGGGCAGTCAGCACGCCCTCGCCGCAGCCGACGTCGAGCACCGAATCGGGATCGGCGAGCCTGAACAGCTCGTCGAGGCTGCGCTCGAAGCCGGACATCAGCCGGCGCACCACCGGGTTGGCCGAGCCGTACTTGTCGTAGGTGTTGCCGGTCGGGACCGCAGCCCCGGCGGCGGGCGCCGAGGTCATACCTCGAGCGCCTCGCGGTCAGCCTCGTCTTTGCCAGGCGCCGCTCCGGGCTCGTAGTGCGAGGGCTCGACGCCGAGCTGGAGCTCGATTCGCCGCACCCGTTCGAAGGTCCGCTGCGACAGCGTCCTCTGCGCGTCGAGCAGGTCGCCGATCACTCCCAGCGAGCCGAGCAGCATGGCGGCGTTGAACAGCACGGCGCCGGCGATCAGCGACTGGACGTGGCCGCGGCCCTGGCCCTCGATGAAATAGACCACGAAGCGGATGAAGACGGCGAACGCGGCCAGGCCCATCACCAGGGCGCCGCCCCAGAAGACCTTGAGCGGCTCGTACTGGGAGTAGATGCGGAAGATCGACACGGCGTTGCGCCGGATGTAGGCCGTCATCGAGGGAAACAGCCGGGACTCGCGGGTCTTGGCGTTGGTCCGGATCGGGACGTGGTCGACGGCGACCAGCAGCTTTCCGGCCTGGATGATCGTCTCCAGCGTGTAGGTGAACCGCGACACCGCCTGCATCTGGAGCGCCGCCTCGCGGTTATAGGCGCGAAAGCCCGACGTGGTGTCGGGAATCTCGGTCGAGGAGGCCTGGCGCACGACCCACGATCCCAGCCGCTGCAGGCGCCGCTTGGAGCGCGAGAAGTTCTCGTTGGTGTCGACCTGACGGTCGCCGATCACCATGTCGGCCTCGCCCCTGAGGATCGGGGCCACCAGCTTGGGCACATCGCTGCCCTCGTACTGGTTGTCGGCGTCGGTGTTGACGATCACGTCGGCCCCCAGCTTCAATCCCGCGTCGAGCCCCGCCTGGAAGGCCGCGGCCAGGCCCTTGTGGTTGGTCAACCGGACGATGTGATCGACTCCATTGGCCCGGGCCGTCTCGATCGTCGCATCCGTGGAGCCGTCATCGATGATCAAAAACTCGACCGCGTCAAAGCCCTCGATCTGCCGCGGCAGGCGGCTGAGCGTAAGCGGGAGCTGCTCCTGCTCGTTGAAACACGGGATCTGGATGATGAGCTTCATGGGCTGCCGGCGAGCTTCCGATCTCCTCGCGCCGCGCTGCCCGAAATCGAGCTCTCCGTGGGCGCGCGCTTACGATCACACGGTAGCGGGATACTCGTAGGGCGACATGGATGCGGCAACGGTAGCCAGGGCCCAGCCCACCGAGCGCGTCCCGCTCTCACCGCCGCCTCCGCGGCGTCGGCGTCTTCGCCTGCCGTTGGGCAAGTCCGGTCGCGAGCTCTACCGCCCCGCGCTCGTGGTGCTGCTCGGGGTCACCCTGGGCCTGCGGCTGTGGGGCGTCAAGCAGGGCCTCCCCTACAGCTACAACGTCGACGAGGCGACGCATTTCGTCCCGCGGGCGATCGCGTTCTTTTCGCATGACTACAACCCACAGTATTTTCTCAACCCGCCGGGCTATTCCTACCTGCTGCATCTCGTCTTCGAGCTGTGGTTCGGCAGCGGCGACGCGGTGGCGCGAGCGTTCGCCACCGACCCCACCGGGGTGTTCGTGGTGGCGCGGGTGGTGGCGGCGGTGCTCGGCACGATCGCCGTGTGGCTCACGTATCTGGCCGGCGAGCGGCTGTTTGACCGCACCGTGGCGCTGGTCGGGGCCGCGATCTTCGCGTTCGCCTTCCTGCCCACCTTCTACAGCCACCTGGCCCTCAACGACGTACCCACGCTGGCCCCGGTGGCGCTGTCGCTGTACGGGGTGGCCGGCGTGCTGCGCCGCGGCTGGCGGCGCGACTACGTCATCGCCGGCGTGGCCATCGGCCTCGCCGCGGCGACCAAGTACACCGGCGGGGTGACCCTGGTCTGTCTGCTGGCGGCGGCGGTGTGCGACGGGTGGGGCGGCGGCGGCGCGACGATCGCACTGCGCCGAACGGCCCTCTCACTGGTGATAGCGCTGCTGGCCTTCGTCGCCGCCAACCCCTATTCGGCGCTCGACTTCTCCGCCTTTCAGGCCGGGATCTCCACCCAGGCCTCGCTGGCCGGGGGCGAGGACCCGGTCAAGCTCGGCACGACCGCGGCCAGCGGCACGGCCTACTACCTGTGGACCTTCACCTGGGGGATGGGCTGGGTCCCGAGCCTGGCTGCGCTCGGTGGCTCGGTGCTGCTGCTGGTCCGCCGGCGCCTGACGGTGGCGCTGGTGCTGATCCCGGCGCCGATCGCCTTCGTCATCTTCATGGGCGACCAGCAGCGGTTCTTCGGTCGCTGGCTGATGCCGATCTTCCCGATCGTCGCGCTGCTGGGCGCCTACGGCGCGGTGGCGCTCGTGCGCTGGCTGATCCGGGCCGGTCGACTCCCCGGGGCCCCGGTCTGGGTTGTGGCCGGGATTCTCCTGCTGGGCCAGAGCGCGGTCGCGGTGGTCCACAACGACTCGGTCCTGTCGCGGCCCGATACCCGCAACCTGGCCCGCTCCTGGATGGTCGGCCACGTCCCGGCGGGGGCCAAGGTGGTGATCGAGCCCGTGGTCGAGGACAACTGGGCGACGGACGTGGGGCGCTCGCTGGCCTGGACCGCGTCCGGTGGGCGCTGGCAGCGCTACCCGACCTGGTTGACCAACGTCGACACCAGCTACAACCCGCTCCCCCCCGGAGAGCACCGCTACGTGCCCGTCGACCAGTACGAGCGTACGCTGCGACCGCAGCTTCTTGACCAGTACGCCTCCAGCGGTTACTGCTGGGTGGTGATCGGCTCGCTGCAGGCCGGGCGCTCGTTCGCGCAGCCCAAGCTGGCCCCCCAGGCCATCGCCTACTACGCGCAGCTGGCCAACAACGCGCGCCTCGTCTATCACGTCAGCCCGTTCGGTCACGGCTCGCGCGCGGTCCCGTTCAGCTTCGATTGGTCGATCGACTACTACCCCGGCCAGTACGCCCGTCCCGGTCCCGAGATCAGCGTCTACCGGCTGCAAAGCGGGAAGTGCGCACCGAACTATTCTCCAAAGCGGAAATGACGGCAAGCGTCGACACAGATCGAATCCACCTCGCCCGGGCAATCGAGCTCGCCGAGCAGGGGCGAGGGCGAGTCAGCCCAAACCCGCTGGTGGGAGCGGTGATCGCCAACGGCGACGGGATCGACGGCGAGGGCTATCACCGCGCTGCCGGCCTGCCCCACGCCGAGGTCGAGGCGATCCACGCCGCCGGTGGGCGCGACCTGTCGCGGTCCACGCTGTACGTCTCACTCGAGCCCTGCTGCCACCACGGCCGTACGCCCCCGTGCACCGACGCCATCCAGGAGGCTGGAATCAAGCGCGTCGTGGTCGCCTCCGACGATCCCAGCGAGCACGCCTCGGGGCGGGGCCTGGGGATCCTGCGCGATGAGGGGATCGACGTCGTGCTGGCCGAAGATGATCTGGCCGAGCGGGCCCGGCTGCTCAACCAGCCGTTTCGCAAGCGGGCCCGGACCGGACGGCCGTGGGTGCTGTTCAAGTCGGCGATGACGCTCGACGGCAAGGTGGCCACCCGCAGCGGAGACTCGAAGTGGATCTCGGGTGAGACCAGTCGCCGGCGCGCTCACCACTGGCGCGGCGAATGTGACGCCGTCGTGGTGGGAATCGGCACCGCACTCGCCGACGATCCGCTGCTCACCGCGCGGGTCGAAGGCGTTGCCCGCCAACCCCGGCGGGTCGTGTTCGACTCACTGGGACGGCTGCCGCTCGGCGCGAAGCTGGTCACCGGCGCCAAACGGGTGCCGCTGACGGTCGTGGTGTCGCGGGCCGCCCCCCGGACCGCCACCGACGCCCTGGAGACGCACGGGATCGAGGTGATCGTGGCCACCGGCGAGAACGAGCCGGCTCGGGTCTGCTCGGCGCTGGACCAGCTCGGCGCCAACGGCGTGGGCTCGATCTTGTTGGAGGGTGGTCCCCATCTGGCCGGCGCGTTCCTGGATGCCGACGAGATCGACGAGATCCGCCTGTTCCTGTCGCCGGTGATCCTGGGCGGTCGCAAGGCCCGCGACCCGATCGAGGGCGAGGGGGTCGAGCTGATCGCCGACGCTGCGCGGGCCCTGACCCTGGAGTGCGACCGTGTCGGCGACGACTTGCTCGTCTCGGCGCGGGTCAAGGAGTGGTGAGCGCATGTTCACCGGCCTGGTGGCAGACCGAGGAGAGATCGTCAAGGCCAGGCGGTCGTCCGACGGCGTCGTCCTGGCGGTGCGCAGTGAGCTGGCGGCCGAGTTGGCCGAGGGCGACTCGGTCGCCGTCAACGGCGTCTGCCTGACCGCCACCGCCACTGCCGGCGATTCCTTCGAGGCCGAGGTGATGAACGAGACGCTGACGCGCAGCTCGCTGGCCGACGCCGGCGAGGGGCTCGAGGTCAACCTCGAGCTGCCGCTGCGGGCCTCGGATCGTCTCGGTGGTCACGTCGTCCAGGGCCACGTCGACGGGGTCGGAACGATCGGCTCGGTGACCGGGGACGGGTTCGCCCAGCGGGTCGAGATCGAGGCTCCGCAGGACGTCCTGCGCTACGTGGTCGTCAAGGGCTCGATCGCCGTCGACGGCGTGTCGCTCACGGTCGCCGGCACCGATGACCGATCCTTTACCGTTTCTCTGATCCCCGAAACGCTCCAACGCACCAATCTCGGCCGGGCGACGGCCGGTAGGCGAGTCAACCTGGAGGTGGACGTGCTGGCCAAATATGTCGAGAAGCTGATCGGGGCGACCCGATGAGCGCCACACCGGCGACGTTCGCGACGATCGAAGACGCGATCGAGGACATTCGGCAGGGCAAGATGGTGGTGGTCTGCGACGACGAGACACGCGAGAACGAGGGCGACCTGACGATGGCCGCGCAGTTTGTGACCCCCGAGGCGATCAACTTCATGGCCAAGGAGGGACGGGGCCTGGTCTGCCTGGCGCTGACCCCTGACCGCTGCGATGAGCTGGGACTGGACCTGATGGCGGCCAAGAACGAATCGGCGTTCGAGACCGCGTTCACCGTCTCGGTCGAAGCCCGCTCGGGCGTCAGCACGGGGATCTCGGCGGCTGATCGGGCCCGCACGATCCAGGTGGCCATCGACCCCCAGACCAGTCCGCGGGAGCTCGTCCAGCCCGGGCACGTGTTCCCGCTCAAGGCCAAGACCGGCGGCGTGCTGGAACGCGTCGGCCAGACCGAGGCAGCGGTCGACCTGGCCCGCCTGGCCGGCCTGATCCCGGCCGGCGTCATCTGCGAGATCATGAACGACGACGGGACCATGGCCCGGGTCGGAGACCTCGGGCCCTACTGCGAGCGCCACGGCCTGAAGCTGGTCACGGTCGCCGACCTGGTGGCCTACCGGCGCCGGCACGAGAAGCTCGTCGAGCGCGTGGTCTCGACCAAGCTTCCGACCGCCTTCGGGGAGTTCGTCGCCTACGGCTACCGCTCGCTAGTCGACAACAAGCACCACGTCGCGCTGGTCAAGGGAGAGGTCGCTCAGGCCGACGACGTGCTCGTCCGCGTGCACTCGGAGTGCCTGACCGGCGACGTATTTCACTCGCTGCGCTGCGACTGCGGCGAGCAGCTCGAGTCGGCCCTGTCGATGATCGAGCAAGAGGGCCAGGGAGTGCTGCTGTACCTCAGCCAGGAGGGGCGGGGCATCGGCCTGCTCAACAAGCTGCGCGCCTACAAGCTGCAGGAGGAGGGGCTCGACACGGTCGACGCCAACCTGCGCCTCGGCCTTCCCGCCGACCTGCGCGACTACGGCATCGGCGCGCAGATCCTCACCGACCTCGGACTGACCAGCATCCGGATCCTGACCAACAACCCCAAGAAGATCTCCGGCCTGGCCGGCTACGGGCTGTCGGTCTCAGATCAGATCCCGATCCAGCACGAGCCCAACCCCCACAACGAGGCCTACCTGCGCGCCAAGCGCGAGAAGCTGGGGCACACGCTCCACCACCAGGGCCTGGCGCTCGACGAGGAGATGCTCCACCAGGAGCACGAGCACGACGAGCAGGTCAACCGCCAGGCAGATGGCGTCTGAGCCAGGCGCCGGGTCAGGCCGGTGGATGCACTGCGATGAGTTCTGACCGCCGGGTCGCGCTGTGCGTCGCGCGCTTCTACGACGAGCTCGCCGACAAGCTCGAGGCGGGCGCTCGCGCCGGGCTCGAGGAGGCCGGGATCACCCAGGTCGACCGATTCGACGTGCCGGGAGCCTTCGAGCTGCCGCTGATCGCCAAGTACGCCGCGGAGTCAGGGCGCTTTGCCGCCGTCGTCTGCCTCGGCGCCGTGATTCGCGGTGAGACCGATCACTACCACTACGTCTGCGACAGCGCCGCCCGGGGCATCTCCAGCGTCCAGCTTCAGACCGGCGTGCCGACTGGCTTCGGCGTGCTCACCGTCGACACCATGGAGCAGGCCCTGGACCGGGTGACCGGTGGCTCAAAGCGCGACACCGGACGCCAGGCCGCCGAGGCGGTCCTGGCCTCGCTGGCCGTCGCCGACGAGCTGTCGGCCCGGCGTGGCCGAGCCGGCTTCGCGGCCTGAGCCGACGCTCAGTCTCCGCCTCCGCCCACGGGTACTGCGGCGCCGCCGGAGCTGCTCGCGCCCGAGTGCTTTTCGTGACCACGGCCATGGCCGGCCCCGTGGCCGTGGTCGTGGCCGGGAGGTGCGGCCGGCTCGCCGCCGGTCTTGGGTGCGGGGCCGGCCGAGGTGGAGGTCGAGGTGGTCGGCGCCGCCGGCGCCGCGATCCCGGCCCGCTGCCTGGCCTGGTCGAGCGTCTGCTGGACGACAGCGGTCTGGTTGGGAATCTTGAGCCGCTGCTCGAGCACGGGGACGGCATCCTTGGCGTCGCCGGAGAGCATCAGCGCGCGCCCGAGGTCGTACAGCGCGTAGGCGTAGGTCAAGCTCGACGGGTCGGCCGAGCTCAGCGCCTGGTGAAGCGTCGAGATCGCGCTCGAATACGAGCCGTCGGTCAGTTCCTGGTGGCCCTGGCTCTGCAGAGCGGCGGCGCCGGTGGGCGCCGAAGACGAGGACGCGGCCGCGGTGGTGCTGCTGGCGGCGGCCGTGGTGGCGCTGGAAGTCGCCGTCCTCTTGGCGGGCTTGGAACGGTGGTGGGTCCGCGTCCGGCCCGTCGTGGTCGTCTTGGCCACGGAGGCTCGGTTGGCGCCTGCGGAGCCGCTATGCCCCGACTGGCCGAGGATCCCCACCAGCGCCACGCCGATCGCCACCAGGATCAGGGCCACCAGCGCGATCATCCGCCCGCCTCGCCGCGACGCGCCGGAGGCCGGGAGGATGGCCGGCTCAAGCGGGGCCAGCCTTCGCGTCGCCGCCGTGATCGGCTGCGTCGCGGCCGTTGGCGGGGCGTCCAGGGCCTCCTTGAGCGCGGTCACGAAGGCCCCGGCGGTCTCGTAGCGATCGTCGGGTTGCTTGGCCATCCCGCGGGCCAGGACCGGATCGATCGCCGCCGGCAGCGTGGGATCGCGCTCGGAGGCCAGCGGCGGGTCGGTTTCGACGTGGTGGCGGGCCTGAGCGGCGAAGTTGGGGGCGGCGAAAGGGCGCTCGCCGGCCAGCAGCTCAAATGCCGCCACCGCCAGTGAGTAGCAGTCGCTGGCGCTCGTGGCCTCGCCCCCGAGGGCCTGTTCCGGAGCCAGGTAGGCGGCGGTTCCGAACAGCTCGCCGCTGGAGGTGATCGTGTCCTCGCTCTGCAGGCGGGCGATGCCGAAGTCCGCCACGTGCAGGACCCGGTTGCTGTCGAGCAGGAAGTTGGCCGGCTTGACGTCGCGGTGCACGATCCCGCGCTGGTGGGCGTGATCGAGCGCCGATGCCGCCTCGCTGAGCCACCGCAGCGCCTCGTGGCGCCGCACCGCGCCGACCCGGATGGCATCGGCGACGGTTCCGCCGGCGAGATACTCCATCACGATGAAGGCCCGGGGCGGAGGCGGTTCGCCGGCGATGAGCCCGTCGGGCGGCGGCTCCAGGTCGCCGACGTCGAAGATCGTCACGACATGCGGGTGGGCCGAGACGCGCGCCGCGGTTCGGGCCTCGCGCTTGAAGCGCCGGACCGCGAACTCGTCGCGCGCGAACCGCTCGGCCAGCACCTTGACGGCCACGGCTCGTCCCAGCACGCGGTCCTCGGCGCACCACACGGAGGCCATTCCCCCGGTGGCGATGTGGCGCCGAAGCCGGTAGCGCGGCGGCAGACGCGGGCTGGAGGCCCGTCGCGACGACGTTTTGGCGCTAGCACCCATTGGGACGATTCTGTACCCGGCTGGCGTGATCTAAATCCGCCACCGGGTGCCCCGATGGTACGTCAATCCGAGCCGTTTATATACTCGCCAGCAATGCCCAAGATCTGTCACGTCTGCCACAAGGGCCCGTCGTTCGGCCATAACCGCAGCCATTCGATGGTGGCCACCAATCGCCGCTTTGATCCGAACCTGCAGCGTGTACGGATCGACGACGGCGGGACGCCACGTCGCGTCTACGTCTGCACGCGCTGCCTGAAGGCCGGCAAGGTCGTCAAAGCGCGCTAGTGGCCGTCCACGTGAGGGACTACCTCTAGTGGTGCGTGCCGATCATCGAGGGGACCGCTAACGTGGCCACCGCCGGACGGCCGGCGGAGCGCCCGCGCGTCTCTGACCCGATCATCGTCCGGTTCCGCGCGATCGTGGAGGCCGGGCTGGCGGCACTTGAGGAGCGCCGCGAGGAGGTCAACGATCTCAACGTGTTTCCGGTCGCCGATGGCGACACCGGGGACAACATGGTCCTGACCCTGCGGGCCGTCCTGGAGGAGCTCGACCATCTGTCCAGTACCTCTGAGGGCCGCACGATCGATGAGATCGGCCGTGACGAGATCGTCGCCTCGGTGGCTCGCGCCGCCCTGCTCGGCGCCCGCGGCAACTCCGGGGTGATCCTGTCTCAGCTGATCCGTGGCGCCGCCGAGGAGCTGGCCAGCCGGCCGGGGGAGCTGGTCGACCCGGTGCTGATCGGCGCGGCGCTGGCCCGCGCCGCCGACCAGGCCTACGGGTCGGTTCGCGAGCCGGCCGAGGGGACGATCCTGACCGTGGTTCGCGAAATGGCCCACCGCGTGGCCTTCGAGCTGGCCCACATGCCCGACGCCCGCCTGGGCGAGGACGCCACCGCCGGCGAGCAGGATCTGGTCATCGCCGAGGTGATCGCCAACGCCCTGGAGGCCGGACAGGAGTCAGTCAAGCGCGGGCCCGACCTGCTCCCGGTCCTGCGCGATGCCGGCGTTGTCGACGCCGGTGGCTACGGGCTGACCGTCCTGCTGGCCGGGATCGTGGGAGCGCTGCGTGGGTCCGAGCCGCCGCCCGTCGACCATCACGAGGCGGCCCGGGTCACCCACCCCCAGCATTCCTCGACCACGTTCCGCTACTGCACGAACTTCGCCGTCACCGGCAGCGGTCTCGAGCAGCGCCGCTTCATCCAGCGCCTGGAGGAGATCGGCGACTCGGTCCTTGTGGTCGGCGACGCGTCGACGCTCAAGGTCCACGTGCACACCGACGATCCGGACCGGGCCACGGCCCTGTTCGCCGACCAGGGCGTCGTCTCGCACCTCGACGTCGCCGACATGCGAGAGCAGGTCCAACGCCGGGACGAGCGGCTCGTGGCCCCGATCCCGACTGCCACCTGCGGCGCGCTGGCGGTGGTCAACGGCGAGGGCCTGCGGACGCTGTTCGAGGGCCTCGGGATCCGCGTCCTCGACGGCGGACCGACGCTGAACCCGTCGACCTATGACCTGCTGGCCGCGATCCACGCCGTTGCCGCCGAGCAGGTGGTGGTGCTGCCCAACAGCGCCAACGTGGTCATGGCCGCCGAGCGCGCGGCCGAGCTGTCGGACAAGCGGGTGGCCGTGGTTCCCGCGCACTCCCCGCAGGCCGGACTGGCGGCGGCGGTCAGTCTCGACCCCGCTCGCAGCGGGCAGGCCAACGCCGCGGCGATGATGGCGACCCTCGCCGGGGTCCGCACCGGAGCCGTCGCTCCCGCCGCGCGCGACGATCCCCAGGGCCGCTTCCGAGCCAGCGAGGCGGTCGGCTTCGTGGAGGAGGAGCTGGTGTCCTGGGGGGAGCCCGAGACGACGCTGCGCACGGTGCTCGAGCGCCTGAGCGACGGGGCCGAGCTGATCACCTGCCTGCGGGGCGCCGAGGCGCCTCTGGACGATCAGGCTGTTCGCGCCCTGGTCGACGGCGACGCCGAGCTGGAGCTGTCTGACGGCGGTCAGCCCAGCTACTGGTGGCTGCTGGCGGCCGAGTAGCCGTCACCGACCGCCGTCGCGGTCATCATCTGGGCAGCGATGTCGGCGACCGCATTTGCCAGCTCACGGCCCCTCGAAGCCGCTGAGCTGTTACAGGCCCCGGTCCGCTATCCGCGCCCTTCGCAGCTGCTGCGAAGGCTTCGCTTCGACGGCCCCAAGGCCGAGCGCGCCGCCGCCAGCCTGGGCCTGGGCACGATCGGAGACCTCCTCGAGCACCTGCCGCGTGACCGCCGGGAGGCCCGGGCGGTCTCCCAGCTCGTGGCCGGCGAGACCGCGACGGTGGTGGTGGAGGTCCGCAGTATCGCGTCGCGTCCGGTGCGACGCCGGGGGATGCGTCCGCTGGTCGAGGCCACCGTGGCCGACGAGAGCGCGACGATGAAGGCAACCTTCTTCAACCAGCCCTGGTTGGCCAAGCGATATCCGGCCGGGACCCGGCTGGTGCTGCACGGCAAGTACGAGGCCCGCAACCGGTTCCGGGTCCAGGGCCACGCCCAGACCACGGAGGCGGCGGGCGGCGAGGCGGCCGTCGCGCACTACCCGGCCGCCGAGGGGCTCTCCTCGACTCAGATCCTGGCCCTGGTGCGGGCTCACGCCGCGGCGATCGACGAGCTGCCCGAGCCCCTGCCGGCGCTGCTGCGAGCCCGCGAGCGGCTGGCCGAGCGGCGAGCGGCAGTGGCCGCCGTGCACCTGGCCGCAGCGGAGTCCGAGCAGGCGCTGGGGCGCCGCCGTCTGGCCTTCGACGAGCTCCTGCTGGTCCAGCTGGCGCTCCTGCGCCGGCGGCGTCTGCGCAGACGCGGAGCCACGGCGCCGGCGCTCGACGGCGAACCGGAGCTGTCGGCGCGATGGCTTGCCTCGATGCTGCCGTTCACGCCGACCGCAGATCAGCTCTCGGCGATCGACGAGATCGATCGCGACCTCGCCTCGCCGCGGCCGATGCAGCGGCTGCTGATGGGCGAGGTGGGATCCGGCAAGACGGTGGTCGCGCTGCACGCCTTGCTGCGGGCGGTGGAGCAGGGCTATCAGGGGGCGCTGATGGCCCCCACCGAGCCGCTGGCCGAGCAGCACTTCGCCACCATCCAGGCGCTGATGCCGGGTGAGGCGGTGCCGATCGGCCTGCTGACCGGTTCAACTCCGGGGCGACGGCGCGCCGATCTGCTGGGCAAGCTGGCCAGCGGCGAGCTGGCGCTCGTGGTCGGCACCCACGCCCTGGTCGAGGAGCCGGTCCGGTTCGCGCAGCTGGCGGTGGCGGTCGTCGACGAGCAGCACCGCTTCGGGGTCCGCCAGCGGGCGGCGCTGGACGCCAAGGCGGGGGAGGGGGCCATCCCCCACGTCCTGCACATGACCGCGACGCCGATCCCTCGCACCATGGCCCTGGCCAACTACGGCGACCTCGACGTGACAGTGCTGCGCGAGCTGCCCCGGGGGCGACAGCCGATCAAGACCTATGTCTGCTCGACCGACGGCGAGCGAGCCCGCGCCTACGAGCGGATCCGCGAGGAGCTGCGGGCCGGACGGCAGGCCTTCGTCGTCTGCCCGCTGGTCGACGAGTCCGAGCTGCTGCAGGCCCGCGCCGCCACCGCCGAGTACGAGCGTCTGCGCACCGGCGAGCTGCGCGACTTCCGGGTGGTGTTGATGCACGGTCAGCTGCGCCCGGGAGAAAAGCACGACGTGATGGCCTCGTTCGCCTCCGGTGCCGCCGACGTGCTGGTGGCCACGTCGGTGATCGAGGTGGGGATCGACGTCCCCAACGCCACCGTGATGTTGGTCGAGGACGCCGACCGCTACGGGATCTCCCAGCTTCACCAGCTCCGCGGCCGCATCGGCCGGGGCGAGCATCCGTCGCTCTGCCTCCTGTTCGGGGCCAAGGGGTCGCCACGGCTGCGGGCCCTGGCCGACCACAGCGACGGTTTCCGGCTGGCCGAGATCGACCTCGAGCTGCGCGGCGAAGGGGAGCTCGTCGGGACCCGGCAGAGCGGGCTCGCCCAGTTCCGGGTCGCCGAGCTGCCCCGTGACGCCGAGCTGCTGGAGCGAGCGCGGCTGCGGGCTGAGCTGCTCGACGCCGAGGACCCGGAGCTTGTGGAGCCCGAGAACTCTCTGCTTGGCGATGCCCTTTCCGGCTTGTATGGGGCGGAGGCGGCTGCCCCGATCCGGGCCTAGAGCGTCTTGGGGGCGGGTCGTCCGGCGCATGCCGCTGCCGCTGTGCGCCGCTTGGGGGGGCGCTGTGCGCTGAGTCGGGCGAGGTGCGACGCGAGGCACAGCGGGAGCGGATGCGCCGACCGCCCCGGCGGACGGGGGTGGAGGGGATTGGCGCCTCGTCTCAGCGGCACGGGATGAGCGGACCGGGCGGTCGGGGTGCTCCACCGCCCTGCTCGCGTGGGCAACGCCCCACCTTTCATCCCGCGGCCGCCCCAGCGTCGCAGGG
>DASXJY010000034.1:0-4645 GCA_036497115.1 Solirubrobacteraceae bacterium
CGTTCGCATCTCGGCCACCGACTGGGTGGACGGCGGCTTTTCGCCCGACGACGCCGTGGCGTTCGCGGCGATGTTGAAGGAGCACGGCTGCGACCTGCTCGACGTCTCCTCGGGTCAGGTCACCCCGGAGGAGCGCCCGGCGTTCGGCCGCAGCTTCCAGACTCCGTTTGCCGACCGGATCCGCAACGAGGTGGGGATGCCCACGATCGCGGTGGGCGCGATCGCCAGCTACGACGACGTCAACACCACCGTGCTGGCCGGGCGCGCCGACCTCTGTGCGCTGGCCCGCCCGCACCTCTACGACCCGCACTGGACGCTGCACGCCGCCGCCGAGCAGGAGTACGCCGGGGACGGGGTGGCCTGGGTTCCGCAGTACGCGGCGGGCTCCCGCCGGCCGCCGACCGGCCGCGCCGACGGGGTGCGCAAGGAGCTCGAGCGGTCCTTCGAGCCCGATCCGCCCGAGGTGCTGGTGGCGCCGGACGGCTGGTCATGACCGAGCCGGCGGCGTTGCGGGGTCTGCCGGCCCTGCCATCCGGCCAGGGTCCGTGGGCTGCGGGCTCGCCCGGCGGGCTTCCGTCGAGCGAGCAGCTGCAGCCCCAAGAGCTGATCATCACGATGCTGGGGGTGTATGTGCGCCCGTTCGGCGACCGGGTGTGGTCAGGCGGACTGGTGGTGCTGCTGGGGGAGCTCGGGTTCTCGGAGGGCGCGGCGCGAGTGGCCCTGACGCGGCTGGTTCGCCGGGGCCTCATCTCCCGGGTCCGCGACGGTCGCCTGGTCCACTACCGGCTGACCGGCCGCGCCGACCGCCTCCTGGCCGAGGGCGATCGCCGCATCTTCACCCTGGGTCACGTCCACGACGGCGACGCCGACGACTGGACAGTGCTCTGGCATCAGATCCCTGAGGACCGGCGCCTGGAGCGAACCCGGCTGGCCCGGCGGTTGCGGTTTCTCGGCTTCGGGTCGGTCCAGGAGGGCCTGTGGGTCTCCCCCCACGACCACTCCGAAGAGGTGGCCAGGCTGTTGTCCGAGCTCGACGTCGCCGGGCACGCCACCGTGTTCGCGGCCCACCCGGACGCGGTGGTGGGGCTGCCGGCGCTGGTGTCGCGAGCCTGGGATCTCCGCGGGCTGGTCGATCGCTACCGAGCCTTCTCGGCCGAGTTCTCCTCGTGGTGTCGCCGGCGGGCTCTGGCCTCGCTCGGCGACGCGGAGGCGTTCGGGCTGCGGACCCGGCTGGTCCACCAGTTCCGCGGCTTTCCGCTGCTCGACCCCGAGCTGCCCGAGCGCCTGGCCGCCGTCTCGGCCGCGCGCGAGGCCGCCGCCGAGATCTTCCACCAGCTCTACGAGGGGCTGGCGCCGGCGTCGCAGCGCCACTTCGAGGCGGTCACCGCCGCCTACGCGGCCGCTGGCTGACGGGTTCTTCTTGGTTTTTACAACGGCCCGGGTGGGACCTGGCCGGCCTGGATCAGTTCGATTTGCTGTTCGGTGTAGGGCGGCGTGAACAGGTTGCGGTCGGCCTGCCGGGTCCGAAACAGGTCGACGATGAAGTTCATCCGGTCAGACAGCTGGGTCCAGTCGCGGGCGGCGCTGCCGTCCGTTGTGTTCGGGGTCCGGTCCCAGCCCTGGGGTCCGTCGAGCAGGCGGTGGAGCTCGGGGTCCTCGATCGTCCTCAGGGTCTCGGGAAACGGAGACGGGGATCTGGTGGGGACGTCGGCGCTGACCCTCATCGCCTCGGCGCCGACCGAGAAGCCGAGCAGCCGCTGGGTGACCAAGCGCCTCAGCGGATACGGAATCGACTCGTCGAGATAGGGCTCGAGCCGCTGGTGCTCGTGGAGGATCGCCAGCAGGTTGGCGCACAGCATCAGCTCGTCGCGCTGGTCGGGGTCGGTGGCCTGGCTGGCGCGGTGGTAGTGGCGGTAGGCGCCGCGGAGCAGGTCCTGGCCGCGGTCGATCGCCGGGCCGGACCGCAGCTGGGCCAGAAATTGCTCGAACTCGGCGGGATCGTTGGCGGTGGCGACGAAGCGCGCCGTCTGGCGCCCGATGTCGTCGAGCACCGTCGCGTTGCCGCCGAAGATCGCTGCCGACGCGCGGGTTAGACCTTTGTTGGTGAGGCATGTGGCTGCGGCGGCGGCCATCGCGGCGCCGCCCAGGCAGCGGCCTCGGTTGCCTTGGCGAGTGATGGCGATCGCGCCGGCGGTGGCCAGAATGGCCGCCGTGAGCGCCGTGGCGTGCTGGCTGACCGGCAGCTCTTCCCGGCGGATCGTTCGGCCGGCCGTCCTTGAGCCCCACACCGCCCAGGTGTGGAAGTTCGCCCCGCTGTCGGTGCCGGTGACGCGGTGCAGCGCCAGCGACAGCTCCTGGTGAAGCAGCGTGATCCTTAGGTTGCTGATCGCTGAGTTCTGGCTGGCCAGAGCGGCGTCGATCTGCGCCTGCCACCAGGCGTTGTCGGTCCAGTTCGGCGAGCGTTGTCCGAGCCAGGCCTGGTCGGCCATGTCCGCTGGGTCATCTGGCGACACGCTGGCTCGGCCCCCGTCTTCGGTTTGCTCGGCTGGTTATCCCCTGGGCACGAACGCGTAGACCCGGCTCGGGCTTCCGGTCCCGCCGACCAGCCTCAGCGGCGAGACGACCAGCAGCGCGCCGGTGACCGGCAGCCGCTCGAGGTTGGCCAGCTGGGTGAGGCCCAGCCGGCCGGCGCCGAGGAGGAAGTTGTGCAGCGGAAACGGCGGGTCCATCCCGCCCGCCGCGCCGGCATCGATGCCCACCGTCTCGGTCCCGAAGCCGGCGATCCCGCGCTCGTTGGCCAGCCACCGCGACGCCTCGACGTCGGGACCCGGCGTCCGCGGCCCGTTCTCGCCTACGTTGAGGAACTCGTCCTGATCGTGCGCGCGCGAGCCCCAGCCGGAGCGAAGGAGCACCCAGGCGCCGTCGGGAATGCGCCCGTTCTCCTGCTCCCAAGCCTCCAGGTCGGCCACTGTCAGCAGGTAGTCGCCGTTGGCGGCTTCGGTCTCGGCTGTCTTCTCGATCACGCAGGCCGGTCCGACCAGCGTCTCGGGCGTGATCGAACCGATGTCGTCGCCGTCCTTGCCGGTCACCCAGTGGATCGGTGCGTCGACATGGGTGCCGACGTGCTCACCGATGGTCAGCGTGTACCAGGCCCAGGCCGGCCCGCGGTCGTCGTACTTGCTGATCTCCTCGCGGCTGAGCCCGGGCGTGTTGGCGAACGGGGGCGGCAGCTGGATGATCGGCGTCGACTCCTGCAGTGGCTGGGTCAGGTCGACGATCTCCACCTGGCCCGAGGCGAGCCCGTCGAGGAGCGCGGAGACTGGCGTGGCCTGGGTGCTTGACATGTCGGTTTGCTCCTTGGGTTTCAGGTTGTGGGTGGTGGGTGGCGGGGTGGCTCGCCGGCTGCGGTTGGCGTGTTGGTGTTTGCGCGCCGGTTACGGGTGCGGTTTGTCTGTGGTCTGGCTCGGCCGGCCCGCCGGTTCGCTCAACCGCCGCGGAACGCGTCGGTCAGCCAATCGGCGCAGATCGTGGGGTTGACCTTGGCGTCGAGGACGAGCGGCTGTGGATCCGGTTCGTCGAGCCAATCCTCGACCGTGGCCAGGTCTCCGGTTCTGCGCACGGTGACCCCGCGGGCCCCGGCCGCGGTGGCGATCGCCGCGATGTCGGCATCGGGAAATCGGACGTGAGCGACCTCCTGGCCCATCGGCTGGAAGTGGTGGACCTCGGCGCCGTAGGCGTTGTCATCGTAGATCAGGACCAGGAGCTTGAGCTTCAGCCGCGCCGCGGTCTCGAGCTCGGCCAGCGCCATGAACGCGCCGCCGTCGCCGATCGCCGCCACCGTGGGGCGATCCGGCCGTGCGATGGCGGCGCCGATCGCGTTGCCGAGCCCCAGCCCTACGGCTTGAAAGCCGTTGGGGAACACCCAGGCGCGGGCGTCAGGGACGGTGAGGAACATCGCCGGATAGCCGAGGAAGTGCCCGGAGTCGACCGCGACCGATTTCTCGGCCGGGAGGATGTCGTTGAGCGCCTTGCTCACCGTGCGAGGATCGATCCACGCGTCGGTCTGAGCGTCGTCGTAGGGGTCGTCGTACCACCCGTGAGTGGCTATCTGCTCTGCGAGCCGGGGTGTGCGAAAGCCGGTGTTGGTGTGCCCTCGCCGGTGGAGCTCGTCGGCCAGCGCGCGGGCGCAGGCGGCAGCGTCTCCGAGCACCGCCAGCTCGACCGGGCGGTTGCGTCCGATCGCCCGAGCGTCGGCGTCGATCTGAACCACCTTGGCGTGGGGATTGATGAGCGCTCCGTGCCTGGTGGTCCAGTGGTTGACCGAGGCTCCGGCGACCAGGACCACATCGGCCTGGGGCAGCAGCTCGGCGGCGAACGGCGAGGCGAAGCCGCCGGAGATTCCGAGCGCGTAGGGGAGCCCCGCGAACAGCCCGTTGGCAGGAGCGCTGGTCGCCAGCACGGCGCCGGTGAGGGCGGCGAGACGCTCGAGCTCGTCGCGGGCGTCAGAGACCACCGCGCCGCGCCCCGCGATGATCGCCGGCTTGAGCGCGTACTGGAGCAGGTCGGCCGCGGCGTGGATCGCCTGTCCCGACGGCTCGAAGTGCGGCAGCGGCGGCAGCGGCGCCTGCTTGGGCTCGGTCGTTGC
>DASXJY010000035.1:0-13295 GCA_036497115.1 Solirubrobacteraceae bacterium
GGCCAAGCTTCTATGAGCCTGCCGTGGCCGAGAACGTGGAGCTCCACGAGGATCGCAGCCTGGGCATGACTCGTACCGAGGTCCGCTGCCGCAGCTGCGGCGGTCACTTGGGCCATGTGTTCCCGGACGGGCCGCGGCCGACCGGCGAGCGCTACTGCATCAACTCCTGCGCGCTGCAGTTCGACAGCGCCCAGGGGTAGCCCTGCCGCGCCCCCGGATTCACTCCCGGACTCACTCACTCCCGCCACTGTCCGGCGTCCCCGTGTCACGCGCCCTGGTGCGGCTCTCGCGCACCTTGAAGACCGTGAAGCCGACCACCACGATCACGATCAGGGCGACCACGCCGTAGATCCCGAACTTGGTGATCGCGTTGGCGGCCGCACTGCCCGCGAAGTAGCCGACCAGCCCGTAGGTGACCCCCCAGGTGATGCCGCCGAGCGCGTTCCAGAAGAAGAACTGGCGGAAGGGCATCCGGTTGATCCCGGCCAGCCAGGCGGCGGCGAAGCGGACCAGCGCGATCCAGCGGGCGAAGAACACAGCCTTGGGTCCGTGACGCTCGAAGAAGCGGTCACCGGCGGCGATCACCTCGATGCGCCGTCTGCGAAGCGGCCCCGGTCCGCTCAGCACGTCGCGGCCGAAGCGGCGACCCAGCAGGTAGCCGAGATTGTCGCCGACGATCGCGGAGGCCACCCCGATCACGATCACCAGCCACAGCTGGAGCTTGCCCTGGCTGGCCAGCACCGCTGCCAGCACCAGGGCCGTCTCGCCCGGCGACGGGACCCCCATCGACTCCAGCCCGATGATCGCCGGCAGCAGGTAGCCGAGCTTGCTCGAGATGCTGAAGATCGCCGCCAGGGCGAGCATCACGGAGGCTTGCGCAGAACGGCCAGCAGTGACAGTCCGGCCGGCAGCGAGTGTCCTCGCGCCAACCAGCTTGCCTCAAGCGCCAGCGGGCGCTCCAACACGTCGTTGAGCCAGGCGGGCCCCAGCGCCAGGTCGTTGGTGTAGCCGTTGTGGGTGCCGAAGCGGCGCTGCAGGAGCCGAACCGCTGCGGCCGGGGCGAGCAGCAGGCTGTTGAACGAGGTGACGCGCTCGACGCTCCAGCCCGCCGCGCGGGCCGCCGCCCGCAGGGTCCGGCGCCCGTACCGGCGGTAGTGGTGGTTGGCCTCGTCGTGAACCGACCACAGCGACTGATAGGCGGGAACGGTGACCAGCAGGTAGCCGCCGGGCTTGGTCACCCGCAGCAGCTCGGTCAGCGTTATACGGTCGTCCGCAGTGTGCTCGATCACGTCCAGGCAGGTGACGAGATCGAACGTCGCCGGACCCCACGGCAACTCCTCGAGCCGCCCCACCCTGACCTCCCCATAGCCCCGGCTGCGAGCCAGCTCGGCGGCGTCGGGGTCGAGCTCGATTCCGTGCACCTCGCCGTAGCGCGTGAGCTCCTGCAGCGTGCGGCCAGACCCGCAGCCGGCATCGAGCACGCACGCCCCGGCGCCGATCGGCAGCCGGTCGAGCTCGGCGAGGATCACCCGGCGACGTCCGCGGTACCACCAGTGGTACTCGTCAACCTCGAGCGTCGCCTTCATCAGCGCTTGGTCCATGGTGCTGATGCTGTCAGCTGGCCGAGCCCGACAGCGTCTTGACCGGTGAGGCGGCGGAGGGAAGCCTGAGCGTGAACGTGGCCCCGGGACCGTCGCGCTCCTCGAGGACGAGCTCGCCGCCCATCCGTTCCGCCAGCTCGCGACCGATCGCCAGACCGAGGCCGAACCCCGCCTTGCCGCCCGTATCGCGCCCGCGCTCGAAGCGCCTGAAGATCTGCTCGCGCTCCTCGCGCGGGACGCCGGGCCCCTGGTCGGAGACGCTCAGCGTGACCTCCGCTCCGGACCGCAGCTCGATCTCGAGCTTCGATCCCGCCGGGCTGAGGCGCACCGCGTTGTCGAGCAGGATCCGAAGGATCCGCGCGATGCTGCCGGGATCCCCCCGGGTCCACACCGAGCCCCCGTGGTCGTTGATCTCGGTGTCGATCCCGCGCTCGGCGGTCCCCAGTTCGAACTCGGCCAGCACGGCGCGACTGAGCTCACCCAGCTCCACCGGCTCGGAGCGCAGATCGCTGCGGGCGTCCAGCCGCGAGAGATCGAGCAGGTCGGCTGCGAGCCGGCCCAGCCGCCGCGACTGCACGCGCGCCCGGTCCAGCAGCGCGCGGGCGTCCTCGAGGTCAGGCTGCTCGTAGCGAAGGTCGTCGTCGAGCAGCTCGAGCATCCCGTCGAGCGAGGTCAGCGGCGTGCGCAGCTCGTGCGACGCGGTGGCCACGAACGAACGACGGGCCTCCTCCTGCTGCTGCAGCCGCTGCTGCATTGTGGCCAGGGTCCGGGCAAGGTCCCCGACCTCGTCGCGGGCCCGGTCGTCGGGGACCTCCACCACCGGTCCCTGCTGGGCCAGCTTGAGCGCCGCCTGGCGCAACCTCCGCAGGCGTCGCACCAGCGTCGCCGAGAGCGGGATCCCCAGGATCAGGGTCAGCACCAGCCCGGCCAGGGCCGCGGTGATGAACGCCCGGCGGACGACCTGGACCGCCCCGGCGATCTCGTCGATCGGTTTGCGAACGGCCAGCACGTAGTGGATCTCGCCGTTGGCGAACGGGATCGCCGCCCGGGCGTAGTCGGTCCCGTTGATGAAGCCGAACGAGTAGACGGAGTGGCGGGTGGCGAAGGCTCTGGTGACGTCATCGAAGCTGTCAGAGCCCAAGATCCCCCCCTCGAGCCTCGGGGGCAGCAGAGGCCGGCCCTGCCCGTTGGCCTCCGGATAGCCGAGCACGGTGACGATCGAACCGATCCGGACCGAGAGCTGCTGCTGTTGCCGGGAGAGCGCCTCGGCCACCTCGGGGGACGGCAGGTCGCCGAGGTGCAGCTTCTTGAATCCCGCGATCGTGCTCCGGGTCAGGTCGTGGCGCAGGGTCTGCTTCTCGGCGTTGCGCAGGCTCTGCTCCAGCGGGCCCAGGAGGGCCAGCGCCGCGACCGCGAGCGTGGCCACGGTGGTAACCAGCACGGCGCCGACGATTCGACCCCGTAGGCCGAAAGCGCCCCTCGCGGACAGCGCCGGCCTGGTCAGGGGCTGCGCGCGGCGGTGGCGCCTCCACAATCGGCGGCGAGCCCGCTCCTGGCCGACCATCTGGCTAAGCGGCCCCCGGCACTACGTCCCTCTGAGTCGGTACCCGGCGCCGCGCACGGTGAGGATGTAGCGGGGTTTCTCGGGCTCGGGCTCGAGCTTCTCACGCAGATGCCGGATATGCACGTCGATGGCCCGCGGATCGCGATAGGCGCTGTCGCCCCAGATCGCGCGCAGCAGCTCCTGTCGGTTGAGCAGCCGTCCCGGATCGGCCATCAGGGCGTCCAGCAGCTCGAACTCCGAGAAGGTGAGCTTGACCGGAGCGCCCTCGATCGTCACCTCGCGCTGGGCGCGGTCCAGCGCGATCGGCCCCACGACCAGGACCTCGTCGCCCATCGTCCGCGTCCCGGCGCGCCGGAGCACGGCGCGGATCCGGCTACGCAGCTCGGCGAGGCCGAACGGCTTGGTCACGTAGTCGTCGGCCCCCGCCTCCAGCCCCAGCACCGCGTCGGCCTCGGAGTCAAGCGCGGTCAGCATGATGATCGGCACAACGTTGCGCCTGGCCCGCAGCGTCCGGCAGACCTCGTAGCCGTCGGGGCCGGCCCCCAGCGCCACATCGAGCAGGACGATGTCGAACTGGTCGGTGCTGGCCCGATCGATCGCCGCCCGGCCATCGGCCACCGCCAGCACGCGATGGCCCTCGCGTGAGAACGAGCGGGTCAACATCTCGCGCAGATCGGATTCGTCGTCGACGACCAGGATGCTCAGCGAGGCATCCGAGGCGCGCGCCGGAGAGGGCGGCTGGGTCTGGGCAGGGCGGTCGGTCGACATCGGTCGAGCCGATCGTACAGGCCTACAAGCGGCCGATTGCCTGCAATTCGCGCGCCGCCGGCACCTCGGGCTCGGCCTCGGTGGTGGGCTGGCGGCGGGGCTGCAGGCTTCCCGCGGCCGCACAGGCCCACAGGATGGCCAGCCAGGTCAGCGTGGCCAGCGTCACGTGAACCCAGACCATGTCCGAGGGCAGCTTGAGCTCATACTGGACGCTGCCGACCAGCCCCTGGGCGGCGACCAGCACCCCCAGTACGGTCACCGGTTCCAGCGCATCCTCGCCGGCGCCGCGCCGCCGTCGCAGCAGCCAGACACCGATCACCGCAACCCCGAATATGGCCGCGATCGTGGCGTGGCGGTGAATGACCCACATCAGCGTCTCGGCGCCCTTGAAATGCAGGCGGTGGATCCGCTGACCCGGAGACCCCCCGGCGTGCGGGCCGGCCGCGGTGGCGGCCGTGCCGGCGAAGATCGTCACCGCACCCAGCGGCACGAGCGCCCGCACCGACCAGACCGAGACGCGATCGGTGGCCCGTGGGCGGGATCCGGGCTCGTAGCGCGCGCGCCAAGCCAGCGCCACGGCGGCGATCAGCACCAGCATCGAAAGTCCGTAGTGAGCCATGACGAAGCCGGGAGCCAGGTGCTCGCGGACGGTGAAGCCGCCGAGAATCGCCTGGGCCACGACCCCCAGCGGAAGCAGCAGCGCCAGCACCGCGAGGTCGCGCCGGAACGGGCGGCGCGTGAACGCCAGTCCCGCCGCGACCACCGCCAGCACCCCGACCAGGCCCGACAGGGCCCGATTTGAGAACTCGATCAGAGCGTGGGTCGAGAGCGGTGGCAGATCCTTGCCGT
Organism: Solirubrobacteraceae bacterium; assembly: GCA_036497115.1. Taxonomy (GTDB): domain Bacteria; phylum Actinomycetota; class Thermoleophilia; order Solirubrobacterales; family Solirubrobacteraceae; genus Palsa-465. Next base: position 4,783 of record DASXJY010000035.1, read on the forward strand.
AGCAGCGCGGCCAGTCGGGGCATCCCAGGCCCGACCCGGTCAGGCGGACCGCCGCCCCGGTCATCACGATCAGGGTCAGCGCCGCGAGGGTGATATAGGCCAACCGGCGATACTGATTCGGCGTGACGGCGAGGCGGTCGAGCATCTCGTGGATCGTAGCCCTCGCGCTCGCTCAGAACGGCAGCGACGGAGCCCGTTCGGAGAGCGTCGGGGCGGCCTGGTCACGCGCCGAGGCGACCAGCTCGCCCTCCAGCGGCCACTCGATCCCGACCTCGGGATCGTTGTAGGCAAACCCGCTCTCCAGGTCAGGGTCGTAGTAACTGGACACCTTGTAGGTGACATCGGCGACCTCGCTGAGCACGCAGAACCCGTGGGCGAAGCCGTTGGGGCAGTACAGCTGATGGTGTTCGACGTCGTCGAGCTGAAAGCCCTCCCAGCGGCCGAACTGGGGCGAATGGCGGCGGATGTCGACCAGCACGTCCAGGATCGCTCCCCGCACGCAGCGGATCAGCTTGGCCTGACCCGGCTGATAGTGCATCCCGCGCACGATTGCCCGCCGTGACCGGGAGTGGTTGTCCTGAACGAAGTGCTCCGGGATTCCCAACTCAAGAAATACCTGCTCTCGGAAGGATTCCAGGAAGAAGCCCCGCTCATCGCCGTGCACGGTGGGAGCAAGCAGTATCGGTCCCTCGAGCTTGGTCGGCAGACTCTTCATCGGCAAGCCGGTCACGACGATATCGATGCGGGCAGGCTGGGCGCGGCGCGCGGCGACCTAGAGCACGAAGCGCCCGTCGGGCGGGATCCGGTAGTGGCTGGAGGGAAAGTCCTCGCCCGAGAGCCGGCCCACCAGGCGAGCCGCGGCGTTGCCGGCATCCGGGCGAGGCAGACCGTCGACGAGGCGAATCGAGATCCAGTGGGCTCCGAGCAGGCGCCCGCGCGTGTCGAGCCTGACCCGCAGGATGCCGCTGTCTGACAGCACACCACCGCCCCCGAGGGTGTGGTAGCCGACGAAGTTGCCGAGCGAGTAGGCGATGAGGTGGCCGCGGTAGCGCTGCACCCCACGGACCACGTGCGGCCCCGAGCCGAGGACGATCGCGGCGCCGGCGTCGATCACCGCGCGGGCGAAGCGCCGGGCATCGCCGCGGTCTTCGCCCAGGTAGGACTGAGGTCCGTACGGAGTGTGCAGGGCGTCCGCACCCTCGGCGCCGGCGTGGATGAACACCACCACCACCGCGGAGTGCCGCCGGGCGCGCCTGACCAGGGCCTGGGCGGCCGGGATGTCGAGCAGGTTTGAGTCAAACGAGTAGGGCGCAAAGCCCAGGAACGCCAGCGAGACGTCGTCGACCCGCAGGCGGGTGATCTCGCCGGGCATCCCGGTGTGGGCGATCCCGGCGCTCCCCAGCGCGGCCAGCGTCTGGGCTCGCCCTGAAGCCCCGTAGTCAAGGGAGTGGTTGTTGGCCTGGTTGACGAGCCCGAAACCGAGCCGGCGCAGCTGTCCGGCGGTTGCCGGCGGCGCCTGAAAGGCGAAGCATCTTCCGCCGCCGGGGCCGCCGCATTTGGAGCTCCCTCCCACCGACAGCGTCCCCTCGAGGTTGCCGGTCGTCAAGTCGGCTGCGTGCAGCAACGCGCTGACCGGAGCCAGCGCCCGGACCAGCCCACCGGGCGGCAGCCCGCGCTGCGTGCTGAGCGCGATGTCCCCCACCCACTGCAAGGTGACGCTGGGCGCTGGCTTCGCCGCGCCGGCTGGCGCACACGTCCCCAGACAGCCAGCGACGAGGGTCGCGATCACCGCGATCCGACCGACCCTCCCCTGCTGCCACTGCCTCACCGCCAGGAAGTCTTCCAGGTCAGCCGGTTCGGCGGACTCCGACCGGCTACCCGCCGCCCGCGGAACGGGCCAGAAACCGTCCCGTCTCCCGCAGAGACTCCGGAGTTCCGATCTCGTAGAAGCGCTCGGTGGCGGCAAACCCGAACAGCGAGCCGCGCCGCGCCAGCTCGTGGTAGAGCTCGGCCAGCTCGCTGACCTCATCGCCCACCACCGCCAGGGCCTCAGCCCGCAGACCGCCGAGGCCGTAGTCGATCCATCGCATCGTCGCGCTGGGATGGCGTTTGTCGTAGGCGGTCACACGCCGGCCGTCAAACGAGGCGTTGGAGGCGTCCCAGCGGCCCTCGTTCTCAAGCACCGTCATCATCGCCGGAAGCCCACTGTGCTCCCAGGCAGCGGTGGCCGCGCCATAGCCGATCCTCAGGTAGGTGTCGCCGTAAAGCACCAGGAAGCGCTCACCCAGCGCGCCCGCGGCGCCGCGGACGGCCCCGAGCGTGCCGAGCCGCGTCGGACCGTCGTAGCTGTAGGAGATCCGGATGCCGAATCGCTCGCTGCCGATCCGCCGCTCGATCTGCTCGCCCAGGTAACCGACGCAGAGGACGACCCGGCGAGCACCGTGCTGGGCCAGGAGCCGCAGCTGGTGGACGAGAAACGGCTCCCCGGCGACTTCCAGCAGCGGCTTGGGGGTGTCTCTGACCTCCTCGCCCAGCCGGGTTCCCAGGCCGCCGGCCAGGATGCAGATCGGCGGCAGTGAAGCGACCAACTAGCCGTGCCCGGTCAGCGCCCGTCCCAGCGCGGAGTAGGGCGGCGAGGCGGCGTAGGCGTCCTCCACGCGGCTCCACGCATACCGGGCATCGTCGAGATTGCCGAGCAGCGACTCGCCGGTCTGCAGCGCGGTGGTGAAGTGATCCCACTCTCGCGCCCAGGAGAGGTCTTGATCGCCGTAGGAGCGCTCCCGCACCTCGGGCGGTCCGAGCTCGGGGAGCATGCGGAACACCCGCAGCCGCTGGGAGCCGTAGGAGCGCACCAGACCGTCCACCTGGAGCTTGGCGGTGCGGCAGTAGACCTCGATCGAGAAGGTGTTCTTCCACTCCGTCCAGGTCACGTGGAGCATCGCCCAGACCGCGTCCCGCGAGTCGCCGTCACCCAGCACCAGGGCGGCGTTGTCCTCCACCGGCGTGTCCCAGAAATGGGTTCGCAGCAGGGCGCAGTGCAGCGGCAGAGGCCCGGCGAGCCAATGCGTCAGGTCGAGCAGGTGCATCCCCTGGTCGATCAGCTCCCCGCCGCCCGAGCGCATCGGCTCGGCGCGCCACTCCCGGTCATAGCCGATGCGGCCACCATGGCCATAGCGTGCCCGCAGATGCATCAGCTCGCCGTGCTGGCCGGAGTGGACCTCGGCGGCGAGCTCGGCCAGCGCGGGATGGAAGCGGTGGTTGAAGCCGACCTTGACGCGCCTTCCCGTCTGCAGGGCCACGTCAGCCAGCCGCACCACCTGTGCGCTGCCCAGGCCCGCCGGCTTCTCGACCAGCACATCGGCGCCGGCGCGCAGCGCCCGCTCGGTGAGCGGGGCCAGCTCGTCGTGGGGGGTGGCGACAACCACGACATCGGGGCTGAGATCCAGCAGCTCATCGACCTCCCGGCAGGGCCGCCCGCCGTAGCGAGCGGTCAGCGCCCGAGCCTGCTCCAGCACCACGTCAAAGGCCCCGATCACCCGATCACCCTCCCCCAGAGCCGCCGCGCGCTTGTCTCCGATCAGCCCGCAGCCGATGATCGCGACGCGCACGGGGGACCGGGTCATTCCGCCCTCGCGCTACGCATACTCGTTGGAGTGCGCTCCGACGAACTCGAAGTCGAACGGCAGCTCGGTGGCCCCCGCCGCGGCCATCGCCTGCCGCGTGTCGGCCGGGTTGCGCGCATACACGAGCAGGAACCCGCCCCCGCCGGCGCCGACCAGCTTGCCGCCGACGACGCCGCTGCGCCGGGCCAGCGTGTACAGGTCGTTGATCCGGTCGCTGGCCATCCCGGGAGAACGCCGCCGCTTGTTGAGCCAGTGCTCGTGCATGGCCTCGGCGTAGGCGAACAGGTCCCCGGCCAGCAGCAGGTCCCGGCTGCGCAGGCCGAGCTCCTTGGTCAGGTGAAGGTTCTCGAGCATCTCGGCGTCCCCGGTCTTGGTGCGGCTGTCCTGATCGGAAAGAACGCTGGAGGCGCTGCGTGCCTCTCCGGTGTAGAACAGGAGCATCTGCTCGCGCAGCCCGCGTAGCGTTGGGCCCGAAAGCTCCAGCGGCTCGACCTCGACCGTGTCGTCGCGGGTGAAGGTGTAGGCACAGATCCCGCCGTGGGCGGCCACGTAGGGATCCTGCTTGCCGCACGGCTCGTTGAGGATGTTGATCTCGAGATCGCAGGCCGTCTCGGCCAGAGTTCCGGGAGTGATCGCCGTACGCCGGGCGTGGGCCAGGCCCTTGATCAGGGCCACGGTGAACGCGCCTGACGATCCCATGCCGGTGCCGGCCGGCACATCGGCCACAGACGCGATCTCCAACGGGTTGCCGCGCCAGTGGCGCTGCAGCGCCTCTCGCAAGATGGGGTGGCGGATGGAGCTGATCTCCGCCACGTCCTCGGTTTCGGAGTACTTCATCTTGTAGCGGCGCTGGAACACCGTGTGCATCAGCATGTAGATGTACTTGTCGATCGCCCCGGCGACCAGGAACCCTCCGTGCTCGCGGTAGTAGGACGGCAGGTCGGTGCCGCCGCCACCCAGCGAGATCCGCAGCGGCGCTCGGCTGAAGATGACGCTCATCGCGCCCGCCTCGCTGTCCCCACCGGTTGCGCCCACGCATAGGGGCTCTCGTCCAGCCACGCCAGCGTGCGCAGGATTCCCTGGCGGATGTTGAGCTGCGCAGACCAGCCGAGCTGCCGGATGCGCGAGCAGTCCAGGTGGATCAGCGGGCTGTCGCCGGCCCACCCGCGGCGCCCGCCGGCGTACTCCAGCGTAGGTGAGACGCCCAGGTGCGAGCAGATCACGGCAATCGAGTCGTTGACCACGACGGTCTCGTCGGTACCGAGGTTGTAGACGCCGAATTCGCCGGAGCGGTGATCGTGAGCCTCAACCGCTGTGGTGATCGCGCTGACGCAGTCTCCAACGTACAGGTAGGACTTCTCCTGGCGGCCATCGCCGAGGACACGCAACCGGCTCGGATCGCGCTTCAGCGCGCGATAGAAGTCATACACGTGGCCGTGGGTGTAACGCTCGCCCAGTATCGACACGAACCGAAATGCCAGCCCGGTGAACCCGAAGCCGTGGGCGTAGGCGGCGATCAATCCCTCACAGGCCAGCTTCGAGGCGCCATACAGGGAGGTCTGGACCGGGAACGGCGCATCCTCCGGCGTGGGAAACACCTCGGGCTCCCCGTACACCGAGCCGGTCGACGAGAAGGCGATCTTCGACACCCCGGTTGATCGCATCGCCTCGAGCACACCCGCGGTGGAGATCGTGTTCTGCTCCAGATCGTGGCGAGGGTGTTCCAGCCCGTGGCGCACGTCGGCGTTGGCCTGGAGGTGAAAGATCCAGTCACAGCCGGCGAAGGCCTCGCGCAGCAGATCGCCATCTAGCACGTCGCCTTCATGCAGGGTGACCCCGGGGTCACGTTGCAGCGCCTCCAGGAACTCTCGGCGTCCGGTGCGGAAATCGTCGATGATCACGACCTCGGTCCCCTGTGACCGCAAGCGGTCAGCGAGGTTTGAGCCGATGAACCCGGCTCCGCCGGTGATGCAGGCTCGGCGCATCGATTACAGCGTGAAACCGGCCGAGAGAGCGTCCCGATGAAACATCTGGACCGTCTCGAGCGAGTACTGCAGAAGGTCCTTGCCGAGCAGGTCCAGCTTCTTGAGCAGGTCGGTGGTCACCGTGATGATGTGACACCCCACCTGATCGGCTTGCACCACGTTGAGGATCTCCCGGGGCGATGCCCAGATCAACTCAGACCTCGGAGCCTCGACCATGATCTCGACCGAGCGCCGCATGATCGGGACAGGATCGATGCCGGCGTCGGCGATCCGCCCTGCGAACACCGAGATGCAGGACGGTGCACCGTCCTTGACCGCCTTAGTGATCAGCTCCACCTGCGCGGTGGTGAACAGCGCGGTCACGTTCACCTTCACCCCATCCTCGGATAGTTCGCGCACGATCGGAGCCATCGACTCGCCGGAGGTCGTCGAGACCGGCAACTTGACGTACACGTTCTCGCCCCAGCGCGAGATCAGCCGCGCCTGGCGGCGGATCTCCTCGGGGTCGTCGGCAAACACCTCAAAGGAGATCGGGTGCACCGTGATCCGCTCGAGCAGACGGCGGGCGAACTCCTCGTAGTCGGTCAGCCCGGCCTTCCACATCAGGGTGGGGTTGGTCGTAAAGCCGGCGACGCGCCGGTCCGAGGCCAGCTTGATGATCGCGTCGAGATCCGCGCCGTCAGCGAAGATCTTCACGCTGAGATCGTCGAACACGCTGCTCAATCTACCGCCTCCTTCACCAGCCGCTGCGCCGCGTCAGCGAGACTGGAAACGACGAGATCGGGCGGCGTGGTCTCACTTCGCTTGTGAGCGCTCAGCGGCTGCATGACCAGTGCCGTCCGGCAACCGGCAGCTCGGCCCGCCTGGACGTCGGCATCCGTATCGCCGATCATCCACGAGCGCTGCAGGTCGATGCCGAGCTCCTGCGCGGCGTCCAGCAACATTCCCGGCGCCGGCTTGCGACAGTCGCAGCGGCGGGTCAGCTGGCTGTCGGTTCCCCGCGGATGGTGCAGGCAGATCCGAAACGCGTCGAACCTCGCGCCCTGCTCGGCCAGCAGGTCGACGACCCGCTCCTGGATCGCCATCAGCTGCTCGAGCGACGCTTTTCCCTTGGCCGCCGCCGGCTGGTTGGAGACGCCGACCACGAGCAGACCGGATTGCGACAGCCGGCGCAGCGCCGCCGCGGCGTCAGGGATCAGCGTGACGTCCTCGACGCGCAGGGGAGATTCCGGCCGTGCGCTGGCCGGATCCTCGACCAGGTCGTTGATCACGCCGTCGCGGTCCACGAATGCCGCCCGGGCCCCGCCGGTCACGATCCACCGGCGGCCAGCGATTCCCAGTGCCCGGCGTGCGCCGCCAGCTCCGGATGGGAGGCCAGCGCGTGCCAGATCACCGCCTGGAAGGACTCGACCAGAGGCGTCTTGAGATCCGGCGGCGCACTCACGACGATTGCCACGTCGGCGAGTTGCGCCAGCGTGCCATCGGGCGAGCCGACGATCCCGTAGATCTGGGCGCCGACCTCGCGCCCGCGCTCGATCGCATTGACCAGGTTGATCGAGACGTTGTGCTCACGGGAGCCTCCGCCGACGCTGAACACCAGCAGCGCGTCATCGGGGGTCAGCTTTGAGACCGCCAGCCACTCGGTGAACGACGTGTCCCAGCCGTCGTCGTTGGTGCGAGCGGTCAGCTCGGAGACGTTGTCGGTCGGAGCGTAGCTCTCGATCAGGCACAGCTTGCGAAAGTCGTTGACGGCGTGCGATGAATGGCCTGCCCCACCACCGACGCCGAGGATGAACAGCCGGCCGCCCCGCGCTCGGAGCGCCGCCAAGCCGCGGGCCATCGTGTCGACCTGCTCGCCATCGACGGATCGAGCCAGGTCGGACACGGACGCGAAATACCGCTGGGAGTGCTCGCTGGTCGCCATCGTCTGCCAAACAGGCTAACCCGCCGTGCCCGCGGTGAACAATTGACCATCGATACGCCGTAACGTGGCCAGCGACCGATCGTTGCGCAGTCGCCGGCGAAACTCGTCCTCTCGCCATGGATCCCATTGCGCACTGAGCAGGCGCCCGCTGATGCCGGCCGCCGAGTCCGAGAGCAGGAACGCCACCAGGGCCGCCGCCTCCGCGGCCGGAAACCCCCCTTCGGCGAGCTGCGCCTGGGTCCGCCGGTAGTAGTCGGCCCCGGCCGCCTCAGGGCCCGCCGTTAGCGTCCCCGCGTGCATCCTGGTGGCCACGAATCCGGGGGCGACGCAGTTGACCTCGACCTCCCCATCGACGGCGACGTTCTCGGTTAGCCGCACCACAGCGGCCTTGGAGGCGGCATAGGCGTCGTAGCGCGCCAGCGGGGCCGTTCCGCCACCCCCGGAGAGCGTCACGGCCCGCCCGTTGGTCAACCGAAGCCGCGGGAGAGCGTGGTGAAGGGCCAGCGCCGTGCCGACGAGGTTGATCGAGATGGTGGCGAGAAACTCGTCCATCACCACCTCATCGAGCCGTCCAATCGGTCCCAGCACGCCGGCAGCGGTGACCAGCCCGTGCAGCGGGCCGCCGCGATCGAGCTCACCGACGGCGGCAGACCAGGCGGCGGTATCGGACACATCGAGGGGCAGGCTCTGGTGGCCGGTGCCGACCAGCCCCCCGAGCGCGGTGTCCAGGGCTTTCCGACCACGCCCCATCAGCACCACGCGGGCACCCTGGCGCGACAGCTCGCCGGCGACCTCCCGCCCGATGCCCATCGAGCCTCCGGTCACCAGGACCCGCCGTCCCTCCATGGTTGCGCTCATCCGCTCAAGGATGCCAAGGCCGCGGCTATCCTGGCGCGCTGTGAATCGCCCCGCCCAACTGGGTGCGCCTGGGGTGGTCGGGCTCAGCGGCGCCCATCGGCAGCGACGAGCCGACCTTGCGGT